>CAZMRX010000038.1:0-23688 GCA_964568755.1 uncultured Acidobacteriota bacterium | reverse complement strand
CGGTCGGCTACTCGACCTGCTACTGGTGCCACGTGATGGAGCGCGAGAGCTTCTCGAACCCCGAGATCGCGCGCCAGCTCAACGAGGGCTTCGTCTGCATCAAGGTGGACCGCGAGGAGCGCCCCGAGGTCGACGAGATCTACATGGGCGCGACCCAGCTCATCACGCGCTCGGGCGGCTGGCCCAACTCGGTGTTCCTGACGCCGGACCGCAAGCCCTTCTTCGCCGGCACCTACTTCCCGCCGGAGGACGCGCGCGGTCGGCCGGGCTTCCCGCGCGTGCTGCAGGGCCTGCGCCAGGCGTGGCTGTTCCGCCGCACGGAGCTGCTGCAGCAGGCCGAAGCGGTGGTGCAGGCGATGGAGCAGCACCTGGGCGCCGTGCGCGGCGGGGGCGGCGCCCCGCCCGCGGAAGAGCTGGCGACGGCGACGCAGGCCGCGCTCGCCGCCCGCTTCGACCCGCAGTGGGGCGGCTTCGGCCAGGCGCCGAAGTTCCCCTCGCCCGCCAATCTCTGCTTCCTGCTCGATCGCATCGCGTCGGACGAGGCGCGCGAGATGCTGGTGGCCACGCTCGACGCGATGGCCCGCGGCGGCCTGATGGACCAGCTCGCCGGCGGCTTCCACCGCTACTCGACCGACGAAGCCTGGCTCGTGCCGCACTTCGAGAAGATGCTCTACGACAACGCGGCGCTCGCGCGGCTGTACGCCGAGGTCGCGCCTCATGCCGAGGGCGCGGGCTTCGAGCGGGTGGCCCGGCGGACGCTCGACTTCGTCCTGCGCGAGCTCACCGGCGACGAGGGCGGCTTCCTGTCGGCGATCGACGCCGAGACGGACGGCCACGAGGGCGCCTACTACACTTGGACCGCGGCGGAGCTCGACGCGGTGCTCCAGGGGGAGGACGGGCGGCTGTTCCGCGTGGTGCACGGCCTCGAGGGCGAGCCGACGTTCGAAGCCGACCGCTACGTCGTCTACGTCCCGGCCCCGTACTCGGAGCAGGCGCGCACCGGCGGGCTCGCCGAGGCCGAGCTGCTGCGGCGGCTCGAGCCCGGGCGCAAGGCGCTGCTCGCGGCGCGCGAGGCGCGCGAGCGGCCGCTCGTCGACGACAAGGTGCTCGCCGACTGGAACGGGCTGATGATCGGGGCGCTCGCGCGGGCCTCGGCGCTGCTGCGCGAGCCGCGCTACCTGGCCGCGGCCGAGCGTGCCGCGTCCTTCCTGCTGACGACGCTCCGGGATCCCGCGACGGGAACCCTGCTGCACACGTGGCGCGCGGGCCGGGCGGCCATCGCGGCCTACCTCGACGACTACGCGTTCGTGGTGGAGGGCCTGCTCGAGCTGCACGCGGCCACCGGCGAGCCGCGCTGGCTCGAGCAAGCCCTCCGCCTGAGCGAGGAGCAGGAGCGCAGGCTCGCCGATCCGGACGGGGGAGGCTACTTCTCCGCCGGCGCCGACGAGCACCTGCTGCTGCGAGCCAAGACGGCGTTCGACGGCGCCGTCGCCTCCGGCAACGGCATCGCTGCGCTGAACGCGGTGGAGCTCGCGCGGCGGACGGGCGACGCGTCTCACCGCCGGCACGCCGAGGCGACGATCGGAGCGTTCGCGGAAGGGATGAGCGAGGCGCCGCTCGCGCACGTGACGCTGGTCCGGGCGCACGAGCGGCTTCGGGCGCTTCCCGAAGCCGCCACGCGTCCGCTGGCCGCCGCTGCGCCTGCGAGTGCTCCCGTTGCGGAGAAGGCCGCCGCCGCCGCGAGCGCGAGCGAGGCGCTCGAGGAGGAGGCGTACGCGGCCGTCGAGATCGACGGGCGGCTCGGGACGAGCGAAGACGAGGAGTGGAAGCCGTTCCGGATCGAGCTGGCCGTGAAGAAGGGCTGGCACGTGAGCGCGAGCCCGGCCGGCGCGGGCCTCGCCCCGCTGCGCGTGAAGGGCGTCATCGGCGGCGTCCGCGGCGTGCGCTATCCGGCCGGCGCCGCGTGGGACGGCGGGGCGGGCGCCGTGCCCGTCTACACGGGCCGGGTGGTGATCGAAGGCGAGATCGAGCGGCGCGGCGGCGGCGCCGTGAGCGTCGAGCTCGCCTACCAGGCGTGCGACGAGGCGCGCTGCCTGCCGCCCGTCGCGCGGATCGTGCGGCTGCGGTGAGCCCGCTCGACCCGGCCCGGCTCGAACACTACGACTCTCTCTTCATAGCGCCCCACGGCGACGACGTGGCGCTCGCGTGCCCGGCTCGCGTGCTGGCGGAGGCCGAGAGCGGCCGGCGGGCGCTGGTGCTCGCGCTCTTCGAGCCCGTGGGCTCGGACGGAGACGCCGCGCGCGCGATTCGGGACCTGGGGGCCGACTTCGCCGCCGCGGGCCTCGCTCCGGCCGCCGAGCGCACGGAGGCGGCTCTCGACGCGGCGCGGCTGCTCACCGAGATCGGGCCGCGCGTGCACCCGCTCCACGTCTACGCGCCGCTCGGGCTCGGGGAATCGCTCGACCACCGGCTCGGCTACGAGGCGTCGCTGCGGGCGTTCGCGGGCGAGGCCGGGCGCAACCTCTTCTTGTACGAGGAGCGGCCCGAGGCCTTCGTGCCGGGAGCGGTACGGACGCGGCTCGCGCTCCTCGGGGCGCGGCTGCCCCCGGGCGCCGCGAAGGCTGCGGAGCGAGCGAGCGCGCTGCGGCACCTGTGGCGGATCGGCGAGCCCGAGCGCCTGCGCGGGGAGCCGTCCGGCATCGGGGATCGCTTCGCGGCTCGCGCCGAGGCCTGGAAGCGCCACCAGCTGGCGGCGCCCTGGAATCCGTCGCGGGCGCTCGGCCCGCGCCTGCACCCGGTGGTGCACGTGGCCGACGAGGACGCGCGGGCTCGCGCGCAGGCGGCTGCCCACCTGCTGCTGCCGAAGGACAGGAAAGGCCGGTCCCGGTCGGCGGAGCGCTTCAACGCGCGCGCGACGGCGTCGGCGAAGGCGCTCGGCGGGATCTACCACGCCGAGCGCTTCTGGCTGGTCCTGCCCTCGAGCGACGGCCTGCCGGAGATCCAGCATCCCCTGGAGGCCGGGGGGCGCTGATGAGCGGCGTCCTCGCCGCGACGCTGGCGGTCGCCCGCGTGCTGGCGGCCGCCCCGATCGGCGCCTCCGGCCTCGATCTGGCCGCCATCGAGCGCCCGCGGGTGCTGGGCGCGGCCGAGCGCTACCTGCGTGAGGCCCCGGTCACGGTCACGGCGGCGTCCTCGCCGCGCAGCGCCGGGGGCCGCCACGACTACTTCTCCGAGGCGGACTACTGGTGGCCCGACCCGCAGAACCCCGGCGGGCCCTTCGTCCAGCGCGACGGCCTGAGCAACCCGGACAACTTCGACGAGCACCGGCGCGCGATGCGCCGGCTGAGCCTGCAGCTGCCGGCGCTCGCCGCGGCGTTCCGGCTCACCGGCGAGAAGCGCTACGCGGAGCACGCGGCTCGCCACCTGCGCGCCTGGTTCGTGGACGAGTCCACGCGCATGAGCCCGCACCTGCGCTACGCGCAGGCGATCCACGGCCGGGTCAGCGGGCGCGGGGTCGGGATCATCGACACGCTGCACCTCGTGGAGGTGGCGCGCGCCGTCGAGGCGCTCGACGAGGGCGCGCCGGGCCTCTCGGCCGCGGAGCGCAAGGCCGTCCGCGAGTGGTTCGGCGCCTACGTCCAGTGGATGACGACGCACGAGTACGGCATCGCCGAGCGCGACATGAAGAACAACCACGCGACCTGCTGGGTGCTGCAGGTCGCCGCCTTCGCGCGCGTGGCGGGCCGGGAGGACCTGGTCGGCTTCTGCCGCGAACGGTTCAAGAGCGTCCTGCTCCCGGACCAGATTGCGAGTGACGGCTCCTTCCCGCAGGAGACGCGGCGCACCAAGCCCTACGCCTACTCGCTCTTCAACCTCGAGGCGATGGCGGGGATCGCGCAGCTGCTGTCGACTCCCGCGGACGACCTGTGGCGCTTCACGCTGCCGGACGGCCGCGGGCTGGCCCGCGGCATGGCCTTCCTGGCGCCCTTCATGCGCGACCGCACGGGCTGGCCCTGGCCGAAGGACGTCATGTACGACTCGGAGTGGCCGATGCGCCAGGCGAGCCTGCTCTTCGCGGGGCTGGCGCTTCGGAGGCCGGACTACCTGGAGCTGTGGTCGAAGCTGCCGGCCGACTCGGAGGTCGAGGAAGTGATCCGGAACTTCTTCATCCGTCAGCCGGTGCTCTGGGTGCCCGCCACGGGCGAGTAGAGCCCTTCGAGCGCCTGCCAGCGCTCGGGGTCCTGGAGCCACAGCGTGTTGAGGTAGGTCCGCACCTCGTCGGCGGGGAAGGCCGCGAGCGCAGCCACGGCAGCTCGTGCGCCGGCCTCGTCCACGGGAGGAGCCGCGTCGGCCTCTTCCTTGAGGATCCCGTCCTCGTGCGGCAGGCGGAGCGCGTCGAGGAACGCGCCGAGCAGGGGCCGACGCTCCGCGAGGTGCAAGCCCACGAGCAGCCCCTGGGCGAGCGGCTCGCCCGGGTCGAGCACCGTGGCGAGGATCCGAGCCTGCGCGTCGGGGGCGAGCGAGCGCGCGGCCTGCGGCCGCAGGTGACGGGCCTTGACGAGGGCGCCGACGGCGGCGCCTGCGAGCTCGGGCGGGGGCTCGGCGAAGAAGGCGGACGCGGCGCGCAGGCGCTCGTCCGGGTTGAGGCTCTTCCAGAGGCGGGTCGCGGTGGTTTGAAACGGCATCGGCTCCATCTCAGCACATCCCCGCCGGCGACACCAGGCGAGCGGGCGCTGCTAAGATCCTCGGGCGGAGAGCCCGGCCCTTGTCCAGCCGATGCCTGACGGACGACGAGATCGCCTCGCTGCGCGACGTCGCGCCGGGAGCCGCTCCCGGCGAGCTGGCGCAGCACCTCGCGGCCTGCCAGTCGCGCGCGCTCTTCGGTGCGGTCCGCAAGACCGGCGTCGCGCGCGAGCCGCCGCCCTTGCCCTCGCTCGGGCGCGCGCTGCTGCTCCTGGCGATGGTGATCCTGGCGATCGGCTTCTTCTTCTGGACGCTCCGCCAGCTTTCATGAAGCAAGGGCGGCTGACACGCACAGCCGTCGAGGCCACGTCCGCGCCGCTCGCACGATGCCGAATGATCCGGGCTAGCCGGGCATGTCGACCGGCACCAGTGCGCCGGTCGTGGCGGAGGACTCGCTCGACAGCAGGTAGAGAACCACGTCGGCGATCTTGTCCGGGGACGTCCAGGCCGAGGCGTCGGCTTTCGGCATCGCGTTGCGATTGGCCGGGGTGTCGATGGTGCCCGGCAGCACGGCGTTGACGCGCACGCCCTGCGCACGGTTCTCCTGCGCCAGCACCCGTACGAGCGCGTGCAGCGCCAGCTTGGAGACGGCGTAGGCGGCCATGCCGCTGCCGCCGCTCTCGGCCGCACGCGAGCCCACCGCCACGATGCTCCCGCCCTGCGTCCTCAGGTGGGGCAGCGCGGCGCGGCAGACGAAGGCCGCCGAGTCGAGGTTGCCGCGGAGCATGCGGCT
Source organism: uncultured Acidobacteriota bacterium (assembly GCA_964568755.1). Taxonomy (GTDB): domain Bacteria; phylum Acidobacteriota; class Vicinamibacteria; order Fen-336; family Fen-336; genus DATBSL01. The sequence goes on along the minus strand of CAZMRX010000038.1, from coordinate 18,212 downwards.
CCACTCCTCCACCGGCGCCTGGTCGAAGCTCGTCCCGCCGGCCCAGCCCCCCGCCACCAGCGCGACCGCGTCGAGGAGCCCGAGCCGCTGCTGCGCCTGGTCGACGAACGCCGCGGCCGCCGCCGGATCGGCGAGGTCCGCCTCGAAGCCGAAGAGGGCCGCGCCGGCGCCCGCCTCGGATGCGAGCGAGCGCCACTCCTCGGAGCGCCGATAGGGCACCGCGACGCGCGCGCCGCTTCCGAGCAGCCGCTTCACGACCGCTCGACCGAGCGCCCCGGTTCCTCCGGTGACGATCGCGGCGCGAGGAGCGCTCAATCGGCTTCCCGGGCGAGCTCGTCCCACGAGCGCCCGGGCTCGGCCTGCTGGCTGGTCGGAAGCCCCTTCGGCCCCCAGCCGGGCTCCATCGGAGACGAGCCGACGAAGCCCGCCGCCTGGATCAGCAGGTTGCTGTAGCCCGCCTGCTCCAGCAGCGACGCGGCGTGCTGCGAGCGGGCGGAGGTTCGGCAGCCGACCACGAGCGGGGCGTCTTTCGGGAAGCGCCGCTCGACTACCTGCAGGAAGCTCGCGTTCGGCTGGCTGCCCTGGGGGCCCATGTGGATGATCGGCACGTTGTAGGCGCCGGCCGGGTGCCCCTGCGCGAACTCGGGCACCGAGCGCACGTCGAGATAGGCGTAGCCCCGGCTCTGCATCAGGTCGAGAGCCTCGTCCGGCGAGACGCGCTTGACGGCCATGGTCGCGAGACCTCCTGCGGGCGTTATAGCACGAGGTCGGCGAGCACCCGCGAGACGCCCTCTGCGAACTCGGAGGGCGGCGGCAGCAGGCTCAGCACCAGGTAGGCCTCGGAAGGGAAGTCGAAGAAGTAGCCGGGGTGGACCAGCACGTCCCGCTCGTCGAGCAGTCGCAGCACCCGCTCCTCCTCGCTCGAGGTGGCTGGCACGCGCAGGACCGCCGACCAGCCGCCCTCGGGCTCGAGCAGCGTCGCGGGGCCCTGCGCCGCGAGCGCCGCGCGCAGGGCGGCGAGGTTGATGGCGACGCGGTCGCGGATCGGGGCCTGCAGCTCGGCCTTGCGCGCGAGCAGAGCGGGCGCCGCGACCTGCACCGGAGTGCCGACGGCCAGGTAGCTGTCCGCGACGACCTCGAGCCGCGCCAGGGCCTCGCGGCGCAGCGGCTCGGGGCCGACGACCGCCGTCCAGGCGAGCTTGAGCTGCGGCAGGCCGCAGCTCTTCGACAGGCCGCCGAGCGCGAAGGCGAGCGCGGGCGAGTCGCGCGCGACGCTCGCGGCGCGGTGCTCGTCCGCGCGGAGCGCGAAGTCCGCGAACACCTCGTCCGCCACGAGTGCGATCTCGCGCTCGGCGCAGAGCGATTCGAGCGCGGCGAGCTCCTGGGACTTGAGGTAGGCGCCGGTGGGGTTGCCGGGGCTGACGGCCACGATCGCTCGGGTGCGGGGAGTGAGCGCGGCCGCGAGCGCGCCCAGGTCGAGGTGCCACTCCCCGTCGTACGCGAGCGCGTAGCTGCGCACCCGGACCGACTCGAGGCCGGCCAGGAAGTCGAAGAGCGGATAGCCCGGGCGGGGCACCAGCACCTCGTCGCCCGGGTCGCACAGCAGCTTGAACAGGAAGCCGTAGGCCTCGCTGGTGCTGGCGTGGAGCAGGACCCGCTCGGGCTCGAGCGGGTAGCCCCGCTCCTCGAAGTCGCGCGCCACCGCGGCGCGCGCCTCGGGCAGGCCGAATGGCACGGGGTCGTAGCGCCGGGCCGCGTCCGAGGCGAGCGGCGCGAGCAGCGCCCCGTCCGCGAGCAAGCCCGCGCGCGTCGGGTTCGACTGAGTCAGGTCGATGAGCGGCGCGCCCGCCGCCCGCCGCTCGGCGAGCCTCGCGGCCAGCCGGTTCGGCCGCAGGTCGAAGCGCGTACGATCCGAGAACATGGGGCCGCATGGTAGCCTGTCTCCGCAAGCCATGACCGCCACCCGCGCCGCGATCCTGCTGCTGCTGCTCGCGTCCTGCTCCGGCGCGCCCGCCCCGGAGCCCTCCGCGTCGGAGACGCCCGATCCCGCGCGGCCGCTGCCTCTTCCGCTGCCCGAGGTCGTGGCGCGCGTGAACGGCCAGGAGATCCGCATCCGCCAGATCCTGCCGCTCGCCAAGAGCGCGCTCGACCGGGTCTCGGTCGCCGACCGGGAAAAGCGCAAGCCGGAGATCGTGCGCCAGGCGCTCGACAGCTACGTGACCCGCGAGCTGCTGCTGCAGGAGGCGCTCGCGCGCGGGATCGCAGCCGACACGCGCGAGGTCGAGCGGAGCTTCGACCAGATGCGCGGCGCGTACGCGGGCGAAGCCGAGTGGGCGGAGTTTCTCGCCGGAGCGGGGATGGACCCGCAGTCGTTCAAGGCGGAGCTGCGCGTCCAGGCCACGGTGGCCGCGCTCGTCGCCCGCGAGCTGCAGGACTACCCCGTGCCCGAGGCCGAGGCGCGCGCCGCGTTCGAGTCCAACCCCGCGGCCTTCGGCCCGCCGGAGGCGGCCGCGCCCCCGTCGTTCGACGCCGTGCGAGGCGATGTGGAGATGGCGGTGCGGCGGGGCAAGGCCGGGGAGATCCAGGCGGCGCTGGTCGCGCGGCTGCGCGCGCGGGCCAGGATCGAGATCTACCTGTGACGATCGCCCGCGCGGGCGCTCAGCGCTCGAGCGGGGGGGTGGCCGCCCGGACCGCGGGCAGCTCCTCCGAAGTGGACACGCGGTTGCGTCCGCTCGCCTTGGCCGCGTAGAGCGCCCGGTCGGCCAGGTCCATCAGGTCCTCGGGCCGCAGCGTCGGGTTGGGCACGACCGTCGCCACCCCGAGGCTGACCGTCAGGAACGGCCCGACGCTCGAGTCGCGGTTCTCGACCTTCAGCTCCTCGATGCGCGCGCGCATGCGCTCGGCCAGCATGCGCCCGCCCTCGGCGTCGGTGTCGACGAGCAGCGCGATGAACTCCTCGCCGCCGTAGCGCGCCACCAGGTCGGCCGGGCGGTTGAGGGTTTCCTCCATCGCCTGCGCCACGCGCACCAGGCACTCGTCGCCCGCCTGGTGGCCGTAGGTGTCGTTGAAGCGCTTGAAGTAGTCGATGTCGCAGAACAGCAGCGAGATCGGGGCCTCGTCGCGCACCGCGCGCCGCCACTCCTGGCGCAGCACCGCGTCGAAGCGCCTGCGGTTGGCGATCTGGGTGAGCGTGTCGAGCGCCGACAGCCGCTCGAGGTCGCGGTTGCGCTGCTCGAGCTGGCGCCGCGTCTCGGTGAGCTCCCGGTTCTTGCGGTCCATCTCCTCGGCTTGCGCCTGGAGCTTCAGGTTCGCCGAGACCAGGCTCTCGAGGTCGTGGCGCGCGCGGTCGGAGAACACCCGCAGCAGGGCCAGGAGCGGCCCGGGGACCTTCGACAGGTGCTCCGCGAAGGCCGTCTCCGGGATCTCGATCATCAGCGTGTCGTCGAGCGCGCGCAGCGTCGCGGACCGCTCGCGCGACTCGATCAGCGCCATCTCGCCGAAGCAGTCTCCCGGCCGGCCCACGGCGACCTGCTTGCCGCCCTTGGAGACCACCAGGTTGCCGGACAGCACGACGTACATCGCGCGGCCGACCTCGCCCTCGTGGCAAAGCGCCTCGCCCGGCACCAGCGAGACCTCCCTGCAGCTGCGGAGCAGCAGGTTGAGCTGCTCCTCGGGCAGGGTCTCCAGCAGCCGTGTCCGGCGCAGCAGCGCGAGCTTCTCGGCGTGGTCCAAGGAGTGCCTCAGGCCTCCACCAGGCGCTCGAGCGCCGATCGGTCGCTGACCACGAAACCTTCTCGCTCGGTCGTGACGACGCCTTCCTTGCCCCAGCGGCTCATGATCCGGATGCACGTCTCGATCGTGGTGCCGGTGAGGTCGGCGAGCTCCTGGCGGCTCAGCGGCATGGGGATGAAGTGGGCGGCGCCGCGCGCCTCGCCCATGCGGTCGGCGAGCTTCAGGAACAGGCGTGCGAAGCGGGTCTCGACGCGGCCTCCGGCCACCTCCGGGATGCGGCGCGTCAGCTCGACGATGCGCTGGGCCATGCCGGTCAGGAAGCCGCGGACGAAGCTCGGGTGGCGCTCGAAGAGCGCGAAGAACTCCGAGCGCCGCACCAGGATGCACTCGACCGGCTCGATCGCCACGGCCGAGGCGGGGTAGGGACGGCCCTCGTAAGCGACCACGGCGCCGACGGGATCTCCGGCGCCGAAGATCTCCAGGATGATCTCCTTGCCGGAGGGGATCAGCTTGACCACTTTCACGCGGCCGCTCGCGATCGTGACCAGGTAGTCGGGCGAGTCGCCTTCACGGAAGATCGTGTCTCCCTTTTCGTAGAACTTCGCCAGGGATACGGCGGCCAGCCGCTTCTGGTCTTCTCCCGACAGGTTCCTGTAGAGCGTACTGCTCCGCAGCAGCTCCTCGACAGAGGCCATCCCGCCTGGATTCTAGCAGGCCGGGACGCGTCGTTCAGAGGTGTTCGATTTGGACACGAAACGTGGTGGGCCCCTCCTCGAGCGAGCGCCATGAGAACAGTCCGGGCCGCTGCTCGTCGAAATGGACCTTCAAGCCGCGCGGAAGGTGATCGTTGACCACGATCAGGCTCTCGCCGCAGCCCAGTGCGTCGAACGCGGCCAGGACGCAGGCCTTGCGATCGGCGCACGCACCGAGCTGCCGGATATCGATCGTCGGCACAGTCGTCGTTGTCATCGGGCCTCCTCGCGGCTGTCACGCTAACGTAGCCGGAGTCGCCGCTGCGTCCGATGACGGCCGTCATAGAGGCGGTATCATCGCTGCTGCCGTGGAAGCGATTCGGGTCTGGTGACCTGCGCGGCCTTCAAAGCCGTCCGGCTCCAGGCTGACCCCTGGAGCGGTGGGTTCGATTCCCACCCGCTTCCGCCAACCCCCTGAGGCCGGTGCTATTTTGGCCGCGCGGAGCGTGCCTTTCCGAGCGCAGCACGGCGAATGGGCTCGAGATACTCCTTGTCGAAGGCCGCCATCTGGGTCGCTCGGCTCTTCACGGGAAGCGTGCTCAAGACCTCGGCCGAGTACTTCTGCTCGAGCTCCTGGAGTCGCTTCTTCAGGATCAGATCGGCAAGATCGCGATCGTCGCCGCCGTATTGAAGCGGGACCGACACAAACGCCTGGACGGTCTGGCTGTACTGCCAGACGCGCCCGGTCGCCGTGTCCAGCAGGAAGCCGCTGTTGAGCTGAAAGCGCTGGCAGCAGGTGCCGTCCGATGTGCGCCCCTCGGGCGACGGCAGCAGGCGCCCCAGGTCGGGAGGGGTCGGTGGCCGTAACCCCCTACCCGGGGCGCTGGGGTTCGGTGCCGAGAGGTTGAGCCCGCCCGTTGACCCCGTTGGTGTCTGGGTGACCTGGATTGCCTCGGTGCCGCCCTTGGCCGCGGAGTAGATGCCGCCGGAGAGGACGTCTAGCGCCACCTCCCACCAGTGATCGTGCCAAGCCATGGTTCCCTCGCGCAATAGTAGCGACGTCATCCGATCACTGCAGGCCGCGCACCTCGTAGAGCGTCGTCATCGTCTCGCTGAAGGTGTAGGCGTAGGCGCCGACGTCGGGTGCGATGGTCAGGGCGGTGATTCGACCCGCGCTCGAGGCACCCGTGGGCACGAGCTCCTTCCACAGCTCTCGCGTGCCCTTGGCGAGGTCCAGGCGGAAGACCTTGCTGAGGGTCCCCTCTCCCCGGCAGTACAGGAAGCGCCCGTCACGGCTGAAGCGCAGCGGCTGGTCTCCGGGCACGGCACCCGCGACGGGTCGTGGCTCGCCGCCGGCGGTGGGGTAGAGGATCAGTCCGGCCTCGCTCGAACCGGCCAGAAACGCGCCGTCCGGCGAGACGTTGTTGCCCTCGAACGCAGCGACGCCCTCCGGCGACACCGGCTTCGGATCGCCACCCGCCAGGTCCTGGATGAAGAGCCGAGGGCCCTTGCCCTCTTCGTTCCCAGTGAAGGCAATCCGCTTGCCGTCGGGGAAGAACGAGCCCCAATGGAACTGGGCGACGCGCCCGGGTGGGAGCGGCCGCGGGTCGCCTGCGCCGGTCGGAAGCAGAGCGAGGTGCGCCGGAGGCGTGAGGTTCACCACGAGCACCCGGCTGGCGTCCGGCGATATGGAGAAGGTGGCACCCTTTCCGAGCAGGACCGGGGGCGAGCCATTCGTGCCGCGGATGTAGGCGGAGTACTCGAGCCCGGCGCCCTCGCCCTGCTCTCCGAACAGGAAGGTCTTGCCGTCTGCGGAGAGGTCGGCCGCCCAGCCATAGTCCAGCCACGAGAGGTCACGGTCCTGCGCTTCACCGGGCGCGCGCCCGACGAGCCGGGGTCTGGCTCGCCCGACGACGAGCAGGACGCGGCCATCCGGCAGGCTGTCCTGGATCTGCATGCTCCCGGGCGCTCGATACACCTGGCGCTCGCGGCCATCGGGCGTGACAGCCCACAGGTTCAGCTCGATCCCCATGCGAGTGGCCGTGAACCACACCTCCTTGCCGTCGGGCGACCAGGCGAGGCCGCGGATGTCGGACCAGCCGGACGAGAGCGTGCGCTTCCGACCCGCGAGGTCCACCACGGCCACGTCGCCCCGGTTGTCGCCGGCCAGCGGATGGTCGGTAACAGCGACCAGGTCGCCCCGCGGCGAGACCCTCACGTTGTCGAGGTAAACGCCGTCGTAGAGCGGCTTGCCGACCGGGAACTCGAGGCGATTCCTGCCCCCCTCCGCGCGCACGACCGCGAAGGACGTCGCGTCGGGTCCCCAGGCCGCGCGGACGACGCGTTCGGCCACGTCGCGTGGCGCACCGCCTCCCATGGGTAGCCGGGCGAGCGTCCGGCCCGGCCCTGGCCCCCGCGCCAGCAGTACCGCCAGCTCTCCGGACCCCGAAACGCCGACCAGCTGCGCGTCCTCGAGATTCAGGCTGCGGGATTCGGGGCTGCCGGGCTGCGCGGTGTAGACGTCGCGCCTGGTTCCAGGCCACGTTGCCGTGTAGACGACGGTTTTCCCGTCGGCGGCGAAGCGCGACGCTCCAACGACCCCGCGCTGGAACGTGATGGGCCGAAATTCCGGAAGAGAGTGAGTCGAGCTGCGCCGACCGGTGACGTAGGCCGCCGCCGCGAGGGCGAAGGCGGCCAGACCGAGCGCGGCGATGCGCAGGATGGGAAGGCGGCTCTGCCGTCCACGCGCGATCGCGGCGTGGGTCGTGGCCGATCCCGAGAGCTGCTCGAGGTCGAAGGCGATGTCCCGCGCCGACTGGAAGCGTTCCTCCCGGTTCTTCTCGAGACAGTGGGAGACGATCCGCTCGAGGGCCGGCGGCAGGCTGCGGTTGGTCTCGCTGAGATCGGGCGGGTCCTCCTTGAGGATCGCGCTCATCGTCTCCACGGCCGAATCGCCGCGGAACGCGCGCCGGCCCGACAGCATCTCGTAGAGCACGGAGCCGAAGGAGAAGATGTCGGAGCGATGGTCCACGGGCTGGGCCCGGACCTGCTCGGGCGACATGTAGCCGACCGTGCCGAGCACCGACCCCGCATCGGTCCCGCGCATCTCGGTCGGCGACTGGCTGGCTTCGCCGCTCTCCGGCTGCGTCAGCTTCGCGAGGCCGAAGTCGAGGATCTTCACCTGGCCGTCGTTCGTCACGAACACGTTCTCGGGCTTCAGGTCTCGGTGGACGATGCCCTTGGCGTGGGCCGCCGCCAGCCCGCGCGCGACCTGGGCGCCGATCTCGACGGCCTTGCGCAGGGGCAGCGCACCGCCGGCCACGCGCTCGCGCAGCGTCTGGCCTTCGAGCAGCTCCGACACGACGTAGGGGGAGCCCTCGTGGTGACCCGTGTCGTGGACCGCGAGGATGTTGGGATGGTTGAGCAGTCCCGTGGCGCGGGCCTCCTGCTCGAAGCGGCGCAGCCGGTCGGCGTCGGTCGCGAAGGAGGTGGGCAGGACCTTGATCGCGACATCGCGCGACAGGCGCGTGTCGCGGGCGCGGTAGACCTCGCCCATTCCGCCCGCGCCGAGCAGGGCGATGATCTCGTGAGGCCCGACCCTGGTTCCTGCGGCTAGAGCCATTGGCGCATCCTAGCAGCAAGAACGCGCCCGCGACCTGACGCCATCCTCGAGCAGAAGGTCGGCTACGGCCGCCAGTTGTCGACCTTGAGCCCCCTGACGCGCTTGAACTCGGCGACGTTGTCCGTGACGAGGCTCAGCCCCCGCGAGAGGGCATGAGCGGCGATCAGCATGTCGTTCGGGCCGATGGGTGTGCCGGCCGCCTCGAGCTGCTGCCGCACGCGTCCGTAGGTCGCGGCCGCGCGGAGATCGAAGTCGAGGCACTCGATCTCGTCGAGCAGGGCGTCGATGCGCCCGTGATTCGTCCGGCGACGAGCGCTGTGATCGGCCCCGTAGCGCAGCTCCGCCACGACCACCGAGCTCAGGCACAGGTCGTCCGGCGCGGAGCGCTGGATCCGGGCGACCAGCTTCGGGTATCGCCCGGTCAGGTAATCGACGCAGGCATTCGTATCCAGGAGATGGCGCACGGGTTCAAGCCAGCCTGGGGCCCGGTTCGACGACGGGCGGCTCGGGCGGATACGGGAATTCCCGAGCCGAGCCGGCCAGCGCCAGGAAGCGTCGGCTGAAGGACTTTCGTGCTCCCTCCAGCACCACCCGTTTGCCCTCGCGTCGGATGAGCACCTCCGTCAGCCCCTGGAAGCGGTAGGCTCGCGGAAGCCTAACGGCCTGGCTCCCGCCCGTCTTGAACAGCTTGGCGCGGTCCGCCATCTCGACCCTCCTTCTCCTGGAAGTATATATGAGATGTATCTACACAGGCGCCAGCTTCCGCCGTGAGCTCGGCCGCCCGCTGGCGGAGCTGGTCGACGAGGCGGGCCGCTTCAGCGGGGTCGTTGGTCTGGGCCACCAGCCGCCAGGTTGCTCCGTCGCTCGCGAAGAGCTCGTCGTCCTCGTGGACGACGACAGGGCAGGCGCCGGCCGAATCGAAGCGCAGCACGATCAGGAAGCTCATGATCGCGGGAGCCTAGCCGGCGATCCGAGCGCCAGCTCACGAGGATGTGACAGTTCGCGAGGTGTTCGGTCGGCGGCGCGGTCTCAACGAGCCGCCGCGGCGCCGCCCAGGCGGAAGCGGGGCCGGGACAGCTTCTTGAATCGGGTCTGGCCTTCGACGACCTCGATCCAGGAGTCCAGGGGAACGCCGGTCAGGACCTGGGGGGCCCGGGCTCCCGGCCAGTCGATCTCGACTCGCTTCAGCCGCGAGCCGCGGCCGACGCCGATGTGCTGCATCAGCGGCGAGGCGCCGAAGGAGCCGCCGCTCGTGACCCAGCGCGTGCGCCAGGCCTCCTGGCCGCCTTCTTCGACGAGGAGCCGCAGCCGGGCTCCGATCGCAGCACGGTTGGTCTTCGTGCCGACGAGGCGGACGGACAGCCAGCTCGCGCCGTGGCCGGGGTTCTCGAAGAGCGCGTCCTGGTACTTGTCGCCCAGGAAGGCGCCGCCGAGGCTCGCGAAGATGTCGTCGTCGCCGTCGTTGTCGAAGTCGGCGAAGGCGACGCCGTGGCCCTTCTGCAGGTGGCCGGTGCCGCTCGACTGCGTGACGTCGACGAAGCCGCGGCCGCCCCGGTTGCGAAACAGGCGGTTGGGCATGAGCGTGGCGTACGAGGGGGCGCCGGTGCCCAGGTAGAAGTCGAGGAAGCCGTCGTTGTCGATGTCCCCGAAGTTCGCGCCCATGGTCGGGATCACCTTCGCGAGCCCGAGCGCGCGCGTCGCGTCCTCGAAGCTGCCGTCGCCGCGGTTTCGGTAGACGCGCAGCGTCTCGCCTGGCTGCGGCAGGCCCAGGTACTCGCGCGCCTGCTCCTCGACGGTCGGGACGTCGGTCACCACCAGCAGGTCCAGCCAGCCGTCGTTGTCGTAGTCGAAGAACCAGGTGGTGAAGCTGAAGTAGGGCTCCGCGACGCCCCGCTCGCGCGCGACCTCCTGGAAGCGACCCCCGCCCAGGTTGCGGAACAGCAGGTTGCGCTCGCCGAAGTTCGAGACGTAGAGGTCCTGCCAACCGTCGTTGTCGATGTCGCCGGCGACCGTGCCCTTGGTCAGCGAGCGGAAGCGCAGGCCCGCCCGGTCGGTGACGTCCTCGAAGCGGCCGTCGCCGCGGTTCCGGAACAGCTGGCTCCACGAGAACTCGTGGCCCACGAACACGTCGAGCCAGCCGTCGTTGTCGAAGTCCGCCCAGGCCGCGCTGTGGGTGCGGTGCGCGGGCCCGCCCAGGCCCGCGCGCTCGGTGACGTCGGTGAAAGTCAGGTCGCCGTTGTTGCGCAGCAACGAGTTGCGCACCGCGGTTTCCCAGCCCCCGCGCAGCACGAAGATGTCGGTCCAGCCGTCGTTGTCGTAGTCGGTCTGGACCAGGTTCAGGCTGCCGAGCTGGCCGAGCAGGCCCGCCCGCTCGGTCGCGTCCTCGAACGTGCCGTCGCCCCGGTTGCGGTAGAGGCGCAGGGGCTCGCAAGGGTCGCGGCTCGAGAGCGCGAGGTCGACGAGGCCGTCGCCGTCGAAGTCGTCGGCGATCGTGCCGCCCGCGTTGTCGGTGCGCGCCACGCCCGCCGGTCCCGCGACGTCCCAGAAGCGGCCGGGGTCCTCGGCCGAGGCGAAGGCCTCGGGCCCGATCCGCAACCGCTCCGGCACACCCTCCGGGTAGTTCCCGAGCGTCATCGCGGCCACGTTCAGCAGCCAGCGGATCTCGAGATTCTCGGGCTCGAGCTCGAGGAGCTTCGAGAAGTAGGCGAAGGCCTGCCGGGCGCCGTCGCCCGATTGGTGCCGGGCGGCGCGGCTCAGCGGGAACAGGCACATCTCCCGGTTGTGGTGCATCACGCAGTTCTCGAGCTCGCCGCGACGAAGGTTCAGGATGCCCAGGGCAGCGAGCGCCATCCGGAGCGGCGCGCTCGTGGCGGGGGACGGATTCGCGACGAGCCGGTCGCCGAGCGTGGAGAAGGCCCGGATCGCGCCCGCCATGTCCGGGGTCATGGAGAGCGCGCCGCCGAGCCGCGCATAGGCGCTCAGCACCTCGGGCAACGGCGTCGAGTCGGAGAGCGCCTCGGTCGCAGCGCGCGCCGCCGCGATCTCGTCGGACAGCATCCTCGTCTTGGCCTCGCACACGGCGGCCAGGTCGTTCGCGTCCACCGGGACGTCGAGCGTCAGCAGGTCGGCGTTGGTGGGCGAGAAGGCGGGCCGGGAGCCGATGCGCGCAGGGTCCTGGCGGTACTCGCTCTCGCCGAGGTGAGCCGGCGCCGAGGACTGGAGCTGTGCGACCAGCGTTCCGCCTGGAGCCGGCCGGGCGATCGGTCGGCCGACGCCGGCGCTCTCGAGCTCGGCGGCGAGGGCGGCGTCGAGGTCGGAGAGCGGGACGCGGCCCACGAAGCGGGCTCCGGGGATCTGGAGCTGCGCCATCAGGAAGCCCGCATGCATGCGGGCCTGGACGTGCGCGACCGGGCCCCCCGCGTCGACGTGGACGAGCTCGGCAAAGGCGCCGGGCGGCTCGCTCCGCGCGCGCCCGGCCAGCGAGGCGTCGAGCAGCGGCAGAAGGGCGAGCGCGGCCACGGCCAACGGACGCCGGGCGCGATTGCGTGCCGTCTTCAACGCGCCCGTGCGCCGCATGCGACAGCCAGTGTCGCACGGCGGCCGCGTTGGCGCGCCCTCGCAGCGCGTGCGCGCGTCAGGGTACGGCCGTCACCGTGTAGCTGCGGCACTGGAAGGGATGGAGCGGGGCGTAGTCCTCGCACAGGGGCCAGGACGGGCAGTCGACGTCCGCTACGCACAGCGTCGCCGTCCGCGTTCCCACCGCGTAGGTCGCGTCGTGCCGGCAGTCCGCTCCCGACGAGCCGCGGAACTCGAAGGCGCCGTCGCCGTCGAGGTCCATCCGGAACAGCATGCGATCGTCGTCGGGGTCCACCGACGTGCACATGTTGTAGTTGACGCGGAAGGGCGCCGTGCCGGTGAGGGCCGTGCCGCTCGTCGCCGGCGTGGTGCGGAAGACGGCGTCGGGCGGCTGGTTGGCGGCCCGAGGCGTTGGCGAGGGCACCGCGGCGGGCGCCACGGCGATCGGGACGGAGCAGCGGGCGGTCTCGGCTCCGGCGGTGACCGTGATCGAGGCCATGTAGTCGCCGGACGAGGCGTAGACGTGGCGAGCGTCGGGATCGGTGCCCTGCGTCCCGTCGCCGTACTGGATCGCAACCGAGATCGCCCCGAGCGCGCCCGAGACGTCCAGGCCGAAGGCCACCGAGAGCGGCGCCGCGCCGGCGGCCGGGCTGGCAGAGCAGCGGATCGTGAGCGCTCCCGCCGGCTCGGTCGTGGTCTCCTGGAGGCACCCGGAGCCGGCGGCGAAGGCGAGAGCGAGGACGACTGCGACGCGGGTCGGCCCGGCCATCTTTTCCTCCGTCCGTATCTTACGACCGAGCAGCTGGCCAGGGCGGACTGCTGGAACAGACGGGGGAACAGAAGGAGCGAGGCGGAAGGAACGAGGCGGAAGGAACGAGGCGGAAGGAACGAGGCGGAAGGAAGGAGGCGGAAGGAAGGAGGCGGAAGGAAGGAGGCGGAAGGAAGGAGGCGGGCTTACGGGGGGCTGAGCGCCCCCCGAGCCCCCGCTAGCGTGTCGCGGGCCTTCACTCCGATGCCAGGGTGGTCGGTGAAGAAGCCGTCGACGCCGGCCCGCAGGAAGCGTTCCGCCTCGCCCGCGAGGTCGCCAGCCGCTGCGAGCTCCGGGCCGCGCCGGAGCTCGCTCGGCAGGAACTGGTTCTCGGCTCGCAGCGTGAAGACGTGGACGAGCAGCCCGGCCGCGTGGGCGTCGCGCACCAGCGTCGTGGCCGGAAGCAGGCGGTCGTCGGGGCCGCGGGGCAGCACCAGGTTCTTGTGCACGCCGATGCCGCGGGCGTAGGTCGCGATCTCGCGCAGACCCTCGGGGCGGATCATGTCGGCGTAGCTGCGCGCGAAGCGGCCGAGGGTGAAGTCCCAGGGACGGCCGGCGGGCTCGATCAGCTGGACGAGCGGGACGCGCGTCAGAGTCGCGAGCCGGCGCAGGTTCGAGACCTCGAACGACTGGACGAAAACGGGAGCGTCGGCCCGATCGAGCCCGTGGCGGCGCAGCGCCTCGACGAGCGGCGCCTCGAGCGCGAGGCCGAGTCCCTCGAAGTACGAGGGGTGCTTGGTCTCGGGGTAGACGCCGAGCGGGCGCCCGCGCCGCTGCGGGCGCGCGTTCGTGGCGGCGACCAGCGCGAGCAGCTCGTCGAACGTCGGCACGCCGAAGCGCCCGTCGAAGGCCGTGCCGCGCAGCTGCGGCAGGCGCTCGCGCGCGCGCAGCGTGCGGATCTCGGCGAGCGTGAAATCCTCGCTGAACCAGCCGGTGGTCGGCGTGCCGTCGATCGTCTTCGTGGTGCGCCGAGCCGCGAACTCCGGCCGGCTCGCGACGTCCGTCGTGCTCGAGATCTCGTTCTCGTGGCGGCACAGCAGCACGCCGTCCTTCGTCGCCACGAGGTCGGGCTCGACGAAGTCGGCCCCCTGCTCGATCGCCAGCTCGTAGGCCGCGAGCGTGTGCTCGGGCCGCTCGCCGCTCGCGCCGCGGTGGCCGATCACGATCGGGCGTTCGGCGCCGCGCGCCGCGAGCGTGGTGGCCATCAGCAGGCCGGCCGCGAACAGGGCCGGCTTCGTCTCCTTCACGCTTCCAAGCCTAGCCCAACCTCCGCTGCAGGACGAGCGGGTCCGGGTAGACTCTGGGCGTCCCGAGAGGAACGAAATGCTGCACCGGCGCACCGTCGTGCTCGCGATTCACTGCATCGGCATGGCCGCGCTCGGCGGGGCACAGGGCGAGCCCGCGGCCACGGCCGAGCCCGGGGCGCCGCGCCCGCGCCTGGCGCTCGCGCTCTCCGGCGGCGGTGCGCGCGGCGTCGCGCACGTGGGCGTGCTGCGCGCGCTCGAGGAGGCCGGGCTGCCGGTGGACGCGATCGCGGCCAACAGCATGGGTGCGATCGTCGGCGGCATCTACGCCACCGGCCTGACGGCGGCGGAGCTCGAGGCGATCGTGCGCTCGCTCGACTGGGCCTCGCTCTTCAGCGGGCGACCCGACCGGCGCACGCTGCCGGTGGTGCGGCGCGACGACCGCTACCGGGACCTGTTCGGCGTCAGCTTCGACGGCAAGAAGGCCCGCCTGCCCGGCGGACTGCTGGCCGAGCACCGGGTCAATCGCTTCCTGATCCAGCACCTTTCGCCCGCGGGCTACGCCGCGGGAGGCGACTTCGACCGGCTGGCGATCCCGTTCCGGGTGGTGGCGACCGACCTCGGGAACGGGGAGCGCGTCGTCCTCGCCCGCGGGGACCTGGCTCGCGCGGTGCGGGCCAGCATGTCGATCCCGGTGTTCTTTCCCCCCGTCGAGTGGGACGGTCGGAAGCTGGTCGACGGCCTGGTGGTGAACAACCTGCCGACCGACGTGGCGAAGAGCTTCGGCGCGGCCGTGACGGTCGCGATCGACATCGCCAGCCCCGAGCTCGAGCCCGAGGAGTACGACACCTCGCTCGGCGTCGCCACGCAGGTGAGCAACCTGCTGGCCAGAAGGCGCAGCCGGGACTTCGCGGCCGAGCCGGACGTGCTCGTGCGCCCCGACCTCGGCAGGCACTCGGCCACGGACTACTCGGACTTCGATACGCTGATCGCGGCCGGCTACGAGGCGGCGAAGCAGGCCGTGCCGCAGATCCGCGAGAAGCTGCTGGCGGCGTCGGTCGCGAGCCTCGCTCCCGCGCCGCGCCCCGCGCCCGGCCGGGTGCTCGAGGGGACGCCGATCGTCGAGGTGATCGCGCGCGGCAATCAGCACGTCTCGGAGAGCTTGCTGCGCCGCACCTTCAACATTCCGATCGGGCCGGGCTACGCGATGGAGCGCGGGCTGCGGGCCTTCGACAAGGTGGACGCGACGGGGCTGCTCGAGCGGTCGTGGATGGAGTTCGAGCCCGTCGGGGAGGGAGTCCGCATCGTGCTGCGCGCGCAGGATGCGCCCCGCAATCGCGTCGGCGTGGGCATCGGCTACAGCGAGTGGGAGAAGGCGCGGGCGTCGTTGCGCTTCGGCAACCAGAACACCCTGGGCTTCGGCGAGCAGCTGGAGCTGATGCTCGCGGCGAGCGACGCCGAGACGCTCGCGAGCGCCTCGCTGCGCGGGGACCGGCTGTTCGTGGCGGGGCTCGGCTACCGCGCGAGCGCCTACACCTTCACGGACAAGCCGCGCTTCTACGACGCGGAGGGGGACGAGCTCAACCGCGCGAAGTTCGAGCGGCAGGGGGCGACGATCGGGCTCAACACCTCGCTCGAGCGCTGGGGGTTCGTGGAAGCCGGCGCGCGCTTCGGGCGGGTGAAAACCGTGCCCCAGGCCGCCGTCCCGCTGCCCGAGTCGAGCGACACCGTCGCGCTGCTCTACGGGACCATGACGATCGATACGCTCGACGACCTGCTGTGGCCCCGCGTCGGGGGGCGGCTCGCGGCGCTCGCGGAGTGGAACCTCGACGGCATGGGCGCGACCTACCCGTACTGGCGGATCCAGATCGAGGGGCGGCTGGGCCGGCCGATCGCACGCAAGGGCGCGATCCATTTCGACGGCCTGCTGGGGCTTTCGGGGGAGCAGCTCCAGGCCTACGACTACTTTCGGCTCGGCGGGCCGGCGCTCATCCCCGGGTACCGCCACGAGGAGCTGAAGGGCGCCCAGGCGCTGGCGGCGTCCGTCAGCGTGCGCTACCCGGTGCTCGGCCAGCTGCAGCTGCTGGCGCGTGGCGGGGGCGGCAACGTCTTCGAGAGGACGCAGGACGTCGGCCTCCAGGACGTGCGCTGGGGCGCGGGGATCGGCCTTTACTACCCGAGCCCGATCGGCCCGGTGTCGCTGGAGCTCGGCGTTCGCGACGGCGGCCGGAGCATGCTGTCGATCGTGGTCGGCTGGTACTGAGGCGCCCGGCGCGACCCGACCCGCCCGGCTTCGCTAGAATGGGGGGGTGGCGGGAACCGAGCGGCAGGGCGGGAGCGACGTCGCCTCCAAGCCCCGGTCCGTGGCGAAGCGCCCCCAGCTGTGGCACGTCGTGCTGATCAACGACGACTACACGACCATGGAGTTCGTGGTGCGCACGCTGGAGGAGATCTTCGACAAAGGGCCCGCGGAGGCGTACAGGATCATGATGGAGGTGCACACGCAGGGCCGCGGCGTCTGCGGCGCCTACACGTTCGAGGTGGCCGAGACCAAGGTCGCGGCGGTCCACGACCTGGCCCAGGCCGAAGGCTTCCCGCTGCGCGCCGGAATCGAGGAGGCCTGACATGTTCAGCGCGTCGCTCGAGCGCGTGCTCAACCTGGCCGCCCGCGAGGCGATGGTGCGGCGGCACGCCGACTTGACGATCGAGCACCTGCTGTTCGCGGCCGCGCACGACCCCGAGGGCGAGGAGATCCTCGAGGCCTCGGGCGCGGACGTGGCGCGGCTGCGCCGGGAGCTCGCGGAGTTCCTGGAGCAGACGATGCAGCGGCTGCCGCCGAACTCGCGCCGGCCGCCGCAGCAGACGCTCGCCTTCCGGCGGGTGCTGCAGACGGCCGTGGTTCACGTGCAGAGCGCGGGCAAGGACGAGGCCGGCGTGGGCGACATGCTGGCGGCGCTGCTGCGCGAGACGCGCTCGCACGCCGTGGAGCTGCTCGGCGCGCAGGGCGTGACGCGCCTGGACGTGCTGAACTTCATCTCCCACGGCGTGCGCAAGACGCCCGCGCGCGAGGGCGAGGGCGAGTCGGCTCCGGCGGGGGAGCGCGAGGAGGAGGAGCGCCCGGCGCGCGATCCGCTCGCCGCCTACGCCTCCAACCTCACCGAGCGCGCGCGCGCGGGGCGGCTCGACCCGGTGATCGGCCGCACGCGCGAGATGGGGCGCGCGCTCGAGGTGCTGTGCCGGCGCCGCAAGAACAACCCGGTGTTCGTGGGCGAGCCGGGGGTGGGCAAGACCGCGATCGTGGAGGGCCTGGCCCAGAAGCTGGTCGAGGAAGGCAGCCCCGAGGCGCTCAAGGGCGGCGAGATCTTCGCGCTCGACACCGGCGCGCTGCTGGCCGGCACGCGCTATCGCGGCGACTTCGAGGAGCGCTTCAAGGCCGTGATCCAGGCGCTCAAGAAGCGGCCGCTGCCGATCCTGTTCATCGACGAGATGCACACCATGGTGGGCGCGGGCGCCACCACCGGCGGCACGATGGACCTCGCCAACATGATCAAGCCGATCCTGACCGAGGGCGAGATCCGGCTGATGGGCTCGACCACGTTCGAGGAGTTCAAGCACATCGAGCGCGACCGGGCGCTCGCGCGGCGCGTGCAGCGGATCGACGTCGACGAGCCGAACGAGGGCGACAGCGTGCGGATCCTGCAGGGGCTGCGCCAGCGCTACGAGCAGCACCACAAGGTGAGCTACACCGACGCGGCTCTCGAGGGCGCGGCGCGGCTGGCGCACCGCCACCTGCGCGACCTGCGGCTGCCCGACAGCGCGATCGACGTGATCGACGAGGCGGGCGCCGCGCTGCGGCTCAACCCCCCCGACGACGGCACGCGCGTGGTGGACACGCCTGAGGTCGAGCGCGTGGTCTCGCGCATGGCCCGGATCCCGGAGACGCAGGCTACCACCTCCGACCGCGAGCGCCTGCGCACGCTCGGGGAGGCGCTGAAGCGCGTGGTGTTCGGGCAGGACGAGGCCGTCGACCAGGTGGCCTCCGCGATCAAGCGCGCGCGCGCCGGCCTCGGTCCGCCGGAGCGGCCCGCGGGGGCGTTCCTGTTCACGGGGCCGACCGGCGTCGGCAAGACCGAGCTCGCCAAGCAGCTGGCGCGGCACCTGGGCAACGAGTTCCACCGCTACGACATGAGCGAGTACGGCGAGAAGCACTCGGTCTCGCGCCTGATCGGCGCGCCCCCCGGCTACGTGGGCTTCGAGCAGGGCGGCCTGCTGGTGGACGCCGTGCGCCAGCACCCCTACTCGGTCGTGCTGCTCGACGAGATCGAGAAGGCGCACCCCGACCTGACGGGGATCCTGCTGCAGGTGATGGACTCGGCGACGCTGACGGACAACACCGGCCGCAAGGCGGACTTCCGGCAGGTGATCCTGATCATGACCTCGAACGCCGGCTCGCGCGAGATGAGCCAGGCCGCGATCGGCTTCGCCGGCGACCACGAGCAGGACACCAAGGCGCGCGGCCGCCAGGCGCTCGAGCGCTT
>CAZMRX010000037.1:14800-23753 GCA_964568755.1 uncultured Acidobacteriota bacterium | reverse complement strand
GCTCGCGGTAGTCGGTCGTGCCCTTCGCGAAGGCGTCGTTCTCGACCGCGGCCCTGACTGTGAGGCCGCTCCGCGAGCAGGCCGAGGCGAGGCGGAAGCCGGAGTGGGCCTTGAGCAGGGGCAGGAGCATCGAGCGGAAGTAGCCCCCGTAGCCCACCACGCCGACGCCGAACGTCCCTGCCTTCGGCGGCGCGGCCGCTTTGCGGTTCGAGCGGTAGCTCAGGGCCGGCCTGGCCTGGGCGGCCGCCTCGGAGTGGTAGTCGAGCAGGATGCCGATCGGACGCTTCTCGGCCGCGAGTGAGGCGTATGCCGAGGAGGCGTCCTCGACACCGTGCGTGGCGTCGATCAGCGGGCGCACGCGCAGCACTCCGGCCGCGACCTGGCGCAGCACCTCCTCGAGGTTGCGTCCCTCGGTCCAGCGCACGTAGCCGAACGGGTAGTCCTGGCCCTTCTCCTCGTACGCGGCGTCGTAGCGGCCGGGGCCGTAGGAGGTGGAGATCAGGAAGTCGATCTCCTTCTTGTAGATCTTGTCGCGCTGGATCCGGATCGGGACGTCTCCGACGAGCACGACACGCCCTTTGCGCCGGCACGCCTCGAAGGCCTTGTTGAGCAGCCCCGGGTCGCCGCCCGCGGCGGTCACGATCACGGCATCGGCTCCGCGCCCGCCCGTGCGCTCGAGCACGCCCGCGACGAAGTCGCGCTCGGCGACCGTGAAGCCGGCGTCGAGGCCGAGGGCCTGCGCGCGCGCCACCCGCTCCTGCCGGACGTCGACGCCGATCACCACGGCGCCGGCCGCCTTCAGCATCTGCACCGTGATCTGGCCCAGCAGGCCCAGGCCCAGCACCGCGACGCGGTCGCCGAGGCCGGGCTCACAGCGCCGCACGCCCTGCAGCGCGATCGCCCCGAGCGTGACGAACGCCGCCTCCTCGAACGAGACGCCGTCGGGGATCCGCGCAACGAGGTTGCGGGGAACGACGTTCACGGCCGCGTGGTTCGCGTAGCCGGCCCCGGCGCAGGCCACGCGGTCGCCGACCTGCAGGTCGTCGATGCCCTCGCCCACCTCGATCACGACGCCCGCGCACGAGTAGCCGCTCGGCGCCTCGGTCGCGATACGCGTCTTCACCAGCTCGGCCGTGTTCATGAGCCCGTGGCTCGCCACCCGCTCGACCACCTTCTTGACGAGAGCGGGGTTCTTGATCGCCCGGATCACGATGTTCTCGGGGCGTCCCCCGCTGCCGATGCCGGCCGACTCCGTCCCGGCCGAGATCAGGGAATGGCTGGTTCGCACCCGGACCGCGCCGGGACGCACGACGGGCTCCGGCACCTCCACGACACGTACCTCGCCGCCACTCAGCGCCACCTGCAACACGTGCATCGCCTCCGTCGACCTGGCATTCTGACACACGCCGCGACCCGCGATCCGTTGACTCGTGGCGAGGCCTGGTAGAGGATCACGCACTCCTTCTCGCCAACCGTGAGCCTACTCTCGCCCCCGATCTACTCGCGCCTGATGAGTGTGTTCTACGATCATCGGCTGAAGGTTCGTGTCAGGTCGCTGCTGGAGCCCGGGGAAGGTCTGACGCTGCTCGACGTGGCCTGCGGCTCGGGGGACCTCTTCGACGTCACCCAGCCCTGCCGCTACATCGGTACCGACATCGACCAGCGCCGGGTACGTCACGCGGCACAGGACCGGCTCACCGCTCACGTGGTCTCCGACGCGCGCCGTCTCGCTTTCGCGACCCGAAGCGCGGATCGAATCCTCGCCGCCGGCCTCTTTCACCACGTCGCCGACGACACCGCGACCGACGTGCTCGCCGAGATGGCGAGGGTGCTGAAGCCGGGCGGGAGGGTCGTAGTCCTGGACGCCACCTGGCCGAGGCGCTGGTACAACGTCACCGGCCTCGTCGCTCGCCAGCTGGACGACGGCAGGTTCGTCCGTCAGCCCGGTGAGTACGCCCGGCTGTTCGGGGCGGCATTCGAGATCAGGTCGCTCGAGTATCTGAGCCGGCTCACCCTCGGCTTCATCCTCGCCGTATTGGAGCGTCCGGCTACGAGATAGGCCCTACGAGATCGAACCCTGTCGCGAAGCGGTGGCTGGACAGCGGCCGATCCTCCGCGGATACTCGCAGCTAACGTGCCGAAATCTCTGGTGAGGGCCGACTGAATGTGCGGCATCGTCGGCTGGCTGTCGACGCAGGCTGCGCAGCCGGTCGACGGGAGGCAGCTCGCGCGCATGCGCGACACGATGGTCCATCGCGGTCCGGATGGGGAGGGCCTGTGGATCGCCCCGGAACGGGAGGTCGGGCTCGCGTTTCGCCGCCTCGCGATCGTGGACCTTTCCGCCAGCGCCAACCAGCCGATGACCAACGAGGACGGCACCGTTCAGGTCGTCTTCAACGGCGAGATCTACAACCACCTGGCCCTGCGGCGTGAGCTGATCGAGAAGGGCCACCGTTTCCGCACCGACCATTCCGACACCGAGGTGATCGTCCACGGTTACGAGGAGTGGGGCGAGAAGGTGGTCGAGCGCCTCCACGGGATGTTCGGGATCGGCATCTGGGACGGCTCCAGGCGACGCCTGTTCCTGGCGCGCGACCGCGTCGGCATCAAGCCGCTCTACTTCTCCTGGACGAAGCGCGGGTTCCTGTTCGCGTCCGAGATCAAGGCTCTGCTCGCGCACCCCGACGTCGAGCCGGATGTCGAGCCCCGCTCGGTCTACCACTACCTGTCGTTCCTGACGACGCCCGCGCCGCTCACGATGTTTCGCGGCATCTTCAAGATGCCAGCGGGCTGCCGCGCGTTCGTGCTGCCGGACGGGAGCATGAAGGCCGAGGTCTACTGGGACGCGCTGCCCGGCCGCGGTGACGACCTGGAGGAGCTCCGGCGGCTGAGCGGACCCGCGCTGCGCGACTACGCCGTGAAGCGCACGCAGCAGCTCTTCAAGGCCGCCGTCGAGAAGCGGCTGATGTCGGACGTGCCGTTCGGCGTGCTGCTCTCGGGCGGGATCGACTCCTCCGCCAATGTCGCGGTGATGTCGCAGCTGATGGACCGGCCAGTGCGCACCTTCACGGTCGGCTTCTCCGACCACGAGCACCTCAACGAACTCGACTGGGCGCGCAGGGTCGCGACCCAGTTCAAGACCGACCACCACGAGATCATGGTCGACGAGAAGGCGATGCGGGAGTACCTGCCGTCGCTCGTGTTCTCGCAGGACGAGCCGATCGCCGACTGGGTGTGCATCCCGCTCTACTTCGTTTCCAAGCTCGTCCGCGACAGCGGCACGATCGTGGTGCAGGTGGGCGAAGGCAGCGACGAGCAGTTCGCCGGCTACCGCTCGTACATGATGTACCTCGATATGTACCGCCGCTTCTGGCGGCCATTCTCCCGGCTGCCCGGCCCGGCGAAAGGCGCTGCCGCGGCGCTCGCTCGCGGTCTGACCGGCCTCACGGACACCCAGGACACCTACCTCGACCTCGTCGATCGCGCCGGCCGCGGGCGCGAGCCGTTCTGGAGCGGGGCCACCGTCTATTCGGAGTCCCGCAAGGCGCGCCTCGTCGACCGCACCCGCCTCGAGCCGCTGGCGGTGCCCGCGGCGATGACGGGCTCAGGCCTGCTGCCGGAGGCCTTCGGCCGCGCCGACAGCTACGAGATCGTCCGCTCGTTCTTCGATCGCATCGACAAGGCGGCGCCAGGCACGGACGTGCTCAACCGCATGATCTACTCCGAGTTCAAGCTGAGGCTGCCCGAGCTGTTGCTGATGCGCGTGGACAAGATCGGCATGTCGGTCTCGATCGAGCCGCGCGTGCCGTTCCTCGATCACCTGCTGGTCGAGCTCACGATGAACCTGCCGATGGAGGCGAAGGTCGGCCGCGACCTCGCAGCGAAGTCGCTCTTCAAGCAGGCGGTACGCGGCGTGCTGTCGGACGACGTGATCGACCGGCCGAAGATGGGCTTCGGCGCGCCGATGGTGCAGTGGCTGCGCGGCGATTTCGGGGCCGCAATGCGGGCCGAGCTGATGTCATCACGTTTCTTCGAGCGCTTCCCGGCGAGCCGCACGGCGGTCGTGGATATGCTCGACCGCCACCGCGAGGGCCGCGCGGACTTCGCGCTCTACGTCTGGACGATCTACAACGCGGTCGCCTGGTTCGACTATTGGGTCGACAAGTCCCGTGAAGTGCGCGTGGCCTGAGTCGCCGTGACGCGGAGCCGATCCTGGCCGTTCGTCGCTGCGCTCGTGGCGTTCGTGGCGGGCCTGGGGCTGTTGCCGCATCTCCGCTTCAGTCTGGCGATCGGTGAAGTCGCCGCCTTCTTCTCGGCCTATGACGAACCCGCGTACGCGCTGTGGGCGTTCGAAGGTGGCGGGCCGCTGCTCCCGCACCGCTGGCTGTCTTCCGCAGCGCTCAGGGCGTTGGCGACGGCCGGCGACGGCTCCTGGCGCGCCGCGCTGATCCTCGCGGACGCACTCCTTCCCGCGCTGTGCGCCTGGCTGGCGTGGCGGCTCAGCGGGCATGTCACCCGTCGACGAACGCTGCGGCTGGCAGCCGCGTTGAGCCTGCTGTTCGCCCAGGAGCTGTTCTCGCTCGGGTGCTGGACGATCTGGCAGCTTGGCGAGCCGTTGGGCGTGCCGGGCCTCGAGACCGCCGTGCACGACCTGCGCGACCTGCGTGAGCGCGTCCCCGCCTGGGTCGCGGTGCTCTGGCCGGACTACACGAGCCCGTTTCTCACGATCTTTCGCACGCCCGAGCCGCAGCTGAGCCTGGTGCTGCTCTACGGAGCTCTCGTCGTGCTTGCCGAGCTCGGCCGCGAGCCCCGGTCGCCGCGGAGGCTGCGCACGCTCCTGGCCATCGGCGCCGCCGTCAATCTCGTGCTCGTCGCGAGCTATTTCTTCGTCGCTGCCGCGATCGTCGTCCTGCAGGCGGCGCTCAGCGCTTCGCTCCTGGCGTGGGGCAGGCGGCGAGCGGCGGCCCGAGTCGGCCTGCTGACGCTGGTGGGCGCCGCGGCTGTGCTGATCGGGGTGCTGGCATTTCACAGCAGCACGACGGCGCAGGGATACAGCTTCAGCTCGCGGCTGCCGGTGATCACGCCGGCTTCCGCCCTCTCGGCGCTGGGTGTCCTGCTGCTCGTCGTGCTTCGGAGGAGTGCCCGGGCGCACTCGGAGCTGTTGCCGCTGGCGGCGGCGTGCTTCGCGAGCGTGCTGTTCCTGACCAACCAGCAGCTCGTCAGCGGACGGATGATCACGACGCAGTACTTCGAGCGCTTCGTCGACTACCCACTCCTGGGCCTGGGCGTTGCCCTCACCGCGGCCTGGATCCTGCGCGGCAGCGGGGTTCGCGTCGAGGCGTTGTACGCGGCGGCGGGTGCGTGGCTCGTGACGGCCGCGCTGCTCCTGGTCCAGGCGCAGGACCGGGTCTTCGAGGAGGAGTTCCTGGTTGCGAACCTCAAGAGCGTGGCCGCGAAGCGCGCGGTCGAGCTCGTCGAGGCGCAGGGGGTGCGGGATCCGTTGCTGGTCCTCGAGGATCCCGAGCTGGACCTGATCGTGCAGGCTCGCCTCGAGCGGCGCCTGAACCACCTGCTCGACGTGACGCGTGTGTTCGAGCGGCCGATCGAGCCGCTCCAGACTCCGCAGGGGCGCTGGGGCGCGCGCAGCCCGTCGAAGCGCGAAGCATACGAGTACTTCGCGAGACGCCCACGCACACCCGCTGGCGTGGAGCGCATCCTCGCAGCGGAGGCCGACGCGGGCGCCGGGACATTCCTGCGCTTCTTCTTCGACCCTCGCGATTT
Source organism: uncultured Acidobacteriota bacterium (assembly GCA_964568755.1). Classification (GTDB taxonomy): domain Bacteria; phylum Acidobacteriota; class Vicinamibacteria; order Fen-336; family Fen-336; genus DATBSL01. The sequence continues at coordinate 17,972 of CAZMRX010000037.1, read as the reverse complement.
CTGGACTACCCTCACAGACGGCCGCGGCGCGCGCCTCGCAGATGTCAGCGCTCAGGTATCGAGCATCCGCGAGGACTACGAGGCCTACCTGAAGGCTGGAGACCCGTGCTGGGCGCGACCCGTGGTGGTGCTCACGCGCCAGAATGTGGAGGAGCGCGCGAACCCGCGCTGGCGAGAGCGTCTGCTGGCCGAGGTCACGGTCGGCCGGCAGCGGCCGTTGATGAACATGCACGCCTACCTGCAGCAACCCGCCGACGCAGCGGTCGCGACGCCCGGGACGTGCGAGTGACTCGTCCCACCGGGATGCCACTTCCGTCGACCAGCGCCGAGACCGCCAGCTTCCACTCGTTCGACGGCAGCTTCGTCGAGCAGGCGGCGATCTGCCGCCCCGACCGCTACCGGATGGTCGAGTCGGCGATCGGCGCCGAGCGTGTGATCGCCCGGGGCGGCGGGTACTCTTACGCAGCCGCCAGCTTCGGGGGCGGGAGCCTCGTGCTCGACATGACGCGGCTCGACCGCGTGCTTCGCTTCGAGCCCCAGGAGAAGCTGATCGAGGTCGAGGCCGGCATGCGCCTCGAGCAGGTCTTGGCACTCAGCGCGCCGCGCGGCCTGATCCTGCCTGTCCAACCGGGTTACCCGGCGATCACGGTCGGCGGCTGCATCGCGGCGAACGTCCACGGCAAGAACCCGCAGCGCGAGGGGACCTTCCGACACTCGGTCGTCGACCTGACGCTCTGCCATCCGCGCCTGGGCACGCTGCGCGTCGATCGCCACAGGGAGCCGGAGCTGTTCGAGCTCAGCTGCGGCGGGTACGGGCTGACCGGGGTCATCCTCGCCGCGACGCTGCGCCTAGAGCCGCTCGTCGGATGGACCGCATCGGTCGAGCGGATCCCGATCGAGAGCATGAGCGAGGGGCTCGGCCTGGTCCGCGAGCGGACCGAGGCGGCCGCCTTCGCGTACACCTGGCACCAGGGGATACCCGGCGCGACGGCGTTCGGCCGGGGGCTCGTCTATGTGGGACAGCTTCCCGCGGGCCCGCTGCCGCAGGAGCCGGTCGTTCCCCGTTACCGGCGGCTCACAGCGCGCAGCCGGGCGTGGCTCGGGGTGCCGCTTTGGAGCCGGTCCACGAGCCGCCTGCTCGGCACGGGCTTTCGCGCGCTCGAGGGCCTGCGGCCGAGTCGCAGCGAGATGCCGCTGTTCGACGCGCTCTTCCCGTTCGCCCGGCGCGGCGAGTACTTCCTGCTCTACGGCCGGCGCGGCCTCGTCGAGTACCAGTCGCTCGTGCCGCACGCCGCCGCCGCCTCCTTCGTGGCGGAGCTGGAGCGAGAGGTGCGCCGGGCGCGCCCGCCGCTGGTGATGGCGTCGCTCAAGCTGTTCCGTGGCGAGAAGCGCTTCGTGCGCTTCGAGGCCGACGGTGTCTGCTTCACCTTCGACCTGGTGGGCTCCTCGGAGGGTAGTGCGTTCCTGGAGCGGCTCGACCGCATGACGCTGGATGCGGGCGGACTGCCGCACATCGTCAAGGACTCGCGCCTGCCGGCTGGGGTGGTGGCCCGCAGCTACGCAGGGTACGAGGAGTTTCGCGAGAAGCGGCGTGCCTACGATCCGACCGCTCGCTTCCGCTCCGCGCTCTCGGCGAGGCTAGACCTGTGACCGCGGTCGTGGTCGGCGCCTCGGCGGGACTCGGCCGCGCGCTGGCGGAGCGGCTGGCCGCTTCGCGGCACGACCTCGTCGTGGTTGCCTCCGACGTGCGCGACCTCGAGGCGCTGGCAGCGGACCTGCGGATCCGGCACGGCGTCCGGGTCGTGCCCGTGGCGCTCGACCTGGGCCGCGAAGGGGCGAGCGCCGAGCCGCTCGCGCGAGCCGTCGCGGAGCTCGGGGGAGGCCTGGACGCCCTGCTGCTGCCGGTCGGCTGGACCGCCGCGCGCGACGAGGTCGAGGTCGAGCCCGAGGTCCCCGAGCGGCTGCTCCGCGTCAACTTCCTCTCGGTGGTGACGCTCGTGTCGGGATTGCTGCCCGCGCTGCGCGAGAAGCCACGCTCCAGCATCGTGGGCTTCGGCAGCGTCGCCGCAGTGCGCGGCCGCGGCGCCAACGTCGTGTACGCGGCCTCCAAGCGGGCGCTGCAGACGTACTTCGAGGGCCTGCGCCACGCCTGCGCCTCTAGCTCCGTGAGCGTCGCCTTCTACGTGCTCGGCTACCTGGATACCAGCCTCGCCTTCGGCCGCCGCACGCTGCTGCCGCGCGCGGACCCGGCGCGGCTCGCCGCGCGGGTGGTGCGCGACCTGGGCCGCCGCGAGGGCGTCATGTACCATCCCGCCCTGTGGCGTCTCGTGTGTGCGGTCCTGCCGCTCGTGCCGTTTTCGATCTACAAGCGCCTCAAGGTCTGAGCCGATGACCAGCCACCCCGACTCGGTGAGCCTGTTCTTCCCGGTGTACCGGGACGAGCGGACCGTGCGCGTGGTGGCAGACAAGGCGCTGCGGTTGCTGTCGTCGCTTCAGGTCCCGTTCGAGATCGTGATCGTGGACGACGGCTCGCCCGACCGCAGCGGCGCCATCGCCGACGAGCTGGCGCGCGAGCACCCCGAGATCCGCGTCGTCCACCACACGAAGAACCTCGGCTACGGGGCCGCGGTGAAGTCGGGCATCGCCGCGAGCCGGCACTCCCTCGTCTGCATGACCGACGGCGACGACGAGTACGAGGTCGAGGACTTCCGCAAACTCCTGAAGCTGCGCGACCACTACGACCTGATCATCACGTTCCGCTATCGCAAGATCTACTCGAGCACGCGCATCTTCGTGTCCTGGGTCTACAACAGCCTGCTGCGCTTCTTCTTCCGCACGCCCTTCCGCGACGTCTCGACGGGGCTGCGGCTCGTACGCCGAGTCGTGCTCGACGACCTGGAGCTCGAGTCCACCAGCCCGTTCATCGGCGCCGAGCTGGCGATAAAGGCCATGCTGAAGGGCTACAGGGTGGGCGAGGTGGGAATCCAGACGTTCCCACGCAGCTTCGGCTCGGGCAGCTCGACGTCGATCCCGAACATCCTGGCCACGATGCGGGACATGTGGCGCATCTACCACCGGATCTTCTCGGACGCCTACGAGCTGCCCAGCGGCCGCCCGCGCGCTTAGCGGGCGCGCTCGGGAGAGCTCAGCGCTCGAGCAACGCGTCTGCCAC
>CAZMRX010000037.1:13823-14790 GCA_964568755.1 uncultured Acidobacteriota bacterium | reverse complement strand
AGGGGGGCGTCTCGCCCGACTCGCGTCGCCCGATCGCCTCGTCCAGGTCCTCGCGCAGGCGCGCGAGCGTCGTCAGGCGGTTCGAGCCCTGGGTGATCGTGACCGGGCGCTCGGTGTTCGGGCGCAGCGTCAGGCACGGCACGCGCAGGAATGTCGTCTCCTCCTGCAAGCCGCCCGAGTCGGTGAGCACGCACGCGGCGGCGTCGGCGAGGCCGACGCTGTCGAGGTAGCCGACCGGCTCGACGAGCTTCACCGAGCCCGAGCCGGTGAGGCCCTCGAGCAGGCCGAAGTCCGTGAGCCGCTGGCGGGTGCGCGGGTGGACGGGGAACACCACCGGCGCGCGGCGCGAGGCGTCGAGCAGGCACGCCACGATCGCCGCCAGCGAGTCGCGCTCGTCCACGTTCGAGGGCCGGTGCAGCGTGACGTAGACGTAGCGGCGCGGCTCGACCCCGAAGCGCTGCGGCGCCTCGCGCGCCCGCGCGCGCTCGAGGTTCGCGGCCAGTGTGTCGATCATGACGTTGCCGACCTGCTGGATGCGTGATGCCGGGACGCCCTCGCGGCGCAGGTTCTCGTCGGCGTCGGGGCTCGGCGTCAGCAGCAGCTCGGCGAGCGCGTCGGTGACGAGCCGGTTGATCTCCTCCGGCATGCCGCGGTCGAAGGAGCGCAGGCCCGCCTCGACGTGCGCGGTCCGGACTCCGAGCTTGGCGGCGACCAGCGTCGCGGCCATCGTCGAGTTGACGTCGCCGACCACCACCAGCCAGTCCGGCCGGAAAGCCTCCAGCACCGGCTCGAAGCGGAGCATGATCTCGGCCGTCTGCGCGGCGTGGCTGCCGGATCCGACCTCCAGGTTGTCGTCCGGCGGTGCGATCCCGAGCTCGTCGAAGAACACCTGCGACATCGCCGCGTCGTAGTGCTGGCCGGTGTGGACCAGGCGCTGCTCGAAGCGGCCGTCGCGTCCGGCCAGCGC
>CAZMRX010000037.1:0-13813 GCA_964568755.1 uncultured Acidobacteriota bacterium | reverse complement strand
TTCCCCCATCCAATCGCACGCACCCGGGGCGACACTTTATTGAAGTTGGGGCGCGCCCCAACGACGTGGAGAATCTTTCGGGGAGGTGCCTGGGCCAGCTGCCGTTCCTCTCTCAAGCGAGAGGCCCGAAGGCCAACCCGCGGTTGCGCGGGATTATAGTGCCGGGCTCGCGTCCGGCCGGGAAACGCCCGCTAGGATCTCCAGGTAGCGAGCCGCGAGCTGACGCCGGTCGAAGTGCTCGGCTACGTAGGGTCGGCCGCGGGTCGCGAGCTGGCCGCGCAAGGCCGAGTCTGCCGCGAGCTGCAGGAGCGCCGCGACCAGCGCGTCGACGTCCTCCGGCGGAACCACGATCGCCGCGCCCGAGTCGCGCAGGATCTCCGCCGCCTCGCCCTCGAGCGATGCCAGGACGGGTCGGCCGCAGGCCAGGATCTCGAACATCTTGGAGGGGATGAACGAGCGGAACAGCGGCACGGCGCGCAGCGGCACCAGGCAGACGTCGGCGCTGCGGTAGAGCGCCGCCACCTGCGCGCGTGGCACGCTGTCGTGGAAGCGGACGTTCGCGAGGCCCAGCTCCCGTGCGCGCGCGATCAGCAGGTCCTTTTCGGCGCCTTCGCCGACGAACAGGAAACGGATGCGCGCGTCGTTCCGCACCCGCGCGGCCGCGTCGAGGATCCGGGAGAGAGCGTGGCTGATGCCGTGGGCGCCGCAGTAGAGCACGACGAGCTCGCCGGCGTAGCCCAGCTCCTTCCGCAGCGCCGGGTCCGCCGGTCCGGGCTCAAAGGCCTCGAGATCGACGCCGTTCGGGATCACGTGGAGCCTGTTCGCGGCGATCCCGCGGCGCGCGATGTCGGTCGCGAACGCGCGCGTGACGGTCACGACGGCGCTCGCCCGGCGGTACAGGAACAGCTCGAGAGCCTCCAGGCAGGAGATCACGAGTCGGTTCCGGATCACGCCGAGGTCGACGAAGATCGCCGGCCACAGGTCGCGCACCTCGAACACGAACGGCGCCCGCAGCCGAAGCGAGATCAGCCAGGCGGCGACCACGGCGAAGAGCGTGGGCGAGGACGCGACGATCACGTCGCTGCCGCGCAGGTGCGGCGTCGCCTGGATCACCGACTGCACCATGAACACGAGATGGCCGAGCGTGCGCCTGGCGATGCCGCGGTTCGGCGTCGCGTAGGTGCGGCAGCGCAGCACGCGCAGCCCCTCCACGTCCTCGACCTGGAACGAGCGCCCGCGGTAGGCCTCGGGAACGATGCCGGTCGGGTGGTTGGGGAAGTTGGTGACGACCGTGACCTGGTGGCCGCGCGCCACCCACTCGCGGCCCATCTCCAGCAGCCGCGCGCTCGGCGCGCCGAGCTCCGGCCAGAAGTAGTGGCTGACGAGCGCGATTCTCAAGCGCCCGCACCCGCCGTCGGCACGCGTCGGCTCCGGCGTGGCAGCGGCCGCCCGGTCACGGCAGCTCCGGCTTCATCGATCGACGCCTCGAGCTCGGGGCGCGCCAGGACGTAGCCGAACTCCGGTCCCGCGTCCATCCGCAGCGCCAGCACCGGGCACTCGAGCCGTTCGCCGAAGCGTGGCGCGTAGTGCCCGGCCTCGACCGACAGCGTGCCGCCGAAGCACCGCAGCCGCAGCCGCACGCCTTCCAGCTCGACCTCCGCCGCGGATTCGCCCGCGAGCTTCAGCCGCGCCCCGGGGGCGAAGCGGACGCGAGAGACCGCCGGCTGCGGCGCTCGCGAAGCGAGCGTGTCCCAGACCGCGAGCGCGCCCTCCGGTGCCCACGCCAGCTCGCGATGGTGCGCCGGGCGACCGCGCAGTCGCTGGTAGCCGTCGTGCCAGCCGGAAAGAGCGAGGCCGTCCTCGGCGACCCGGGCGCTGACGTCGCGCGGCACGCCGCGCCGGCCGACGCGGAAGGCGCCGAAGAACTCGCACTGGTCGACGCCGCCGACCTCGACGGTGCTGTGGGCCCGGGTGGAGCGCACCCAGGCGCGCTCGTCGCCCGCCTCGTACGTCGACGTGCCGCCGTCCACCACCACGCGGGCCCCGTCGAGGCTCAGCTCGTAGGAGAAGAGATCGCCGTGAGCGTGGGTCGACAGGTAGTCCGGACCGATCGGTCCCGCGTCGACGAAGAGCGCGTCGCCGCCGCGTCGCCACACGTGGTAGCCCGTCGCGGGGAAGGAGCCGGAGGCGAACGCCCCCGCCTTGAGCCCGAGCCGCGCCGCGTAGTCGAGCAGGACGCCCGGCTCCGGCGCGATCCCGAAGGCCGCGTCGTTGAAGAGCGCGATCTCGCCGTCCGGGTGCCGCATGGCGCCCAGGAAGTGCAGCAGCCCGGGCAGACGCTCCACGAGCCGTACGCGCAGCTCGTCTTCCTCGGGCAGCAGGTTCACGAGGTCGAGCAGCCCGTGGACGAGCAGCGCGTGGTACATCGGCGAGCGCTCGAAGTGGCCGCCGTCGAGCAGGAACTGCTCGGCCAGCTCGACGTCGAGCACGCGGGTCGCCAGCTGCTCCCAGCGCGGCACCGCGGGCCCGCGCACGCACGCGGCGAGGAGCTTGAGCGTGATCGCGCTCTCGAGCAGGTGGTTGCCGCGCAGGTGATGCTCGAGCGTGTCCGCGAGGCACTCGGCCTGAGCCTCGAGCGACGCCAGGACGCGCGGACGCTCCTCGGCCAGCCCCTGCCCGTCGAAGAGGGCGCGCCCCCAGTGGCGCAGGCGCAGGCTCAAGGGGTAGGGACGCCAGCCGGGCCGTGCGCCGCTCGGCCGGCAGCGCTCGATCCAGTCGAGGACGAGTCGCCGCTGCTCGGCGTGGGGCAGCGGCTCGAGCCAGCCGAAGTAGTGAAGGTTGAAGAGCCAGAGCAGCGGCGCATCGGCGTCCCAGTAGGGCGGGTCGCCGATCACGTCGGTGCGGCCGATCGCGGTCAGGTTTCCGGCCTCGAGCCGGGCGCCGCCCGCGTGAGCGAGAAGCGGGACGCGGGCGCGCCCGCTCCACTCGAGGCCGCGTCCGGGGCGCGCGTAGCGCCCGAACAAGCGCGTCCGCTGGCGTGCCCGGTGCACCAGGTTGAGCGCCGTCTGCCGGGGCCCGAGGTGCGAGATCGCAGCCACGTACCGCCGGAGCGCGCTCATCGATCGAGAATATACTCGCGTGACCGATGCGGCCACGACTCGTGCCGTCGCGGCGCCTGGCGCTGCTCTTCGTGCTCGCGCTGGGCGCGCTGCTGGGAGTCGTGCTCGCCTGGCCGAGCGCACGCGTCCCGCTGCGCACGCCGCTCGTGCCGCGTGCGGCGCGCAGCGCTCCCGTCACGGTCTCGCTCGAGGCACGTCCGACTCCGCGCGCGAGCCGGATCCATCGGCTCGAGCTCGTCGGCCGGTCGGCTTTGGAAGTGCTGGCGCACGAGGAGCTGCAGCTGTTTCTCGAGAGCGCCACGCTGCGGCTCGTGGCCGCGCGCATCCGGCTTCGAGGCGAGGACTGCGAGCTCGTTGCGAGCGGCCGCGCCGAGCTGAGCGCACGGCAGGCCACCGTGTTTCGCCGATCGGCCGAGTGCCAGCCGCACGCGGCCGAAGGCCCCGCCGCCCTCGACCTCGAGGTCGAGGTGAAGGGCGACGGCCCGGTCTCCCTGCTCGCCTTCCTGCCGGCCCCCGACGCCGACCAGGCACCGCTCCAGGTCGCCCCCACACGCTCGCACCCGCAGGCGCTCGACGTGCGCGGGGCGTTCGTCGACTACCCGCCGCGCCTGCCCCGGATCGTCCTGCTCAACCACATGTGGCGCATCGCTCCCGGCTTCGGCTGGCTGATCGCCCTGGTGGCGCTCGGCGTGCTGCTGGCGGTCGTCGGGGTGCTCGTGTTTCCCACGCGACCCGTGACCCCGGCCTGGCCGTTGCCCGACGGCCCGACGCTGCTCCGGGCGTCGATCGCCGCCGGGCTCTGCGGCGCGAGCCTGGCGGTCTTGCACTCGGTGCTCGAGCCGCCGCTTTCCGGCCCCGACGAGCCCTATCACCTGCTCGGCTTCGCGGAGCTCGTGGGTGACGCTGCGCTCGCGCGCGACACGGTCGTGTGGATGGGCGAGACGCACCTGTGGCGCATCCGCCAACAGCCGGCGGAGCGTTTCCGCTCGATCGACGTCGGCCGGCCCTACGTCGTCGCGGACGACCAGCTGCGCCCGACCGAGGTCGCCATGCGCAGTGCGATCGTGACGCGGCTATGGCAGATGGCCGCGCCGCTGGCGCGGGGCGAGCCGGCCCCGCGCGCGCTGCTCGCGCTCCGGCTGGTGAACGCTCTCGTGTTCGCGCTCGCCGTGGGCGCGGCCGCGGCGCTCGCGCTCACGCTCGTCGCCGAGCCCTTCCCGCAATGGCTCGCCTATCCCTTCCTGCTCGTGCCAGCGCTGCCTTTCTTCGCCATGCACGTTTCCGAGACGGCGGTGCTGTGCGCGGTGTACGTGCTGCTCGGGACCAGCGTGGCGGTGATCGTCCTGGACGGCCCGCGCGCGCACTGGGCGGGGCCGCCGCTCGGCCTCGCCACCGGGCTGATGCTCGCGGGCGGCCGCTCGCCGTGGCCGCTCGCGGTCCTGGTGGCCGTCGTGCTGCTCGGGCGGGTGGCGCTCGGGACCCGGGGCTCGCGTCGCGGGACGCGCGCGGCGCTCGTGTTCTGGGGCGGGTTCGGGCTCGCCGCGAGCGTCTTTTTCGTCGTGTTGGACGACGCCTACCGGGCCATGACCGAGATGTACGCCGTCCACTACACCCAGTTCGTTCCCGACACCCTGCGCAGCGTCACGCTCTGGCTGCTGGCCCAGCCGGTGTCGGCGCTCGGCCTCGCGGCCGCGGGCGCGGGGCTGGAGCGGGCGCTCGCCGGGGTGCGGGCGCGCTTCGCGCTCCGGCTCGATGCACGCGCGCGCGTGTTCGTGGCGCGGGCCGGCACCGTGCTCGCGGTGGCGGTCTGGCTGTCGCTCGCCGCGTCGCTGCTCGTCCACTATCCGCAGCTTCCGATCGAGCCAAGGCAGCCCCTCGCGGCGTCAGAGCGTCTCGCCACAGCACTCGCGGCGACGGCCACGATGTTCCGGCTCACGGGTCCCGACTACCTGCTCGCCTCGAGCTTCTGGGTGGGCTTCGGCTGGCTCGACACGATGCCGGGCCCCGCGCTCCAGGGGCTGCTCACGGCGCTCACCGGCGCGTCGCTCGCAGTGCTGCTCGCGACGGTGGCGCGGCGGCGCCAGGTCCGCCGCTTCGTGTGGCTCGTGGCCGTTGCCACGGGGGCCTTGCTCGCGCTGGCGGTCTACACGCTGTCGACTCAGGACAGGGTCACCGCCCTCGTCGGCCGCTACCTGATCGGCTGGTACCTGTGCGTGCTCCCGGTCTGCGGCAGCGCGCTCGTGTTCGACCGGCGCGGCACGCCCGCCTCGGGCCATCCGCTCGAGCCGGGCGGCGGGGTGCGCGCCGCGCTGCTCGTCGTCGTGGCAGGCTGCGTTCACACGTACTGCCTGGCCTTCATCCTGGCGCGCTACTTCTGACCGCGCCCTCTATCATCAGGTCGCATGACGCAGGGCATCGACTACTTCGGCCGCGGCCACTGGCTCTCCGCCGTCCAGGCGCGGGTCAGCGTGCGCGCCCGACGCCGGATGTTCGAGCTGTGGCGCGCGCGGGCCGGCGAGCTCGCGGGTGCGAGCCTCCTCGACCTCGGCGCGACACCGGACGTGGAGCGCCTCGACAGCAACTGCATGCTGCCCTGGTTCCGGGAAGCGGGCCTGCGCCTCTCGCTCTACTCGCCAGAGGACGTGTCCCACCTCGCCGTTTCGCTCCCCGGCGTGGGCATCCTGCCGCCGGCGGCGGGTCGGCACATCCCCGCGACCGACGCGTCCTTCGACTGGGTGAGCTCGTCGGCGGTGATCGAGCACGTGGGAGCCGTCGATCAGCAGCGGGACTTCCTGGCCGAAAGCGCGCGCGTGGCGCGGCGCGGCCTCTTCCACACCTGCCCGAACCGGTGGCACTGGCTGGAGTTCCACACCAAGCTGCCGCTGCTGCACTGGCTGCCGCGGGCGTGGCATCGGGCGGTGCTGCGAAGCATCGGCAAGGCTGCCTGGGCGCGTGAGAGCCACTTGCGCCTCGTTGGCTCGCGAGAGCTCGCCGGGATGGCCGATCGCGCGCTGGGCGGCGGGTGGCGAGTCGAGGTCCGCTCGATCTGGACCCTCGGGATGCCGAGCAACCTCGTGCTGATCGCGATTCGTCTGCCCTGAGCGTCGATACGCCGGCTGAACAGAGGGGTCAGGTCATGAATCGGTACACGAGGATCCGGATGCCAAGATTCAAGACCTGACCCCTTCCGTGTAGTCCCCGACGTAGTCGCCGCGGCTGATGCCGAGCATGCTCAGGAAGAACGCGCCGAAGAACACCTGCAGTCCCGCCACCAGCAGCGTGGTGTAGAGGATCGCCGGCCGCAGCGTCGCACCGGCGTCGAGGCGGCCGGCTCCCTGCGAGATCCACGCGGCGAGGAACCACAGGTCGCCGGCGAGGCCGACGGCGATCAGCAGGCCGCCCGCGAGGAGGCCGTGCTCGAGCTTCACGCGCCGCAGCGCCGAGGCGAACCCGGCGGCGCTCCTGGCCCCGAGGCGCTCGGTGTAGCTGAAGGCCTTGACGAAGCACCCGAGCAGCAGCAGGTAGACGCCCAGCAGCGCGAGCGCCATGCCCAGCAGCATCGTGTGGACGTCGAACGTGACGGCGCCCACGCGCAGCGGGCCCGGTAGCAGGGCACCGATCAGGAGCGCGCCCGCCGCGAGCGACAGCAGTCCAGGCAGGAAGAAGAGCCAGTTGGGCGCCATCATCAGCATGTAGCGCAGGTGGCGCCAGCCGTCGCGGAACGAGCGCAGGTGCGGCGGCCGTCCGCGCGCGTCCTTGTGCAGCGTGATCGGGATCTCGGCGATGCGCAGGCCCGCGGCGGCGGCCTTGATCACGATCTCGCTCGCGAGCTCCATGCCGCCGGTGCGCAGGTCCATCCGCCGCACCGCGTCGGTCGTGAACGCCCGCAGCCCGCAGTGGGCGTCGGAGACGGGCGCCCGGAACAGCAGGCGCAGGATCCCGGACAGCACGGGATTGCCGACGTAGCGGTGGAGCCACGGCATCGCGCCCGGCTCGATCCGACCCCGCAGCCGCGAGCCCATCACCAGCTCGTGGCCGGCCTCGATCTGCTGCCAGAAGCGGGGCAGCTCCGCGAAGTCGTACGACTCGTCCGCGTCGCCCATCAGGATGAAGCGTCCGCGCGCGGCCGCGAAGCCCGCCCGCAGCGCGTTGCCGTAGCCGCGCTGCTCGCAGCGCACCACGCGGGCTCCTGCCGCCTCGGCGACGGCGACCGAGCGGTCGCTCGAGCCGTTGTCGACGACGATCAGCTCGCCCGCGATGCCCGCCGCCTCGATCCCGCGCCGCGCGGCCGCGAGGCACGCCGGCAGCGTCTTTTCCTCGTCGAGGCAGGGCATCACGACGCTCACGACCGGTGTCCCGCTCGCCATGCTCAGTCCTGCGTGGTCAGGCTGAAGAATAGGGGCTCCATCCGTGCCTTCCGCGAGGCTGCGGGCGGCGATTCTACCGCTCGGAGGCCGTGCCGGTCGCCCCGCCGCCGAGGGTCAGGTACTGCGCGGCGACGTCCCGGCTGACGACGGCGGCGAAGTAGAGGTAGTCCGCCTCGGGATCGGGACCCGCGTCGAGCGACGGCAGCTCGAGAACGTGTGGACCGGCCGCGAGGTCGGCCTCGAGCACCCACCAGTTGCCGCGGCGGTGGCCGGGCTGGAGCGGGCTGCCGTCGAGCAGGACCTGCGACACGCGCCGTTCGAGGCGGCGCCCGCCCAGCACGAGGACGTGCGCACCCGCACGCTCGGGCTCGACGCGGATCGCGAGCCCCTCGCGATCCGTCTCCCACGGCGTGAGACGGGCGACGCCCGGCAGCACGGCGGCCGGGGTCCGCACGAATGCGGCGTTGGCGGTCTCCGCGAGCATCGGCCAGCCATAGGCGGGGCTCGTCTGCTTGAGGTGGTTCGAGAAGGGTTTGGCGGGCGCGGCGGCGAATCCGATCCGATAGAGCGGCAGCACCTGCGTCCGGAGCCGGGGATCGAGGATCGTGAGCAGCCCCGGATCGGGATCGAGGTCCTCGTCGCAGGCGCGCCAGCCGAACGGGTAGTCCTGGTTCGGGTAGCCTGGGAACAGGAAGCAGAAGAGGCCCATCCGATTGTGGTGCCGCTCGGGCCACAGCACGTGCCGGTAGTCGGGGATGAACGCCGGGATGCGCGCGTAGTTCATCAGCATGGCGGCCTGGACGAGGCCGCGCGGGTAGGTGAGCTCCACGGGGGGCAGCAGCCGCAGCCCGCTCCCGACCTCGCGGGCCGTCGTGTCCCGAACCGTCTCGAGGAACTGGGCACGCTCCGGCTCGGCGACGCGGAAGCGGACGGTCCGCTGGCGGCCGTCCGCGAAGCTCCATGCGTTGAGGAGGCACACCACCCCGAGCCAGGCCCCGAAGAGGGCGCCGAGCGGCCGCGGCGCGTGGCGCAGGCCGAACGAGCCCAGGATCGTGAGCGGGAACAGCAGGTGGATCGCGTAGCGGTAGGGGTGGTTGCTCCAGCCCCAGAGGTGGTTCACGGCCAGGAACGCGGTCGCGACCAGCAGGGACAGGGCAAAGACCAGCATGGAGCGGTCGCGGATCCACAGGCACCCGAGCCCGGCGGCCAGGAGATACGCCGCGAAGAAGAGCACGAAGCCCGTGATTCCGACAGTCATCATCTGCACGTGATTCCAGCCGCCCTGCATTGCGGCAAGCGGGCCCGCGTGCCGCGCCAGGAGCAGGACGTAGGGCAGCGCCAGCAGGCCGGCCGCGCCGTAGCTCCAGGCGTAGTAGCTCTTGTTCGGGTCGAGGAGGAAAGTCGCGGCGAGCGCGAGCGTGCCGAGGGCGACGAGCGTCGCGAAGGACAGCGTGGGCCGCGTGACGACCAGCGTCACGAATGCCGCGGCGACGAGGCCGAGAGCCAGCAGCCAGGCCGCGAAGCGGCGGTCGCGCGGCCGCTCGAGGGCGTTCATGAGGACGAGGTACGCGAGCTGGGCCGCCGCGACGTTCACGAAAGACAGCGTGTGCGAGTGGAACAGCACGCCCAGCAGGAGCCCCGCGCCCAGCGCCCGCGTTCGGCTGAAGTCGCGGTAGGCGAGGTGGCTGACCGCGAGCGTGGGCAGGAGCAGGACCCAACCCAGGCTCTGGGAGGTCCCGAGCGAGATCACGTGGAAAGGCACGTGGAGCAGGGCGTTGAGCGGGAGCCCGGAGGCCGGATCGAGGCGATCGACGAACGACGAGTTGCCGCCGAGCGAGAGCACGAGGCTCGCGACCAGCGCCACGCGCCGGTCGCGCAGGACGGCGGCGAGCGAGAGGTAGTTGCCGAGCAGGAACAGCGCGCCCAGCAGCGGACCGAACAGCACGGCCTGCACCGTCATCGCGGGCGCACCCACGAGGCGCCCCGCGACGTTCAGCAGCGTGTCGGAGAGGCTCGGGTAGTACTGCGGGAACTCGCCGCTCGCCCCTTCGACGAAGGGACGGTGCGGCGGGGCCACCAGCCACTTGCCGGTGTTGGTGTGGATCAGGCCCTCCGGGTGGTCGATCCAGATCGGCCAGTCGAGGCCGGTGCGGAGCACGTCCTTCAGGACCGGGCTCACGTAGAGCAGGCCCACGAGCACGGCGCAAAGGGCGGCGGCGAGCGCTTCTCCGGACGGACGTCTCATGGGCTCGCCCGGCGCATGCGGGATTCTCACACAGGCTTGCCGGGCGCGGTCTTCTCCCCTATGTTCGCGCGGTGAGCACGAGCGCCAGGGATCCCGCAGCGCGCGCGCCCCGTCTCACGGTCGCCTTCCTGCTCTACAACGCGGCTGCCGAGGTGCCCGGCCTGGTGCAAAGCCTCGTGCGTCAGCGCCACCCGGGTTACGAGAGCCAGGCGGACTGGCTCGAGGCCGTCTTCGTCGACGACGCTTCCCGCGACGGGACGGTCGAAGCAGTCCGAGCGGCCCTCGCCGGTCTCGGGCACCCGGCGCACTGCCGCCTCGTCGCGCACGCCCACAACCTCGGCCTGGCGGGCACGCTCAACGAGCTGTTCGCCGAGGCCCGTACGCCGTTCGTCCTCACCTGCCACCTCGATTGCCGCTTCGGCGGCGACGGCTACGCCGCGGCCATGCTCCAACTCATCGAAGGGCGCCCGGATGCCGCCGCGATCACCGGCCAGCCCGCCTTGCCGCCGGGGGCGCGGCTGCCGTTCGCCGAGAAGCTCAACGTCGTCGCGAACCTGATGGACGTGATTCCCGGACCGGCGGCCGAAGCGCTCGTGCCGGTCGGTTTCGCGGAGGGGCGCTGCGACGTGTTCCGTGTGGAGGCGCTGCGGGCGGTCGGGCTGTACGACACGCGCCTGCGGACGTCGGGCGAGGACCAGGTGCTGGCGGCGAAGCTGCGCGCGAAGGGCTACGCGGTCTACAAGGCGCCCGGCCTCGTCTATCACCTCTCGGTGTCGGGCGAGCAAGACAGCATCGCCAAGCTGATGCGTCACCAGCGTCTGTTCGGCCGCACCACGCCCTACATCCTGCTCGCGGTTCCCGGCAGCGCCAGCGGCCTGGTGGGCGCCCGGGCCGGCTCGAATCGCACGCGCCGCGCGCTGCTCCGCGCGACCCAGCTCGCCGGCGCGGCGGCCTGGGCTCTCATCCCCGCCTCGCTGCTCGCCGGCTGGCCGGTCTGGCTCTGGGCAGGCGCCCTCGGGCTGACTGCTGCCGCCAAGGCCGCTCTCCAGCTCCCGCACGCGCGCGCGGTCCGCCTGTCGGCGGGGGAGTGGCTCGCCTGCGTGGCGCTGCAGCCGGCGTTCGACCTGGCCTACGCCGCCGGCATCCTCGAGGGGCTGGTCGAGCTCGCGCGCGGCCGATCACGGCCGATCGATTGACTCGGGAAGTCCTACCTTTTCCCTGACGAAGTAGAGCGGCCGCTTCTTGCTCTCCTCGAACACCCGGCCGACGTACTGGCCGATCAGCCCGAGCGAGATCAGCTGCACGCCGCCCAGGAACAGCGTGATCGCCGCGAGCGAAGCCCAGCCGCGCTCCATCGAGCCGGGGTAGAGCAGGCGGTCCACGACCACGCGCACGGCCTGCAGCAGGCCGGCGAGCGAGACCAGCAGGCCGATCACCGTCATCCAGCGCAGCGGCGTGCTCGAGAAGGACGTGATCGCGTCCCACGCCAGCCGCATCGACTTCCAGATCGGGTACTTGGTGACCCCGGCGTGCCGCGCGGCGCGCTCGTAGGCCACGGCCGACTGCGAGAAGCCGACCCAGCACGTCAGCCCGCGCACGAAGCGGTGCAGCTCGCGCACCTGCCGCAGCGCGTCGATTACCTTGCGGTCGACCAGCCGGAAGTCGCCGGCATCGAGCGGCACGTCGACGTTCGCCATGCGGCGGAAGGTCTTGTAGAACGTCGCCGCCAGGAAGCGCTTCAGCCAGGACTCGCCGCTGCGGCTGGTGCGGACGGCGTAGACGATCTCGTGGCCTTCACGCCAGCGCCGCAGCAGCTCGGGCACCAGCTCCGGCGGGTCCTGCAGGTCGGCGTCCATGATCACGACGGCGTCGCCGTCCGCGTGGTCCATGCCGGCCGTGATCGCGAGCTGGTGGCCGAAGTTGCGCGAAAGGCCCAGCAGCTTCACGCGCGGGTCCTGCGCGGCGCGGGCGGCGACCCACGCCGCCCCGCCGTCGCTGCTGCCGTCGTCGACGAAGAGCAGCTCGAAGGGCTCCCGCTCGAGCGCTGCGCAGAGTCGCTCGTAGAGCACCGGCAGGTTCGGGGCTTCGTTCAGGAACGGGACGACGACGACGACCTTCCCGGACCCCTGCAACATGGGCATAGTGTGCCCTATCTCCTCTCGAGCTCGCAGAGCCGGAAGCGAAGCGAGCCATTGCGGACGGGCTCGCAGCGAGCTGTCGTCACGAGCCCGAGCGCAGCGGCGCGCGCCGCGCGCGAGGCGCTCGAGCACGACGAGCTCGGCACCGGCAGGAACGGGCCGCGGGGATCGCGGACGGCCGCCACGACGAGCGGCGTCCACCCCGCGGGCGCCGCGAAGCGCTCGACCGCCGTGAGGTGCACGAAGCGCGCGTCGGGGCGGAAGGAGGGCGCGGCGAAGCCGCTCGGCTGGCCGACCATCAGGATCAGGCTGTCGGGCCGAAGGCCGAGCGCGGGCACCGGCAAGCCGAGCCAGGGAGTCTGCCAGGCGCGACGCCCCCACGACTCCACCCGCGTGGACGCGACGATCAGCACTGCGGCAACGGCCACGGCCCGCAGCGCGTGCCGCGCGGGGACCAGTCGTCGCAGCAGCACGAACAGCAGCAGGGGAGCGGTGAACTCCAGCAGGGCCGCGTAGCGGTAGGTGTAGAACGCCAGCGCCCAGGCCAGGTACGCGGTGACCCACCACGCGGCGAAGGCCTTCTCGCGCCCGTCGAGCGCCGGGGAGCCCTGCCGACGCCAGCGGTTGGCGACGAAGAGCAGGACCAGACCCAACCCCGCGGCGAGCAGCAGCAGGAAGCGCACGTCGCGCATCCCGATTTCCATCAGCCGCTCGGGCCGGCCGAGCGCGGTGTCGATGAAGGGCCGCACCAGGTCGTAGGCCGAGCGAGCCGCGAAGCGCGTGTCGCGGAAGTTCTCGAGGCTCTGGTACTCCGAGCGGAAGACTGCGTTCGCGAGCGGGAACAGCGGGTTGCCGAAGCGACGCCAGAGCTCGAGGTTCCAGAAGCCGGCCGTGAACGCGAAACCGATCAGGCTGCCGAGCGAGAGCAGCGCGAGGCGCCTGGCGACGGCGTCGCGTCCGAAGCTGAGCGCCGCTGCCACGAAGAGGCCCAGGTGGTAGGCCGCCATCGTCAGCTTGAGGCCCGTCGCGGCGCCCGCGAGGAGTCCGGCGGCGAGCGCGAGCCATGCGTTGCCCCAGGCTCCGCCTGGAGTCCTGCCAAGCAGCACCAGCACGAGCGCGAGGAGCGCCGGTATCGAGACCAGGTTGTCGCCGAAGGTGGTGCCGAGCAGCGAGACGGCCGCGGGCCCCAGGCTGCCCACGACCGCGGCCAGCAGCGCGATGCTCGTGACGTGCGCGGTCCCGCGTGGAAGCACGAGCAGGCCCAGCGCCAGCAGCAGCGGCAGGTTCAGGCCGTGCAGCGCGCCCAGCAGGAAGCCGAACAGCCGCGGCGGCAGGTGCGCGATGCCCAGGTAGTGGAAGGCGTGGAGGAGCGGAGGCAGGTAGGTCTGGCTGCCGGCCGGGGCGAGATCGTGGAACGTCCGGCCGTGAACGAAGGCGTATCCGTCGTAGTAGTGGTAGTTGAGCAGGTCGAAGTTGAGGTCCTGCCCGAGCTGCAGCGAGAGGCCGCCCAGCGCGAGGACCAGGAGCAACAGGAGGACGCTCAAGCGTCCCGGTGTCAGGAGTGCCGGCCGGTCGGCAGCCCGATCAGGGTCGGGATTGGCGATGCGACCCTGTGCACCGTGCAGTTCCGGGTTCATTTCCGCGAGCCGACCATGAGGCGAACGGCACGGTCCAGAACGGATCCTTCACTCGGAAGGTCGGGCGGCCTCGTGAATGATCCGGGTCAGGGCATCACCTTGCGGTGGCGGGCGGTCTCTTCCTCGTAGTACTTGCGGTAGAGCACGTCCCACTCGTCCGAGCCCTCGACGATCCGCTTCTGCGTCTCGAGCTTCTTGCGCACGAGCGCGTCGATCGCCTCGTCGTTCTTCATCTCGTCCATGATGATCTTCACGATCGTCTGGCGGATCTCCTGCGGCTCGTCGAAGTACTCGACGCCGTCGTCGT
>CAZMRX010000036.1:19391-24094 GCA_964568755.1 uncultured Acidobacteriota bacterium | reverse complement strand
CATCACCAGGGTGACCGCGAAGCCCTTGATCGGGCCGGTGCCGAACTGGAACAGGAAGGCCGCGGCGATCAGGGCGGTGGCGTGGGTGTCCAGGATCGTGATCCAGACCCGCTCGAAGCCGTTCTGGATCGCCGCCTTCACGGTCTTGCCGTTGCGCAGCTCTTCGCGGATGCGCTCGAACACCAGCACGTTGGTGTCGACGCCCACGCCGACCGTCAGGATGATTCCGGCGATTCCGGGCAGCGTCAGCGTCGCGTCCGTGTAGGCCATCGCCGCGAGCAGGATCAGCATGTTCGCCGCCAGCGCCACCACCGCGTTCACGCCCGAGAGCCGGTAGTAGAACAGCATGAAGATGGTGATGAACGCCATCGCCGCGGCCGAGGCGCGCACGCCGTCGCGGATCGAGTCGCGGCCGAGCGAGGCGCCCACGGTGAGCTCCTGCAGGTAGCGCAGCGATGCCGGCAGCGCCCCCGCCTTCAGCACCTTGGCGAGCTCGTCGGCCTCCTGGGTCGTGAAGCGCGAGGTGATGCGGTTCTCGCCGCCCAGCTTGCTCTGGATCACGGGGGCGGAGATCACGCTGTCGTCGAGCACGATCGCCAGCTTGCGGTTCAGGTTCCGTCCCGTTTCGCGCGCGAACTTGTCGATCGCGGTGGCCTTCAGCGAGAAGCCCACCTCGGGCGTGTTGGTCTCGGGGTTGTTCTGCACCCGCGCGCTCTTGAGGTCACGCCCGGTGATCATGGCTTCCCGGCGCAGCAGGTAGTAGACGGGCTCGCCCGGCGTGTCGCCCTGGCCCGAGAGCACCTCCATGCTGTCGGGCACGCGGCCCCCGCTGCCCGCGAGCAGCGTCTCGCGCGTCGAGGCTTCCGTCTCGACCAGCTTGAGCGAGAGCTGGGCGGTGGTCTTGATCACCCGCTTGGCCTGGTCGACGTCGGTCACGCCCGGCAGCTGCACCAGGATCTGGTCGCCGCGGGCGCCCTGCGCCGCGATCAGGGGCTCGGCGACGCCGAGCGCGTTCACGCGCCGCTCCAGCGTGCGGATCACCTCCTGCACCGTCTGGTCCTTGAGCTGGCGCTGGTAGAGGTCCGTCATCTCGACCTTGAAGCCGCCCTCGCCCGAGTCGCGCACCTCCCAGCCGGCACGGAAGAAGTCGCGCAGCAGGTCGCGCATGTCCTTGACGCGCGCGGGCTCGGTGCCCTCGACGCCGAAGGACGTGGGCGACAGGCGCGAGACGGGGCCGATCTGGATGCCCTTGCGCGTGGCCTGGTCGCGCGTGGTGGCGACCGCGTCGTCCACGGTGGCGTTGAGCGCGTCGTCGACGACCACCTGCAGCACCAGGTGGATCCCGCCGCGCAGGTCGAGGCCGAGGTGGATCTTGCCGGGCGTGCCGGCCCGCTCGTAGGGCGGCCAGACCGCGACGGCACAGGCGAGCAGGAACGCGCCGTAGCCGATCGCCTTGACGCGCAGCTCCTCGCGCATGAAGGCGTAGACGAGGCCGGCGAGGACTGCCGTCAGCAGCAGCCAGAGCGTG
Source organism: uncultured Acidobacteriota bacterium (assembly GCA_964568755.1). Classification (GTDB taxonomy): domain Bacteria; phylum Acidobacteriota; class Vicinamibacteria; order Fen-336; family Fen-336; genus DATBSL01. The sequence continues at coordinate 22,566 of CAZMRX010000036.1, read as the reverse complement.
ATCGGGTTCTGCAGGGCGGGGGGCATCACTTCTCCGTCTTATCGGTCGAAGGCGCCTGCAGGCCGGCCACGGCGCTCTTCAGGACCTTGATCCTGGTCTTGTCGTCGACGCGCATGAGAAAGGCGTCGTCCTCGGTGCCCGTGATGGTGCCGAAGATCCCGGAGCTCAGCACCACGCGGTCGCCGCTCTTCAGGCCCTTCACCAGCTCCTCGAGCTTCTTCTGCTTCCGGCGCATCGGCAGGATCAGCACGAAGTAGAAGATGGCGAAGATCAGCCCCATCATCACGAGGCTGGCGAGCGGGTTGGGCTCGCCCGGGCGGGCGGGCCCGGCGAGCGCGAGCAGGGTTCCTGTGTCGGCCATGGTTGTCCGGGCTTTCTCTCGCTTCTAGGGTCTAGGGCGGGGGATCACGAGCACCGTCGCGCTACGACCCGTCCTGATCGGCGGCCTCGAGGCGGCGCAGCGTTTCCCCGCGCCAGCCTTCGAAACGACCCAAAAGGATACTCTGCCGCATCGCCCCCATCATGTCAAGGTAGTAGAAGAGGTTGTGGACGCTCATCAGCGTCGCGGCGGTCATCTCGCCCGCCTGGTGGAGGTGGCGCAGGTAGGCGCGGCTCGTGCTCCGGCACGTGGGGCACTGGCAGTCCGGGTCGGGCGGCCGGGGGTCGTCGCGGTAGCGGGCGTTTCGGATCGAGATCCGCCCCCGGCTCGTGAACAGCTGGCCGTTCCTGGCGTTGCGCGTCGGCATCACGCAATCGAACATGTCGATGCCGCGCGCCACGCCCTCGATCAGGTCCTGGGGCGTGCCGACCCCCATCAGGTAGCGGGGCCGGTCCTCGGGCAGGACCGGGTCGAGGTGCTCGAGCACCCGGTCGCGCCCCGGCTTCGGCTCCCCGACCGACAGGCCCCCGACCGCGTAGCCCGGAAAGCCGATCGCGACGAGCGCGCGGGCGCTCTCCTCGCGCAGGTCGAGGTGGACCCCGCCCTGCACGATCCCGAACAGCCACTGGTCCGCGCGCGTGTGCGCCGTGCGGCTGCGCTCGGCCCAGCGCGTGGTGCGCGCGGTCGCCTCGGCGACCGCCTCGCGCGGGGCGTCTCCCGGAGGGCACTCGTCGAAGGCCATCGCGATGTCGGCCCCGAGGTTCTGCTGGATCGCGATCGAGCGCTCCGGCGAGAGCAGGTGCGCCGAGCCGTCGAGGTGGCTCTGAAAGCGGACGCCTTCCTCGCTCGTTCGCCGCAGCGCGGCGAGCGAGAACACCTGGTAGCCGCCGCTGTCGGTGAGGAACGGGCCCTGCCATCCCGTGAAGCCGTGCAGTCCGCCGAGCCCCGCCACGAGCGCGTCGCCCGGGCGCAGCATCAGGTGGTAGGTGTTCGCGAGCAGGATCCGCGCGCCGATCTCCTCGAGGTCGCGGTGGCGCACCGCCTTCACGGCGCCGGCGGTGCCCACCGGCATGAACACGGGCGTGAGCACCTGCCCGTGCGGCGTCTCGAGCCGGGCGGCGCGGGCGCGTCCGTCGCGCGCCTCGAGCGTGAAGGAGAATCCGGACATCGGGAAGCGAGTATAGACTTTGACCCCGTGAACGCCCGGCTCAAGGTCGCGCTGCTCTTCGGCGGCCGCTCGGGGGAGCACGAGGTCAGCCTGCGCTCGGCCGCCTCGGTCGCCCTCGGGCTCGCGGCGCGCCACGACGTGCTGCCGGTGCTGGTGTCCAAGGAGGGCGGCTGGCTGCTGCAGCAGGGGTCCGCGCCGCTCCCCGCGGGCGGCGAGCCCGTGTTCCTGGCGGCTTCGCCGCAGGACGGCGGACGCCTCCGGCGGCTGTCGGACGCGCGCGAGCTCGCGCGGCCCGACGTCTACTTTCCGGTGCTGCACGGCACCTACGGCGAGGACGGGACGATGCAGGGCCTCCTCGAGCTGGCGGGCGTCCCCTACGTTGGCGCCGGCGTCGCGGCCTCGGCCGCCGCGATGGACAAGGCGATCATGAAGTCGCTGTTCGCCCAGGCGGGCCTGCCGCAGGTGGAGCACCGGGTGCTCGCGAAGCACGACGCCGCGGCGGAGGCGCGCCTCGTCGACGCGCTCGGGCTGCCGCTGTTCGTCAAGCCGGCGAACCTCGGCTCGAGCGTGGCGGTGAGCAAGGTGAAGAACCGGGAGGCGCTCGCGCCGGCGCTCGCGCTCGCGTTCTCCTACGACCGAAAGGTGGTGGTCGAGCGCGGGCACGACGTGCGCGAGATCGAGGTGTCGATCCTCGGCAACGACGAGCCCGAAGCGTCGCTGCCCGGCGAGATCGTGCCCGACCGCGAGTTCTACGATTACGACTCGAAGTACGCCGCCGACAGCCGGACCGAGCTCGTGATCCCCGCCCGCATCGACGAAGCGCTCACGGCGGCGGTCCAGGAGCTGGGCCGGGCCGCGTTTCGCGCGGTCGACGCCGCGGGTTACGCCCGCGTCGACTGCTTCATCGAGCGCGGCAGCGGCCGCCTGCTGCTGAACGAGATCAACACCATCCCGGGCTTCACCTCGATCAGCATGTACCCGAAGCTGTGGGAGGCGAGCGGGATCTCGTATCCGGACCTGCTCGCGCGGCTGGTCGCGCTCGGCCTCGAGCGACACCAGGCGCGCGCGCGCCTCAGCACGCACTACGGCGGCTGACGCCACGCGTCTCCGGTGCGCGCAGCCGGGTTGAGTATTCAAAATAGCATATAAGGACCCACGGGTTCGGGCCACCTCCCACATTTTCGTCGCCCGGGGCGGAAGACCCGGACGGACAGTGGGTTCGCGACGAGTGAGCGCTGAAAGCGGCTCCTGGAGCTGTCTTGAGCGATTTCCACACCGACGTGCACAGCCTAAGCTGCTCCACCCATGGAGCATCGGAGCGCGGATCGCTCAGAATTCCCTTGACAAGGATCGGAGGCGTTCCTACCCTACCGGTAGTATGCGTGGCTCGCTAAGACCCGACAGGTGGGCGAGGGGTCACGTTTGTCCATCCCTGGACTGAAAGGGGGGATTACCTCAATGCCGGCGAAGAAGAAGGCTGCCAAGAAGAAGGCTTCGAAGAAGAAGAAGTAAGAGCCCCGGGGACGTTGGGGGGGTCGAGAGTCGCTCTCGCCCCCCACTTTTTTGTCTGTTTTTGACCTGAGGGGTGCTGTGCCGCACCCCTCAGACTCCCCCTCCGCTACGCGGGA
>CAZMRX010000036.1:0-19291 GCA_964568755.1 uncultured Acidobacteriota bacterium | reverse complement strand
CCCCCTCCGCTACGCGGGAGTGAATCCCGTTGGCTGCTAGCCGAGGATGTGGGTCTCGATCGCGTGGGCGACGCCGTCCTCGTCGTTCGTCGGTAGCACCGAGAGACCGAGCTGCAGGAGCTCTCGCGGGGCATTGCCCATGAGCAGGCCGCGGCCAGCGGACTCGAGCATCGCGCGGTCGTTCCAGTTGTCCCCGATCGCGAGCGTCTCCCCGGCCGTGATGCCCCAGCGCTCCTGGAGGAACGCGAGCGCATCGGCCTTGCCGACGCTGGGATCGAGCACGTCCACGAGCGCGAAGCCGGTGGCCGGGTAGACCGTACGCTCGATCCGCGCCGAGCCCCCGAGCGCACCGGCGAGCGCTCCCAGCAGGTCTTCCATCTCCACGAGCGGGCCGCCGAACATCACCTGGATCGGCTCCTCGCGCGCGAGCGCCTCGAGCACGTCCTCGACCGGACGGACCTCGCGCTGCGCACGCTCCAGGTAGTAGCCGACCAGCCCCACGGGACGCGCGCGAGCGTCGATGAAGAGCCAGCCTTCGCCGGAACCGCCGCAGTGGAGGATCGGCTCCACCCCTCGCGCGCGGCCCTCCTGGATCGCGCGCGCCGCCACGTCGCGCGCGAGCGGCCGACAGCGGACGATGCGTCCGGCCTCCACCACGATCGCGCCGTTGTGCACGACGAGCGGAAGTCCCTCGCCCAGGTCGTCGGCGATGCGCCGGGCCGAGGGGTAGCGACGGCCCGTGACCAGCACTACCCGGACGCCCTGCGCGCGCGCCCGTGCGATCGACTGGCGCGTGCGCGGCGACAGCGTGCGGTCGCTGCGCAGCAGCGTGCCGTCGATGTCGAGCGCCACGAGCCGGACGCTCGCGGCGGAGCCGTCCGCTACTCGCCGGTCCACAGCGTGACCCGCTCGATCACGTCGCCCGGCCGGATCCGCTCGACGACGTCCATGCCGGCCTCGACCTGGCCGAACAGGGTGTAGCCCCCGTCGAGGTGGGGCTGCGGCTGCAGCGTGATGAAGAACTGGCTGCCGCCCGTGTCCTTGCCCGAGAGCGCCATGCCCACCGCGCCGCGACCGTAGGCGCGGCGCGTGATCTCGCAGCGCAGCGCGTAGCCGGGGCCGCCGTTGCCGTCGCCGCGGGGACAGCCGGCCTGCACGACGAAGCCCGGCTCGACGCGGTGGAATCCGAGGCCGTCGTAGAAGCCGCGCCGCGCCAGCGACAGGAACGACGCGGTGGTGAGCGGCGCCTCCACCACGTCCAGGTGGATCTCGATCGTGCCGTGGCGCGTCTTCAGGAACGCGCGCGGGGTGTAGAGCGGCACGCCCGGCCGCGGGTCGTAGGGCGCCATCGCCACGCGATAGTCGAGCAGCGGGCGAAGGACCTGCTGCGGCCCCGGGTCGATCGGCTCGCCGCCTATCGCCTTGACGAGCGCCGCCGCGCGGGCGCGCACCGCGCGGGCCGGGTCGCGACGCGCCACCTCGGCGAGGCCCGCGCGCGCGGCGTCGTCTTTCTGCGCGGCGAGCGCCGTCACTGCCGCGAGCCGCGCCTCGAGCTCGCCCTCGCCGTCGCCCAGGCCGCGGCGCCAGGCCGAGAGCAGCGGCTCCGACATCCCCGCCGGGGAGAGTCCCGACACGGCCTCGGCAGCCGCCACGCGCACGCCCAGGTCGGGGTGCTCCAGGTGCCGGCGCTGCGTGTCGAGCGAGTCCTTTCCTCGCGCCGCGGCGAGAGCGCCGAGCACGGCCGCGACCACGCGCGGATCCTCGTCGCGCAGCATCGCGTGCAGGATGCCCACGCCCATCTCGCCCTTGCCACGACCGAGCGCGCCCGCGAGCGCGGCGCGCACCCGGAAGTCCCGGTCGGGGTCCATCCCCGACAGCACGAGCGCGAAGTCCTCGCGATCGTTCGCCGCGAGGGCCTCGAGCGCGGCTGCTCGGATCCAGGGATCGCGCGCGCTCACCTGCTGCACCAGGCGCTCGCCCAGGGCGGCGTCCGGCGGCAGCAGCGCGAGCGTTCGCAGCGCCTCGCGTCGCACCACGTCGGAGGGCGCGTCGAGCGCGGCCGTGGCGGGGGCGCGGCCGCGCGCGTCGCCGAGGGCGCCGAGCGCGCGCAGCGCCTGCATCGCGACGATCTCGTCGGGGTCGCGCGCGAGCGGCAGCAGCAGCGGGACGGCCGTGGCGTCGCCGAGCGCCCCCAGCCCGCGCGCCGCGAGAGCGCGCTGCAGCGGCTCGTCCGAGGCGACCGCGGCGCGAAGCACGGGCGCGAGCTCGGGGCTCTCGAGCCGCATCGCCACCCAGGTCGACGCCCACCAGTCGAAGCGCGGCCGCGCGCCGTCGAGGAGCGCGTGGCGTGCCGCCGCGACGTCCTTGAGCCGGGCGAGCGCGACGAGCGCCAGGCGCTGCTCGCTCCACTGCGCCGCCGGGTCGCGCGGGTCGTCGCCGCGCACGGTCATGCGGTCGATCGTCTTGGGCAGCGCATCGACCAGCAGCCGCGCGATCGGCATGGCCGCGCGCGCGTCGCCGATCCGGCCGAGCGCCTCGGCCGAGCGCGCCCGCACCTGGCCGTCCGCGTCCCGGAGCGCGGCGATCAGTCGGTCGACCGCGAGCGGGCTCGCCGCGAGGCCGAGCGCGAAGGCGGCCATCCGGCGCACCTCGAGCTCCTGGTCGTTCATCAGCTCGACGAGCGGAGCGACCAGCTCGGGGGCCGCGATCCGCCCGGCCGCCAGCGCCGCGCGCCGCCTCACGCCGCGGTCCGGGTGGCGCAACAGGCGTGCGAGCTCGTCGCCGCCGGTGCTGCGCTGGTCCTCCAGCGCGACGAGCCGCGCCAACAGCTCGATGCGGGCCGGCGGCGGCGGAGCGGCCTTCTTCGCGGCCGAGGCCTCGGACACCAGGGCGAGGGCGACGACCGCCACGGACACGAGGGCGCGCGCTCGGCTCGTCTGTGCCCGCATCTCCCGACGATTATAGCGAGCGACCGCGAGAGCCCGGCGTGGGCGCGCCGCGCGGGCTACGCGACGGCGAGGAAGTCGCGACCCTCGACCAGGCCGAGGTGGAGGGCTTCCTCGCGCATCCGCTCCCGCGCGCCCTTCTGCCCGACGGCGCCGAGGTGCAGGGCGCCTCGGAAGCGCCGGGCCTCGCCGACGCTCGCCACCGGCACGCCGTGGATGCGCTGGCCGATCTTGCGCCGGTCGACCTCCAGGAACGCTTCGACACGCAGCCCCGCGTCCGCGAGCGCTCGCGCGAAGGCTTTCCCGATCGGCCCAGCGCCCCACACGACCGCGGCGCGTCCGGCGAGTGCGCCACGGGCGAGCGACGCGGCCTTCAGGCGGGCGAAGGCGCGCGGCGAGTAGCGCGGGTCCGTGCGCGTGAGCCGGCCGGGGGAGTCGCGCCACTCGAGCAGCACCTCGGGGAGCTTGGCGAAGCGCAGCCCGGCATCGAACGCCCGCAGCCAGAGGTCGTAGTCCTCGGGCCCGTCGAAGTCGCGATAGCCTCCGAGGCCGCGCAACGCCCGCGTCCGCATGGCGACGGAGGGATGGACGATCGGCGACTCGACGTAGCGCGCCTTCGCCATGGCGTCGTGGTCGGCGAGGCCGTTCACCCAGTCCACGTAGTCCCGCATTCCCCGGCCGGCGCGCGCCCCGGGCGCGACGCGGCAGCCCAGCACGTCGACCTCGGCGTCGCGGGCGAGACGCTCGGCCTGGAGCCGCAGTCGCTCGACGTGCGCCACGTCGTCCGCGTCCATTCGAGCGACGACCTCGGCGCGCGCCTGCGCGAGCGCGAGGTTGAGCGCGGCAACGATGCCGCGCGCCCGCGTGCGCAGGACGCGCAGCCGCGGGTCGCGGGCCGCGCGCTCGCGGAGGCGCTCGCCGCTCGCGTCGGACGAGCCGTCGTCGACCGCGATCACCTCGTGATCGGCGAGGCTCTGCGCGGCGAGCGAGTCGAGACAGGCCGAGAGCGCCTCGCCCGCGTCGCGAACGGGCAGCAGGACGGAAACTCCCGGGGTGAGGCTAGCCGTGGCGCTGCACGAACTCGCGGGCGGACTCGAGCGCCGCATCCGGCGAGCTGTCCTCGACCACGTAGAACGGGCTCGCGCGGCCGGGGCGCCAGCCCTCGCGGGGGGCGCGGCGGATCTCCACCAGGAAGCCGCTCTCGGTGCGGAACGGCTCGGTGATCTCGTAGATCCAGTCGTCACGGCGCACCGTGGACTGGATCGCGCCGGGCGCCCACAGGCTGCGCGGCGGCTCGCGCGGGGCCTCGCGCCGCACCATGCGGTCGATCACGCGCTGCGCCGCCTCGGGCAGGAACAGGAACTCGATCCCGTACCCCACGTACGGCCAGCCGACCTCGGGCGCCTCGCGCGCGACGCGCCCGAGCACCCGCACGCGCCCCTCGGACTCGGGCAGGTCGATCTCCAGGTCGAGGTCCTGCGCCTCGATCCGCACCGGGCTCGCGAGCAGCATGCCGTGCACGCTCAGGTTGCGGCTCAAGCCGTAGAAGTGCTCCCCGGGCGCGCCGTGGCGGCTGCCGACCACCTGGACGTGGACCGGGATGCGCGCGAGCACGCGGTTCGGCACGTCGACGAGCTTCGAGACCCAGCTCTCGAGCACGAAGCGGTCGAGCGGCCGCCGCAGCGCCGCGTTGGCGCCGGCGCCGAGCACGACGCCCTCGGTGCCCGGCGGCTCCGAGGCCGGGATCATCACCAGGATCGAGACGCGGCGGCTGGCCGAGCCCTCCCGGATCTTCTGGATCGTCTCGACCAGCGGCACGTCGGGAAGCCGCGGGCCGAGCACGACCAGCCGCGCGCCGTCCCTGGTCAGCTCGTCGAACAGCTCGCGCGCCGACAGCGCCTCCTGCACCAGGTCCGGCTCGCGCTGCAGGAAGCGCACCTCGAGCCGCAGCTCGCGCGCGTCGACCCCGGCGGTCAGGATGCGGCCGCTCATGCGCGTCCTCAGCTCACCACGCGCTGGCGGCTGCGGCGGAAGCGGAACGCCCGCTGGAACACGTCCGGCAGGATCGTCTTGAGGCCGAGCAGCGAGGGCACCCGGTCGTAGTAGAGCACGAGGCGCATGTCCTTGCGGCCGCCCTTCCCGAGCTCGCGCACCACGAAGCCGTAGCGACCGATCCGGAGCGTTGCGCCCAGCGCCAGCTCCTGGCGCGCGGCGTCCTTGCCGTAGGTCGCCAGCTGGACGCGCGGCTCGAAGAGCCGCTGGCGCAGGCCTTCGTTGAACGCGAGGTGGGTCTTGGCCCGCACGAAGTCGAGCGCGGGGATGCGCGCGCGCTCGGCCGTGGACGTCAGCAGCACCCGCTCGGCCTCGCGCGAGTCGAGGCCGCGGGCGGCGTAGTCGAGGTTGAGCGCGTGGATCTTGTCCTCGCGCGTGCCGGAGTCGGTGGCGGCCTCCAGCGCCCGGCGCACCCCGTCGAGGTCGGTTCGCAGCAGCGCGGCGTCGCGGGGATCGAGCCCGGCGGTGTCGAGGCCGAGGCCGCTGAGGTCGGGCTCGCGCGCCTGCAGCGTGAAGCTGGCGGCGGCCGTGCGCGGGTCCTCCACCAGCGAGAGCCCCTGGGCCGACCAGGTGCCGTCGGGAGCCCGGTGGATCTTGTCGGTGGTGACGTGCACGGGCTTGTCGACCGCCAGCTCGACGACCTCGAGGTCGCCGGGGCCAGGGAACGAGCGCACCAGCAGCCCCAGCAGCGCCACCAGGATCAGAAGCAACGGCAGCACGAAGTAGCCGAAGATCTTGAACTCGATCCCGGCCTGCGGCGGGGCGGTGATGCGCCTCACGACCGGCTCGATCTTCGCGAGCCCCTCGTCGGGGGCGACGCGGTACACGAACTTGCGCAGCAGCATGCCGTCGTCCTTGAAGAACGCGGCGACGGTCTGCGCCAGCGGCGCCGCGGCGGCGCCGTTGGCGGCCTGGACCAGGTCCAGCACGAAGCCGGGGGACTGCTCGCGGTCGCGGCCCGTCACCTCGCCCGCCGGGTCGCCGATCAGCATGACGTAGAGCGGGATCTGCATCTCGCGCACCATCTCGACCGTCTTGCGCATCGAGTGGCCGCGCGGCTCCCAGCCCGGCGGCACGTCGCTCCAGTCCTTCGGGTCGGGGTCCACGATCGCGTCCGTGACGAGCACGAGCTTGAACTCGGTGCCCTTCGGGTAGCCCTGAGCCAGCTCGCGGGCCTTGGCGAACGCGTGGTAGAAGTCCGTCCACTGCCCGTCGTTGCGGTAGCGCGAGACGTCGTCGACGTAGATCTCGCTCTTGGCGCCGAACAGGATCAGCCGGTAGCGCTGCCCCTTCAGGAAGCCGAACATCTTCTCGAGCGCCTGCACGCGCTCGGCCTCGGGGTCGAGCGGCGGCAGCGAGGCGGAGTTGTCCACCAGGAACAGGATGACGGGGCCCTCGCCCGGGGGCGGCGGCGAGGGGACGCCTTGGCCCGGCTGCGCAGGACCCGCCAGTAGCGCGAGACAGACGAGGGCGGGCAGCATCGCCGAGGCGAGATTCTACACCGCCTATAATCGACGGATGAAAGCCGGCATCCTGGGCCTCTCGCTCGCGGGCAAGAGCACTCTCTTCCAGCTCCTCACCGGAACCCCGGCCGCGCTGCCCGGAGGACGCCCCGAGGCGCGCCTCGGGATCGCGCGCGTCCCCGACCCGCGCGTCGAGCGGCTGGCGCAGATCTTCCTGCCGAAGAAGCGCACGCTCGCCACCGTCGAGTACGTCGACGTGCCCGGCGTCGCCAAGGGCGAGGGCTCGGCGCTCGTGGACCTGCCGGCGCTGCGCGGCGTGGACGCGCTCGTCCACGTGGTGCGGGCGTTCGAGGCGGAGAGCGTGCCGCATCCCGACGGCAGCGTTGACCCGCTGCGCGACGCGAAGATGCTCGAGCTCGAGTTGATCCTCGCCGACCTCGCGACCGTCGAGCGCCGGCTCGAGCGGCTCGAGGCCAACATCAAGAAGGCGAACAAGCCCGAGGACGTGAGCGAGCGCGCCATCTTCGAGCGCCTCAAGCACGCGCTCGAGGCGGAGAAGCCGCTGCGCCAGCTCGAGCTCTCGGAGGAGGAGAAGGGGCGCCTGCGCGGCTACGCGCTGCTGTCCGGCAAGCCGATGCTGCTCGTCGCCAACCTGGGGGAGGCCGACATCAAGCAGGCCGCGGCCTGGCTCGAGCGCTCGGGGCTCCAGTCCTTCGCGAGCCAGCCGGGGCTCGCGGCCTGCGCGGTCGCTGCGCCGATCGAGGCCGAGATGGCCGAGCTCGCACCCGAGGACGCGCAGGCCTTCCGCGACGACCTGGGGCTCGCCGAGCCCGGCCTCGACCGCGTGATCCGCTCCACCTACGAGCTGCTCGGGCTCGTCTCGTTCCTGACCGCCGGCGAGGACGAGTGCCGGGCCTGGACGATCAAGCGTGGGACGCGCGCCCAGATCGCCGCCGGCACCATCCACTCGGACATCGAGCGCGGCTTCATCCGCGCGCAGGTGGTGGCGTTCGCCGACCTGGTGGCGGCCGGCTCGCTCGCCGCCTGCCGCGAGAAGGGCACGCTGCGGCTGGAGGGGCGCGACTACCTGGTCCAGGACGGCGACGTGATCGAGTTCAAGTTCAACGTCTGAAGCCCGAAGCATGCCGAGCTGCCCCGCGTGCGGACGGAGCGTGGCGGTGGCCCGGGCGCAGTGCCTGTACTGCGGGGCCCCGCTCGCGACCGCCGCGACGGCCGCGGTCGCCAGCGCCGAGCCCGCGACGCCCGCCGCCCCGCCGCAGGGCGCGCCGCGCATGCTCGTCCTGCTCGAGCTCGCGGGCCTCGAGCCCGAAGCACTCGCCGAGGCGCTCGGCGTGTCGCGCTACGAGGCGACCCTGCTCGCGCGCCGAGGCGGCCTCCACCTGGTGCGAGCCGCGGCCCCCGAGGACGCCCTCGCCGAGGCCGAGCGGCTGCGAGCGCATGCGGTCGAGCCCTGGCTCGTTCCGGAGGCCGAAGCGCGCACGCCGCCGCTGCCGTGCCTCGCCGGCGAGCCGCGCGGCGGCGAGCTGCTGCTGCGAACCAGCGAGGGCCCCGTGACGCTCGCGCGGGGCGAGACGCTGCTGGTGGTGCGCGGCCCGATCACCCGCGAGTACCAGACGCCAGCCGAGCGGCGGCGGATCGCGACCGCGCGGCTCGAGGAGGGCTACCGCGTTCACGTGCATCGGCGCGCCGAGCCGCGCCCGCTGGAGATCGACGCGCTCAACTTCGAGCTCGGCTCCGCCGCGGGCGGCCCGGTGAGGCTCGAGATCGACGCCTGGCTGGAGGCGGTGGCCGGCGACGCTCCGAGCGACTCCGGCTTCGCGCGGCTCGGAGCGGTGCTCGCGCCCGCGGCCCCGGAGCCGAAGGGCGCGCTCGCCGCGGTCGGCACGCTCGCCGCCGCGCGCGGCGGCGCGCGCGGGAGCCGGCTGGTCGTGCTCGACAACCTCGCGCAGTTCCGCTTCTACTCGGGCTGCCTGGCGGCGGTCTGCCGGCGGCGCGAGGCCCGCGCCGCGCGCGCCTCCTAGACGTCCGCAGCGCGGCAGGCGCCGCTCACGCCGGCGTCGAGCGGCGTGCTAGGGTCACGCCATGCGGAGCGAGAGGCGCGAGCTTCTCCTGATCCTGCTCCTGGCCGCGGCGCCGCTCGTCGCCTACGCACCCGCCTGGCGCGAGGGTCGCATGCTCGCCCCGGGAGACGGCGCGGCGTTGCACCTGCCGCTGCGCAGCGAGGTGTTCCGCGCGTGGCGCCGCGGCGAGGTGCCGTCCTGGAACGGCTCGGTCTTCTCGGGCACGCCGCTCCTCGCCTCCTACCGGCCCGGGGCGCTGCACCCGTTGATGCTGGCGCTCGCTCCGCTTGCTCCGCTCACCGCGTTCCAGCTGCTGGTGCTCGGCTCGCTCGCGCTCACGGGACCCCTCGCCTACCTGTACGCCCGACGGCTCGGGGCCCTTCCGGTCGGGGCGCTCTCGACCGGCCTCGGCTTCGCCCTCGGCCCGCATCTGGTGGCCCATCTCGGCGACACCGCGACGATCGTCGCGGCGCCCGCGCTGCCGCTCGTGCTGCTCGCCGCGGAGAACCAGCTGGCGCGGCCGCGACGCGAGCTCGCCGCGATGCTCGCCCTCGCCGCGGCGGTGGCGCTCGTGCTGCTCTGCGGCTCCGCGGCGGCCGCGCTCGCGGCGGCGCTGCTGCTGGGCGCCCGGCTCTCGCTCGCGTTCCTGCCGCGGCTGCTGCGCGGCGACGGAGCGGACGCCCCGCGCATCCTGAGCACGCTCACGGCGGTCCTCGCGGGATGCCTGCTCGCGGCGCCGCAGCTCGTTCCCACGCTCGTGGCCCTTGCCGAGTCGGCGCCGGGCGGGGCCGGGGCGGCCGATCGCGCGACGGCGCCGCTCGCCGGCGTCGCCGGCTTCGTGGTGCGCTACGTCTCGCACTCGCCCGCGCCGATCTTCGCCTTGTCCGCGGTCCCGCTGCTGCGCGGCGTGCCGGCGCTGCGCGCCGCCTTTGCCGTGGTGGCGCTGGTGCTGGTGCTGTTCGCGCTGCGCGGGGGGCCGGACGTGGGCGGTCCGCTGCCGCTCGCCTTCGACCTGGCGCTCGCGGTGCTCGCGGGGCTGGCGCTCGACGCCCAGTGGCGCGCCCGGTGCGAGCCGCTCGGTCGCAGGGTGCGAAGCCTCGCGCTGGTGGCCGCGCTCTTCGCGGCGGCGGCGCTCTCGATCGCCACCACGGTCACCGGACCGCTCGCGCCGGAGCTGCAGGCCCCGGTGGGGCTGCTGGCGCTCGCGCTGGTGCTGCACTTCGCGCTCGCGGGCTCGCGCGACACCGTCTACGCCCACGTCTTCCTGCTGCCGCTCGTGGTCTCGTTCCTGCTGCAGCCGCTCGGGCGAAAGGCCTGGGCCGGTGCGCCGACCGCATCCGAGCTCACCGACAAGACGCCGACGCGGGCCGCGCTCGACCGCGCGATGGGCGAGCGGGGCGACGAGCGGCTGCTCTCGCTGAGCGCGGCGTGGCCGCACGCGCGCGCGCGCGACCTCGGCTGGGCCAACCTGGCGAGCCTCTCCGGGCACCGCAACGCCAACGGGTACGACCCGATGGTGCCCGCGGCGCGCCTTCAGGCGCTGGGCGGCATGCGCTCGGACGGCACGGCCACGCGCGAGCTGTTCGAGACCGACCCCGCGCGGCTCGAGCTGCTGGGCGTGCGCTGGGTGCAGGTGCCGACGGACACGCTGGCGGTACCAGGGGACGCGGACGGGCTGGGCGAAGCGCTCGACGTGGTGCTCGAGCCGCCGCGGCCGCACCTGTTCGCGCTGCCGATCACGCGCGCCACCGAGGTGCGGCTGCTGAGCTTCCTGGCGGGCGCCACGGGCGTCCGCGACGGCGAGATCGTCGCCGAGTGCGTCGCCAGGCTCGCGTCGGGACGGGAGATCTGGCTGCCGATCCGCGCGGGCGTCGACACGGCGGAGTGGGCCTGGGACCGCCCCGACCTGCGGGGCAAGGTCGCGCACGCCCGCCCGAGGGTCCACGCGAGCTTCGTGACGGGCCAGGGCGTGACGGGCAACCAGTACCTCGCGGTGCTGCGGCTGCCGGGACGCTTCTTGGTCCGCTCGCTGCGCTTTCGGGCCTTGCCGGGCGCGCCGCCGCTGCGCCTGGTGCGGGCCGGGCTCTTCGACGCCGAGAGCTCGCGCGCCACCGGGCTCTCGACCGCCGCGGCCTTCGTGAGCGACGAGGTGCGCCTGGCCGAGGCGGCCGGCACGCCGCTCGTGAGCCTGTTCGAGGTGCGGCGCGGGATCGGTCCGGCCTGGGTGGTCGAGTCGCTGCGGCGGCTGCCCGACGCGCAGCGGGTGCTCGACGTGCTGCGCGCGCCGACGCGGCGCGGCGTCGACACGCGGCGCGAGGCGATCGCGGCGGAAGCCGACGTGCGTGGCGTGGCGCTGCCGCCGGGCAGCCGCTCCCAGGCGGCGGACGTCGCGCGCGCGGCGGGCGGGCGCATCGTGGTGCGAGCAGCGGGACCCGGGCTGCTCGTGATCGGCGAGGGCTACGACGCGGGCTTCGGCGCGCGCGTCGACGGGGTCCCGGCCCGGGTGCTGCGGGTGAACGCCGACCGCGTCGGCATCGTGCTCCAGGAGGGTACCCACCGGATCGTGCTCACCCATCGCGCGCGCGGGCTCCTGGCCGGCCTGGTGCTCGCCGCGCTCGCGACGCTCGGCCTCGTCCTCGGGTCGCTGTGGAGCGGGCGGCGGCCGGTTTGACCCCCGCGAAGCGCGCGTGCTAGCGTCCTCCGTTTCGCACGAGCCAGAGTGTCATGAGCAGAGCCACGCCCGGCCTCAGCATCTTCTTCCCCGCCTACAACGACGCCGGCACCATCGCCAGCCTGGCGCTGGTGGCGCACATGACGGCCCGTGACCTCACCGACGACCACGAGGTGATCGTGGTCGACGACGGCAGCCCCGACCACACCGGGGCGCTGCTCGACGAGATGGCGAAGAGCTTCCCCTGGCTGAGGGTGGTCCATCACCCGCAGAACCGCGGCTACGGCGGGGCGCTTCGGACCGGGTTCGAGACGGCGTCGAAGGAGCTGGTGTTCTACACCGACGGCGACGCGCAGTACGACCCGCGCGAGCTGCGGGCGCTGTGGCAGGCCTTCTCGCCCGAGGTGGACTTCGTCAACGGCTACAAGATCTCGCGCAACGACCCGCTGCACCGCGTGGTGATCGGCCGGCTCTACCACTGGTTCGTCAAGCTCGCGTTCGGCCTGCGCATGCGCGACGTCGATTGCGACTTCCGGCTGATGCGCCGCAGCGTCTTCGACAAGGTGCGCCTGATCCGCTCCTCCGGCGTCATCTGCGTCGAGCTGATGAAGAAGGTGCAGGACCACGGCTATCGGATCGCCGAGGTCCCGGTCCACCACTTCCACCGGAGCTACGGCAAGAGCCAGTTCTTCAACCTGCCGCGCGTGGCGCGCACGCTCGTGGACCTCTCCCGCCTCTGGGTCGAGCTGGTGGTGAAGCGGCTGCACCTCGTGCCCGGCACCGAGCACTCGCCTCGACCGCGCGAAGCTGGCCGGTGAGCGACCCGCGCGACCATTATCGCGGCCGCAAGGTGCTCGTCACGGGCGGGCTCGGCTTCATCGGGTCCAACCTGTGCCGCACGCTCGCCGACCTGGGCGCTTCGGTGACCGCGGTCGACAGCCTGCTGCCCGACTACGGCGGCAACCTGTTCAACCTCGACGGCTACGAGGACAAGGTCCGCATCAACATCGCCGACGTGCGCGGCCACGGCATGGAGTACCTGGTGCGCGGCCAAGAGGTGCTGTTCAACCTGGCCGGCCAGGTGAGCCACATCGACTCGATGAGCGACCCGGTGACCGACCTCGAGATCAACTGCACCAGCCAGCTGCGGCTGCTCGAGGCGGTGCGCCGGGGCAATCCCGAGCTCAAGCTGGTCTACGCCGGCACGCGCCAGGTCTACGGCCGCCCGCTCTACCTGCCGGTGGACGAGAAGCACCTGCTGCGCCCGGTGGACGTGAACGGCATCAACAAGATCTCGGGCGAGTTCTACCACCTGGTCTACCACCAGGTGTACGGGATCCGCGCCTCGTCGCTGCGGCTCACCAACACCTACGGCCCGCGCCAGCTGATCCGGCACAACCGCCAGGGCTTCATCGGCTGGTTCGTCAGGAAGGCCGCGCTCGGCGAGCCGATCCAGGTCTTCGGCGACGGGCTGCAGAAGCGCGACTTCAACCACGTCGACGACGTGGTGGACGCGTTCCTGCGCGCGGGGGCGAGCGAGGCGGCCAACGGCCAGGTGATGAACCTGGGAGACGAGCACCCGGTCTCGCTCGTCGACCTGGTGCGGCTGCTGCTCGAGGTGGCGGGCGGGGGCTCCTTCGAGCTCGTGGCGTTCCCGCCCGAGCGCAAGCGCATCGACATCGGCGACTTCTACGCCGACATCACGCGCGCCCGCGAGCTGCTGGGCTGGGCCCCGAAGCTCGGCCTGCGCGAGGGGCTGGCGCAGACCGTCGAGTACTACCGCCGGCACAAGGAGCACTACCTGTGAGTCCCAGCCCGGTGCCGTTCGTCGACTTCCGCGCGCGGGTCGCGCGGCTGCGGCCGGAGCTCGACGCGGCGCTCGCGCGCGTGCTCGACTCCGGCTGGTTCGTGCTCGGCCCCGAGGGCGAGGCCTTCGAGGCCGAGCTGGCCGCCGCGCTCGGCGCCAGGCACGCGGTCGCGGTCGGCAACGGCACCGACGCGCTGCACCTCGCGCTTCGCGCGCGCGGGATAGGCCCCGGCGACGAGGTGGTGACCACCTCGATCTCGGCCGCCTTCTCGGCGCTCGCGATCCTGCACGCGGGAGCGCGCCCGGTGTTCGTGGACGTCGACCCGGCGACGCTCAACCTCGACCCGGCAGCGGTCGCGCGCGCGATCACCTCGCGCACCAGGGCGCTGCTGCCGGTGCACCTCTACGGCCACCCGGCCGACATGGACCCGCTGCTGGACCTCGCGCGCGAGCGGGGGCTGGTCCTCGTCGAGGACGCCTGCCAGGCACACGGGGCCCGCTATCGCGGGCGGCCGGTGGGCACCCTCGCCGGGGAGCACGGAATCGGTGCGCTCTCTTTCTATCCGACCAAGAACCTGGGCGCGCTCGGAGACGGCGGCGCGGTGCTGGTGAACGACGACGCCACGGCGGCGCTCCTGCGCCAGCTCAGGAACGGCGGTCAGCGCGACCGCTACCGCCACGAGAGCGAGGGCTGGAACAGCCGCCTCGACGAGCTGCAGGCGGCACTGCTTCGCGTGGGCCTGTCGCATCTCGACGCCTGGACGGACCGGCGCCGTGCGCTCGCGGCGTTCTACGACCGCGAGCTCGCGGGCGCGGACGTCCGTCCGCTCGGCGAGCAGGCCTACGCGCGCACGGTCTACCACCTCTACGTCGTGCGGCACCCGCGCCGCGACGCGCTCATGGAGTCGCTCAAGCAGCGCGGGATCGGAACCCTGATCCACTACCCGATCCCGCTGCACCTGCAGCCCGCCTTCGCCTTCCTGGGAGGAAAGCGCGGGGACCTGCCGGTCGTGGAGCGAGCCTCGGACGAGATCCTCTCGCTGCCGCTGTATCCCGAGCTCGAGGACGCGGCCGCCGCGCGCGTGGTCGAGGCCGTCCGCGCCGCGGCCCGGGAGTGCTAGCATCCCCGACGGCATGAGCGAGAAGAGCGGCGATCTCCGGTCGCGGATCGAGAGCAAGCAGGCCCGGGTCGGCGTGATCGGCCTCGGCTACGTGGGGCTGCCGCTCGCGCTGCTGTTCGAGGAGAGCGGCTTCCCGGTGACGGGCTTCGACGTCGACCCGGAGAAGCCCCGGGCGCTCGAGCGCGGCGAGTCGTACATTCGCCACATCGGCAAGGAGCGCGTGGCCCAGGCCTTCAAGCGCGGCCGGATCGAGGCCACGACGGCGTTCGATCGCCTCTCCGAGTGCGACGCGATCCTGGTGTGCGTGCCGACGCCGCTCGGCCGCCACCGCGAGCCCGACCTGTCGTACGTGCGCCAGACCGCCGACGAGATCGCGAAGCGGCTGCGGCCCGGCCAGCTGGTGGTGCTCGAGTCGACCACCTACCCCGGCACGACCCGCGAGGAGCTGCTGCCGCGCTTCGAGGCGCGCGGCTTCGCCTGCGGCACGGACGTGTTCGTCGCCTTCTCCCCCGAGCGGGAGGACCCCGGCAACCGCAGCTTCAACACGCAGACGATCCCCAAGGTGGTGGGCGGGATCGACCCGGCGTCGCTGGAGGTGGCGGTCGCGCTCTACGCCTCGGCGATCAAGACGGTGGTGCCCGTCTCCTCGCCGGAGGTGGCGGAGGCCGCCAAGATCCTGGAGAACGTGTTCCGGGCCGTGAACATCGCTCTCGCCAACGAGATGAAGCTGGTGCTCGACCAGATGGGGATCAACGTCTGGGAGGTGATCGAGGCGGCGAAGACGAAGCCCTTCGGCTTCATGCCCTTCTACCCGGGCCCGGGCCTCGGCGGCCACTGCATCCCGCTCGACCCCTTCTACCTCACCTGGAAAGCCGCCGAGCACGGCGTCTGGGCGCGCTTCATCGAGCTCGCCGGGGAGATCAACACCTCGATGCCCCAGCACGTGGTCGAGCGCACCGCCCGGGCGCTCAACCGCCACGCGCGCAGCCTCAAGGGCTCGAAGGTGCTGGTGCTGGGGCTCAGCTACAAGGCCGACATCGACGACGACCGCGAGTCGCCGTCGTTCGAGATCATCGAGCGCCTGCGCGCCGCGGGCGCCGAGGTGGCGTACTGCGACCCCTACATCCCCGTGGCCAAGGCCGGCCGCGAGCACGACATCGGGCTCGCCTCGGTGCCCTGCAGCGCCGAGGAGTTCGCCCGCCACGACGTGCTGCTCGTCTCGACGGCGCACTCGGACTTCAAGCACGCCTCGCTCTACGGCTCGGTCAAGCTGGTGGTCGACACCCGCAACCTGATGGCCCCCCTCGGCTTCGGCGCCCCTGATGCGCCCGGGCCGGAAGTGTTCCGCGCCTGAGCCGAGGCGCCCGGCGTGGTAGGGTGGGAGCCGCATGAAGGCGGCGACGCTCGGCATCGGCGGCCGGCAGCTCGGCGAGGGGCAGCCGTGCCTGGTGGTCGCCCACGTCGGGACCTCGCACGAGGGCAAGGTGGACGCCGCCCGGCGCCTGATCGACGCCGCCTTCCAGGCGGGCGCCGACGCGATCGCGTTCCCGGTGTTCCGCGCCAGCGAGCTCGTGGCGCGCCGGCACCCCGAGCGCCAGGAGCTCGAGGCCGCCGAGCTCAACCCGCGCGAGTGGCAGAAGGTGCTCGAGGCCGCCAAGGCCTCGGGCCTGCTGGTCGTGGCCGAGGCGTTCGACACCGCCTCGCGCGACCTGGCGGTGGGCGCGGGCGTCGACGCGTTCCAGACGCACCCCACCGACCTCGACCACCCCGACCTGGTGCGCGCGCTGGCCCAGGCAGGACGCCCGCTGCTGCTCGGGGCGGGCACCGGGGAGGACGCGCGCGTACGGGCCGCGCTCGACCAGTGCGGCGCGGGCACCGCCCTGCTGGTGGGCCCGCTCAGCGCGCCGGCAGCCCCCGAGGAGCTGCGCCTCGCGGACATCGCCGTGGGCCGCGAGCGTTACCGCGTCCCGGTGGGCCTGTTCGACGCGACCGACGGCGCCTCGGCTTTCGCGCTGGTGGCGCCCGCGCTCGCCGCCGCGCACGGCGCTGACCTGGTGGAGAAGCGGCTCACGCTCGATCGCAGCCGAAAGGGGCGCGACGCCGCCGCAGCGCTCGCGCCGGAGGAGTTCTACCGAATGGTCGAGCTGCTGCGCCAGGCCGAGCGCGCGCGCGGCGACGGCTTCGGCCAGGAGACCGCCCGACCGACCGCCAGCGCGCGCGGCCGCTCGATCGTGGCCGCCTCGCTGATCGGCCGCGGCGACGTGCTGACCGCCGACCTGCTGCTCTACAAGCGCACCGACGAGCGCTTCGAGCGCGGCCTGGCCCCGGCCGAGGCCCACCGCATCATCGGCCGCCGCGCGGCGCGCCCGATCCAGGCCGACGAGACGATCAAGGAGGACATGCTCGAATGAAGGCTCTGATCACCGGCGGCGCGGGCTTCGTGGGGAGCCACCTGGGCGAAGCGCTGCTCGAGCGCGGCGCTTCGGTCCACGTCGTCGACAACCTGTCGACGGGCGCGATCGACAACATCGCGCACCTGAAGACGAACCAGCGCTTCAGCTACACGATCGACAGCGTGCTCAACGAGCCGATGCTGGCCGAGCTCGTGGACCGCGCGGACGTGGTGTTCCACCTGGCGGCGGCCGTGGGCGTGCGGCTGATCGTCGAGAGCCCGGTCAACACCATCGAGACCAACGTCCACGGCACCGAGATGGTGCTGAAGCTCGCCAACAAGAAGCACAAGAAGGTGCTGCTCACCTCCACCTCCGAGGTGTACGGCAAGGCCAACGTGGTGCCGTTCCGCGAGGACGGCGACCTGGTGATGGGGCCCACCTCCAAGGGCCGCTGGAGCTACGCCTGCAGCAAGGCGATCGACGAGTTCCTGGGGCTCGCCTACCACAAGGAGAAGCGCCTGCCGGTGGTGGTGGCGCGCCTTTTCAACACCGTCGGCCCGCGCCAGACCGGCCGCTACGGCATGGTGATCCCGAACTTCGTCAAGCAGGGCCTGCTCGGCAACGCGATCACGGTGTTCGGCGACGGCACCCAGACGCGCTGCTTCACGTATGTGAGCGACGTCGTCGGACAGCTGGTCGCGCTGGCCGAGGACGACCGCGCGGTGGGCCAGGTGTTCAACATCGGCAACGACCGTGAGGAGATCACGATCCTGGAGCTGGCGCGGCGCGTGAAGCAGCGCACCGGCGGGCGCAGCGCGATCGAGCTTGTGCCGTACGACCGGGCCTACGAGGAAGGCTTCGAGGACATGGCGCGCCGCGTGCCCGACCTCGGCAAGCTGCGCGCGCTCACCGGCTACGAGCCGAAGGTCGGGCTCGACGAGATCCTGGACCGCGTCACCGACTACTTCACCTCCGACGCCACGCGGCTGTGAAGCCGGCCGAGTACCGCCGGATGTTCGAGGCGGAGGAGCGGCAGTGGTGGTACGCCGGCCAGCGCGCGGTGGCTCTTTCGCTCTTCGAGCCGTGGGCGCGCGGCCGCGGGCGACTGCGCCTGCTCGACGCCGGCTGCGGGACCGGCTTCAACCTGGTGGCGCTCGCCCGCTTCGGCGCGACGCTCGGGATCGACCTCTCGAAGGACGCGACCTCGTTCTGTCGCGAGCGCGGCGTGCGCGCGGTGCGCGGCTCGGTGCTGCGCCTGCCGTTCCCCGACGCGGCGTTCGACGCCGTCACGTCGTTCGACGTGATCTACCACGACTGGGTCGTGGATGACCGCGCCGCGGTCGCCGAGATGGCGCGCGTGCTGCGGCCTGGCGGCGCGCTCCTCGTGCGCGTGCCGGCGCTCGAGGCGCTGCGCGGCGCGCACGACGCCGAGGTGCTCACGCGGCGGCGCTACACGCGCGGGGAGCTGAAGGCGCTGCTGTCGTGTGCCGGGCTCACTGTCGAGCGTTCGACCTACTGCAACTCGCTGCTCGTCCCGGTGCTGTTCGCGCGCCGCACGCTCGACCGGCTGCTCTCTCGCCACGGCTCCGACGTCGGCTTCCTGCCACCCTTGCTCGAGCGGGTGTTCGGCGGCCTGATGAGCGTCGAAGCCTGGTGCGTCCGGCGCGGCCTCAGCTTCCCGATCGGCGCGAGCGCCGTGGCGCTGGCGCGGAAACCGTAGCTCAGGAGCCGCCCGCCTGAGCCGCCCACGGCCTTCGCCTTCCGCGGCGGACCGGGATCCGCCGCTATCCGTGGCCCTCGGGGCGGCCTGGCTGAGACGACTCTGAGTGCCCGTCGCCCGCCGCACCGGCTGCGTGTCTTCAGCGCCTGGCGATCAACGCGTAGTCGAGCGGAGCGAACAGAAGCGCGTTCAGGCGCTCGATGTTCTCGTTCATCACCTTCACGACCGGCGGGGGCATGCCCCCGCCCGGCAGCAGCCGCAGCCGCACGTCGTCCGGCACCGGCGAGCGCAGCTCGATGCGCGCCTCGGAGAAGCCGGCGGCGGCGGCCATGAAGCGCAGCGTCTCCGGGTGCAGCGGCCGCACGTGGGTCAGGTCGCGCAGGAACACGTCGTGATAGGCGAGCGTCGAGGCGACGTTCACCGTCTCGAGCACCAGCAGCCCGTCCCTGGCGAGCGAGCGGTGCGCGGCCGCGAGCAGGGCCGCGAGCCGGCCGGGCTCGAGGTGCTCGGCCACCTGCGCCGCGAAGACGGCCCCGGCGCCGCCCGGCGGCTGCCGCTCGAGGAACTCGACGAGGTCGCCCTCGGCCACGTCCAGCCCCTTGGCTCGGCACTCCTGGACCGCGCTGGCGTTGCTCTCGACGCCGCTCGACGCGACACCCGCCTCGCGCAGCAGCTCGAGCAGCTCGCCGCGGCCGCAGCCGAGGTCGATGACCGGCGCGTGGCCCCGCAGCAGCTCCACGTAGTCGGCCTGGCGCGCCCGCAGCTCCTCGCGCGTGCCGCGAAAGCGATTCTCGAACGCGGTGTACGCCGCGTCGGCCGCCGAGCGCTCGGCGGCGCGGGCCGCCTCGGGCTCGGGCGGCTTCGCGGCGAGCCCCTCGCGCAGGGCGCGTAGCTGCTCGGAGAGCGCCTCGACGCGGTCGCGCAGCGCCAGCAGGCCGTCGACGCGCTGGCCCATGGCCGCGATCCGGCCGGCGAACACCTCGAGCACCTGGACGGTCTCGCTGGGCGTGCGCGCGACGCGCATGTCGTCGCGCGCGT
>CAZMRX010000035.1:23987-24213 GCA_964568755.1 uncultured Acidobacteriota bacterium | reverse complement strand
GGAACGGGCAGGAACGGGCAGGGAGGAGCAGGAAGGAGCAGGAAGGAGCAGGAAGGGACAGGAAGGGACAGGAGGGAACAGGAAAGGAACAGGAAAGACAGCAACGGAAGGGCCGACGAAACTGCTCAGCGGGGGGGGGGGAACCCCCCCCCCCCCCCCCCCGGCCGCATGGGAGAGAAGGGGGGCGGGGGGGTGGGGGGTGTGGGTGGGGGCGGGGGCCCGTGAA
>CAZMRX010000035.1:0-23977 GCA_964568755.1 uncultured Acidobacteriota bacterium | reverse complement strand
CTGTAACGTACCCGTAACCCCCCAACCGGATGGGCCCACTAAACTGCTATGCGGGGGGCCATCCCGCCCCCCCGGGCCCCCCGGGGCGAAGTGCTAGACTCTCGGCCGGTGCTGAAGGTTCTGGTCGTTGGTCCGGAGAGCCTGTCCGGCGAGCTCGCAGCCACGGCTCTCGGGCGCCCGGACATCGACCGGCTGCACGTCGGCACGGTGGCCGAAGCGCTCGAGGCCGCCGAGCGCCTGCGGCCCCACATGGTGGTCGTGGATCTCCTGCCCCCCGAGGCGCGCAGCCTGACCGAGCAGCTGCGCGAGAACGAGGGCACGCGGCCGACCGCGATCGTCGTGCTCACACGCACGCCGCGGCCGGACTCCGAGACCGAGCTGCGCGACGCGGGCGCGAACGTCGTGATCCCGGTGCCGATCGACCCGTTCCTGTGGGACCGCCGGCTCGAGGAGCTGCTGAGCGTCCCCGCCCGCCGCGGCCACCGGATCCCGGTGCGGCTGCGCGACTGGTCGCGTTTCGTGAGCGACGCCGACGAGGACGAGGGCGCCGTCGTCAACATCGGCGCCCGCGGCGTGCTGCTCGAGACGGCGCGGCAGCTCGAGCTCGGGACGAAGGTGGGGCTGAGCTTCAGCCTGCCGGGCGAGGCGGCCCCGGTGGCCGTGGTCGGCCAGGTGGTGCGGCTCGCCGGGCAGGAGGACGGGCTCGCCCGCGTGGGCGTCGAGTTCCTCGTCTACCGCGGCGACGCCCGCGAGCGAATCGCGGGCTTCGTGGACGCCGAGCCGACGCCCGAGCGGCCGGGGGCGCCGGCGCTCGCGCTCACGGTGCGCTCGTTCGGCGAGACGCGCGAGTGGGAGGAGGAGCTGCGCGCGAGCGAGATCCGCAAGGCGCTGATCCTCGACTCGGCGCTCGACTGCATCCTCACCGCCGACCACGAGGGCCGCATCATCGAGTTCAACGCGGCGGCGCGCCGGCTCTTCGGCTACAGCCGCTCGGAGGTGCTCGGCCGCGAGGTGGCGGACACGATCGTGCCGCCGGCGCTGCGCGACGACATGCGCCGCCGGCTGCGCGAGTTCGTGGTGACCGGCGACAGCCCCGACCTGGGCCGCCGCCGCGAGGCGACCGCGATGCGCTCGGACGGCGTGCTGATCCCGGTCGAGGTGGTGGTGGTGCCGGCCTACGTCAAGGGCCGGGTGATCCTGTCCGCGTACATCCGCGACCTGAGCGAGCGGCGGCGCATCGAGCGGCTTTCGGTGGCCCGCCAGCGCGCGACGCAGGCGCTCACCGCCTCGCTCTCGCTGGTGGAGGCCTCGCCGGCGGTGCTGGACGCGCTCGTCCACGGCCTGCAGTGCAGCGAGGCGCGCCTGTGGGTGCTGGAGGGCGAGCCGAAGGCCCTGGCACTCGCGGGGACCTCTTCCGGCGCGGCTCACGCGGTGGCACCGGGCGCCTCGGCCGACGCGCTCGCCCGGCACTGCCTCGAGGAGGGCGTCGCCGTCTGGGAGGGGCCTCCGGTGTCGGGCACGGGCGTCGAGCTCGCGGTGCCGGTGCGCGCGGGCGGCAGCGTGCTCGGGGTGCTCGAGGTGCGCTGCGAGCGGGCGCGCGAGCGCGAGCTCGACTGGGTCACGGCGCTCGCCGACGTGGCGAGCCTGCTCGCTCTCTTCCTGAAGCGGCAGCGGGCCGAGGCCGACCTGCAGCGCTTCGCGCGCTACGACAGCCTGACCGGCCTGCCGAACCGCTCGTTCTTCCTCGACACGCTCGAGCGCACGCTCTCGCGCGCCGGCCGCCAGCGCACCCGCAGCGCGCTCGTGTTCCTCGACCTCGACGGCTTCAAGGCCGTCAACGACGGTCTCGGCCACGCCGCCGGCGACACCGTGCTGCAGACGATGGCCGAGCGGCTGCGCGCCGGCACCCGCAGCTCCGACCTGGTGGCCCGCATCGGCGGCGACGAGTTCACCGTGCTGGTGCAGAACCTGGCGCGCGCCGACGACGCCGCGCTCGTGGCGCGCGGGCTGCTCGACCGCCTGGCGCGGCCCTGCCGCACCGACAACCACGACGTCACGCTCAGCGCCAGCGCCGGCATCAGCGTCTACCCGGAGGACGGCACCGACGCCGACACGCTGCTGCGCAACGCCGACCTCGCCATGTACCGCGCCAAGCAGGAAGGCAAGAACACCTACCGCTTCTTCACGGCCGAGATGAGCGAGCGCGCGCTCGAGCGCATGCTGCTGCTCGACAGCCTGAGGAGCGCGCTCGAGCGCGAGGAGTTCGAGATCGTCTACCTGCCGGTGCTCCACAAGGACCAGGCGCCCTCGCTCGAGGCGCTGCTGCGCTGGCGCCACCCCAAGCTCGGGCTGGTGGCGCCCGCCTCGTTCATCGCGCAGGCCGAGGAGAGCGGCCTGATGCTGCCGATCGGCGCCGGCGTGCTGCGCGGGGCGACCCGCTTCGCGGCGTCTTTGGAGCAGCGCGACGTGTGCGTGGTCGTCAACCTCTCGGCGCGCCAGTTCCTGCAGCCGAACCTGGTCGAGTCCGTGCGCGCGGCGCTCGAGGCGAGCTCGCTCGAGGCCTCGCGGCTCGAGCTCGACCTGACCGAGGCGTCCGTGATGACCGAGGGCGAGGAGGTCACCGAGCGGCTGCGCCAGCTGCGCCGGCTGGGCGTGCAGCTCGCGCTCGACGACTTCGGCACCGGCTACTTCTCGATCCGCCGGATCCGAGACCTCGGCTTTCGCCGTCTCAAGATCGACCGCTCGTTGGTCGCCGAGCTGCCGCAGGGCGTCGAGCAGGCCGCGCAGGTCGAAGCGATCCTCGCGCTCGGAAAGAGCCTCGGGCTCGACGTGGTCGCGGAGGGCGTCGAGACCGAGGCGCAGCGCGCGTTCCTGGAGTCGAAGGGCTGCACCGGCCTGCAGGGCTACCTGCTGAGCCCGCCGCTCGCCAGCGAGGACGTCCCGGCTTTCCTGGCGAAGGTAAGGCAGTAGCGGGGGCCATCGTCTCCGCGGCGGACCGGGATCCCGTGACAGGTCCGATGGCCCGACGGAGACCTGTCCCGGGAGCCCTCCGGTTCCGCCGCTACCCGTGGTCTTCGGCCCGTGGCGGCGCTCTCGTCCTTACTGTTGGGATCGGACCTGACGGGCTTCAGGCGGTCTGCGCCACGATCCGTTCGAGATCGGGGTGGGCGGTTTCGAGCGCGGCCAGCAGCGCCAGCTGCGCGCGCGTGCGGTCGAGGTTGTGACCGGGGCGCGCGATGCGGTAGTAGCGGTCCCCGTCCAGGTGGTCCGCGAGGAAGCGCACCGCCTGCTCGTAGACGATCACGAGCGCGCCCGTGACCAGCACGCCGCGCTCGTCCGGCGTGATCGCGTCGCCGATGCCGGAGAGGAAGCCGCGGGCGAGCGCCTCGAAGACCTCGCGGCGCACGCTCACGCGCGCGAGCTCGCGCTCGTCCTCGGCGCTGTCGCTCACGCTCGAGCGCACGAGGTCGCCGAAGTCGTGCGCGGCGAGCCCGGGCATCGTGGTGTCGAGGTCGATCACCGCGAGCGCCTCGCCGCTGTCGGCGTCGAACAGCACGTTGGCGATCTTGGCGTCGTTGTGGACCGGCCGCTCCGCCGCGACGCCGGCGGCCGGCGCTCCGAGCGCCGCGGCGAGCGGCCGCCGGTCGAGCAGCGCCTCGATCTCGGCGCGGCAGCCGGCGCCGCGCCCGGCCGGATCGGCGGCGATCACGCGCTCGAGCGCCGCGACGCGCGCCTGCGTGTCGTGAAAGCCCGGGATCGTCGCGTGCAGGGCGGGCGCGGGCAGGTCGGCGAGCAGGCGCAGGAAGCGCCCGAAGGCGTGCGCGGTCGACTGCGCGTCCGCGGCCGTCCGGGCGCGCTCCGCCCAGCGCGTGCCCTCGATCCAGGGCAGCAGACGCCAGGTCTCGCCGCGCGCGTCGAGGTGGGAGCCCGCGCCCTCGCGCGTTGGGACCAGGCCCGGGACGCGGCGTTGCACGTCGGCCTTGCCTTCGCGCGCGAGCCGGGTCGCGACGTGCGTCGTGACACGCTCCATGTTCTGGAGCACGTGGTCGGGCCGGCGGAACACGTGGCTGTTGATCTGCTGGAGCAGGTAGCGGAGGACCAGCCCGTGCGTCTCGAAGCGCGCCACCCACGAGTGGTTGATGTGCCCGCGGGTGAAGGGCTCGAGCGCGGCGAGCGAGCCGTTGGCGGCGAAGCGCGCGAGCGCGGTGCGCGCGTCGTCGATGGAGGGGGCGCTCATGCCCGCGGCTCCGGGCGCTCGCTCACGCCCAGAGATCGGCGGGGTACGCGCCGGAAGCGGTGAGCCCGGCGACGAGCTCCACGAGCCGGGGGCGGTCGCCGGGGTGGGTGAGCCCCGCCCACGGGCCGCCGCCGCCGAGGACGCGCACGCGCGCCGCGCCAGCGTCGATCAGCTCCTGGACGGCGGACAGCAGGTAGTACTCGGCCGTGACGCTCGTCGCGCTCCTCGCCAGGAAGCGCTCGAAGCCCGCGGCGAGCGCGCCCTTCACGCTCGGGCCGAATCCCCAGAAGTTCAGCGAGACGGGGGTGTCGCCGGCCAGGTGCTGCCACGCGCCCGCGCCGTCCTGGTAGCGCGCGCCGTCGCCGTCGCGCTCGAGCTTCAGGATCTCCCGGATCGATGCGAGGTGGCCGTCGGGGTCGACCGTGCACACGCCGCGGCTCACGGGACCGTCGGCGCTGAGCGTCGTGGCCAGCGGAAAGGCGACGAGCGCGTGCTCGGCGGCCGGCCGCCGCAGCGCGTCGGCGAGCACGCGGTAGCTCGCGGCGCCGTAGAAGTCGTCGGCGTTGATCACGGCGAACGGGCCGTCGAGGTGGTGCGCCGCGGCGAGCGTCGCGTGCCCTGTGCCCCAGGGCTTGGTGCGGCCCTGCGGCGCGACGAAGCCCGCCGGGAGCGCGCTCGACTGAACGGCGTACTCGAGCGGCATCCGGCGCGCGATGCGGTCGCCGACGGCCTCGCGCATCTCGGCCTCCTTGCCCTCGCGCACGACCAGGACCGCCCGCTCGAAGCCGGCGCGGCGCGCGTCGTAGACCGCGTAGTCGACGAGCGTTCCGCCGCCCGGGCCGATGCGGTCGATCTGCTTGGGGCCGCCGTAGCGGCTGCCCACGCCGGCGGCGAGCACGACGAGGCTCAGGCCCATCGAGGAGGATGGTACCCGACGCGCGAGCGAGAGGCTCTAGACGGTGAGCGCGGCGACCTGGGGCTCGATCGGGAGCACGTAGGAGCCCTCGGTCTCGCGAACCGCGCCGGTGGGGACCATCACCACCGCCCAGCGTCCGCAGCGGGGGCACGCCACCGCCATCGGGAGCGGCACGTCGTGCGCCGAGCGGCGGCAGACGACCGCGAACGGGCGCCCGCAACGAACGGCCTGGCAGAAGTGCCGGACTGCGATCGTCTCGTCCATGCCGCCCTCCCGCATCGAGGTACAGCAATTGCCGTTCCCGCGCGGCGCTCGCCGCGTCGCGAGGGTGCCGAAGTCCATTGAGCCCAGTCCCTTCCGGGGCGCGCTCGCTCGAGCCGAGACGGCGGCGGCAGGCCGCGGAGCGGGCCTGCGACCGTCCTCTTTCCGGACCAGTCGCGGCCCCGGCGGAGACGCGCACGGGTTAGGATGCCCCCCCGATGAGCGATAGAGCGCGGATCCTGGTCTCGAACGACGACGGCTTCCAATCCGAGGGCATCAAGGCCCTCGCCTCCGCGATGGACGAGCTCGGCGAGGTCTGGGTGGTGGCGCCCGAGGCGGAGCAGAGCGCCTCCTCGCACGCGATCTCGATCCACCGGCCGCTGCGGCTGCGCGAGGTGCGGCCGCGCTGGTACGCGGTCGACGGCACGCCGACGGATTGCTCCTGGCTCGGCATCCACCACGTGATGCGCGACCGGCGGCCGGCGCTGATGGTCTCCGGCATCAACCACGGGCCGAACCTCGCGGACGACGTCACCTACTCGGGCACGATCGCCGCCGCGATGGAGGCCTCGATCATCGGCGTCCCGGCGATCGCGTTCAGCCTGGCGGGCTGGGGCGTCTTCGACTTCGCACCCGCGGCGCGCTTCGCCCGCTCGCTCGCGGCGGCGGCGCTCGCGAGCGAGCTGCCGAAGGGCCTGCTGCTGAACGTCAACGTTCCGCCCGGCGTCGAGCCGGACGGCTACGAGGTCACCCGCCTCGGCAAGCACTCGTATGGGTCAGAGGTCGTCGAGAAGAAAGACCCGCGCGGCCGCTCCTACTTCTGGATCGGCGGCAACGAGTACCAGCACGAGGACATCCCCGGCAGCGACTGCAACGCCGTGCTGCGCGAGAAGCGCGTCTCGGTCACGCCGCTGATGCTCGACCTCACCGACGAGAAGAACCGCGCCCGCGTCGCCTCCTGGCAGCTCGCCGGCTTCCGGCAGCACGGAGGGGTCAGGTCTTGAATCTTGGCATCAGGCCCCGCTCGGGTGGGGCCTGAACGGTCCTGGCCTGTCCCACTCCGGGTCTAGCATCAGGCCATGGCGAGACCGTTGCGCATCGAGTTCCCCGGCGCCCTGTACCACTTGACCGCGCGCGGCAACGCACGCGCGTCGATCTACTTTGACGATCGAGACTACACGCAGCGCTTCAACCGCCGCCACGGCCGGGTCGGCCACGTCTTCCAGGGGCGCTTCAAAGGGATCCTGGTGGAGCGCGAGTCTCACCTGCTCGAGCTGGCCCGCTACGTCGTGCTCAACCCCGTTCGCGCAGGGATGGTCGAAAAGCCCGAGAACTATCGCTGGTCCAGCCTGCTCGCCACGCTCGGGCTAGCCCCCGCACCATCCTGGCTCCGGCCGGAGGCAGTAGTGGCCCCGTTCGGGACGCGCGCGCGGTACCTGGAGTTCGTGCGCCAGGGTAGAGGTGCAGCTTCACCCTGGGAGGCGCTTCGGGGGACGCTTCTCGGCTCGGACGCTTTCGTCGAGCGCGTTGCCAGCGGGCTGCAGGCAGCGACCGCCGAGGAGCGCGAGGTGACGCGGGACGAGCGCTTCGTCGGGCGCCAGAGCCTGAGCGACCTCTTTCCCCCTGACATCGTCGAGGATCGAAGCCGGCGCAATGCGCGTATCAGCGAGCTCAGCCGCTCGCGACTGTACACCCAGGTGGAGATCGCTCAGCACCTCGGTCTGCACTACTCGACGGTCAGCAGGCTGACGCAAGGCTCAAACGGCGCTCGAGAGGCTGGGCAACGCGACGCGCGGCTGACTCCCAAATGACGGACGAGGCGCGAGGACCGACGCTCAGCGAAGGGAGTTGCCGGCAATGTCAAGATTCAAGACCTGACCCCTTCCGTCAGAGTACGGCGGGCTCGAGCATGCGGATCGTGCCGGCGGAGGCGTCGAGCTCGACCTCGACGCCGACCGGGACCGTGAACTGTCGATCCTGGTGGCCGATCATCGCGCCCTCGTACGCGGGGATCCCGAGCGGCTTGACGTGCTCGTCGAGCACCTCCTCGAGCGTGAGCGAGCCGTAGCCCTCGCCCGGGTCGCACTGGCTGCAGGAGCCGAACACGAAGCCGCGCACGCGACCGAGCATGCCGGCGAGCTTCAGCTGCGTCAGCATGCGGTCCACCCGGTAGATCTCCTCGTTGACGTCCTCGAGGAACAGGATCGCGCCGTCGAACGCGGGAACGTAGGGCGAGCCCACGAGGGCGGTGAGCACCGTGAGGTTGCCGCCCAGCAGCCGGCCGCGCGCGCGGCCGGGCACGATCGTGCGGATGCGGTTCTCGCGCTGCACCAGCCGCGGCTCTTCGCCGGGCGGGTTCGCCATCGTCACCGCTTCGCCCTCGAACACGACCCGCCGGAACAGGTCGACCGAGAACGGCGGCCAGTCGCTGAGCGCCGTCGGGGCGTGGAACGTGACCAGGCCGGCGCGCGCCAGCAGCCCGCAGTGCAGCCCCGTCACGTCGCTGAAGCCGGTGACCACCTTCGGGTTGCGGCGCACCCGGTCCCAATCGAGCAGCGGCAGGATCCGCGCGCTGCCCCAGCCGCCGCGGATCGCGAAGATCGCGCTCACCTGCGGGTCGGCGAAGAAGCGGTTCACGTCCGCCGCGCGGTCCTCGTCGCGCCCCGCCAGGTAGCCGTGGCGGTCGCGCACGTGGGCGCCGAGCCGCGGCTCGAGCGAGAAGGCGCGCGCGAGCTCCTGGGCGATCTCGACGTCGACCGAGCGGAAGTTGGCCGACGCGGGCGCCACCAGCCCGACGCGGTCGCCCGGCTTGAGCCGCCGGGGGCGGACGACCTCCGGCGCCGCGACGGAAGCGAT
Source organism: uncultured Acidobacteriota bacterium (assembly GCA_964568755.1). Classification (GTDB taxonomy): domain Bacteria; phylum Acidobacteriota; class Vicinamibacteria; order Fen-336; family Fen-336; genus DATBSL01. Next base: position 15,707 of record CAZMRX010000035.1, on the reverse strand, counting down.
CGCCGCCTTCGGCGAGGCCAGTGCGCTCGCGGCGAGCGAGGCCGCACCCGCCCCCTTCAGGAAGTCGCGGCGCCCCATGGCGGCCCGCTACTTCCCGCCGGCGAACGAGGGCAGCGCGAGGCTGCGCATCGTGTGCAACCCCGGCGCGGCCGCGAGCACCCGCGGGATGCTGTTGACCGTGATCGAGGCGGTGGCGACGTCGCCGTGGTAGCCGCCGCGCGCCTTCACGTCGAGGCTCGGCGAGCCGCCGATCACGACGCGGTCGTAGGTCTCGGGAGCGCCCAGGTAGGCCTCCATGTGCAGCGTGATGCGCGGCTCGCCGGAGACGAAGCCGACACCGTCCTGCACGATGCCGCACACGCGGCCGGCCGGCACCTTCAGGAACTGGCTCTCGACGGGCGTGTGGGCGATCTTCGGCTGGATCTCGTCCGTCACGCGGTCCAGCTTCCAGCCGAGCGCGTCCGCGATCATCGCCACCGACTCGGTGAGGCCGACGTGGCGCACGGTCAGGTCTTTGACCTTCTCGGCGAACTGCTCCGGCGTCAGGCCCGAGCCGATCTTCTGCTGGAACGGAAGCCGACGGATGCGCGCGTCCTGCACGCGCTCGACGCGCACGGCGTCCACGCGCTCGCAGATCGCCGTGAGCGTGATCGGCAGCGCGTCCATCGCGAAGCCGGGGTTGACGCCGGTGCCGACCACCGCGACCTTCGCCTTCCTCGCGGCGGCGTCGATCTTGCGCGCGAGCGCGCGGTTCGAGAGCCAGGGATACGAGAGCTCCTCGGTGGTCGAGACGATCGGCAGCTTCATCTTGATCACGCTCTCGAGCTGCGGCCAGACGCGCTTCAGGCTCGAGCTGGTGCAGAGCACCGCCGCCTGCGGCCTCGCCTTGCGGATCGCGGCCGTGGCGTCCGTCGCCACCTTGACGCCGGTCTTCTTCGGGAGGCCCAGCACCTCGCCCAGGTCCTTGCCCGCCTTGGCGGGGTCGATGTCCACGGCGGCGACGAGCTTGAAGTTGCTGCGAGCGAGAAGCTGGCGGGCCACGGCGGCCCCGATCGGCCCCAGCCCCATGATCATCACCTTGGTCGGCATGAGTTCGGCTCCTTGATCGATGAATGCGCGGCCCCGGAGGCGGGGCGGCACGATGATAACTCGCGAGCGATGGGTGGGGATGCCGGGGCGCGCGGCCGCGCCGCGTCAGGCCTGGAAGGTATCGGACGCGCGGCCGCGGCGCCGCTCGTCGAGGCGGCGGCAGCCCTCGAGCAGCAGCGCGTTGAAGTCGTCTGTCATCGGCACGCCCTCGGCAAGGGCGTCGCGGTCGAACTCGAAGTGCCCCTCGGGCCAGGCGATGAAGTCGTAGACGACGTCGGCGCCGCGGTGATCGGCCCCGGTGGCCGAGACGATCTGGCCGCGGCGGAAGGCGATGCGCAGGGATCGGCTGCCGCGGCGGGCGAGCAGCACGCCCGTGAGCTGGCTCAGGTGGCAGATCTGCAGCACGGCGGGCGCGCCCATCAGCTCCACCGTGCCGCGCAGGCCCGCGCCCGGCGTCTCGCCGGCGAGGTCGGCGGTGAAGCGGCGCAGCACCAGCTCGAGCCGGACCAGGTGCTCGCGCGACGGCGCGGGCTTCACCAGGTAGTCGTCCGCGCCCGCCTGCAGCGCCTGGTGGCGGATGTTGCAGTCGTCGCGCTCGGACAGGAACACGACCGGGGTGCGGCGCAGCAAGCTGTGCGCGCGCACGCGCCGGCAGAACGAAAGCCCGCTCTCGTCGGCGAGCTGGGCTTCCGTCACCACCAGCCACGGGCGCCGCGCCACGGCGACCCGCAGCGCGTCCTGGCTGGAGCCGGCTTCGTAGACGGTGAAGCCGTGCCGAGCCAGGCCGTCCACGAGCGCGCGCCGCGCGGTCGCGTCGGGGTCGGCGACGAGCGCGGTGCGCAACGGGAGCGGCGTGCTCTCGAAGGGCGGCGCCAGGCTCGGGACGCGGGCGCCGCGAGCGCTCGCCTGCGGCTCGTTCGCCCGGCGCAGGAGGCCGTCCGCGTCGCGCGCGAGCGCGTCGGCGAACACCTCGCCGAGGCCGTCCACCAGGCCGCTCGCGTTCGCGTCGCGCGGCAGCAGGCGGACGAGCGCGAAGCGGCACGCCGGCACCGGCTCCTCGCCGCGGGTCTGGAGCCGCAGCGTGACGATCGGCAGGTGCGCCTTCGGGTCGAGGTGGAGCGGCCGCAGGATCGCATAGCCCGGGTCAGGCGCGGGCGGCAGGCCGTCGAATCCCGCGTCCCCACGCCGGCGCTCGGCCGGCGGCACGGGCAGCAGCGCGCCGAGCCCAAGGTCGACGAGCACGAGGTCGACCGCGGACACCGCCGCGACGCGCACGGCGGCGGCGGCGTCCTCCGTCACGAAGACCCAGTAGTCCTCGCGGCGCAGGATGCGCTCGGTGGAAAAGCGATGGATCGTGTCGCGCTCGAGCACGACGACGCGGCGCTCCGGGACGTGGCTGGTCGGCCGCGGCGGCTCGGGGGCCCGGACTTCTGACAACGCGCGCTCCGATGCACTGAGACGAATCGGTCACGCGCCGAGCGGGAGGGACCGCCGCGCCAACGTCCCGCTTCCGACAGCAGGGGGGAGGAATGATGCGAGCGTCGCGCCATTCCTGTCAAGCCTTTTTCGCGCAGTGGCTTACGGGAAGTCCGCGGCTTTCCGGAATACGTATCGGAGTGTGACGAGCACGCGGATAACGCCGACACGCTCCTGACAATCCGCGGGTGGCCGGAATACAGTCACTCCGGGGCCATGTCACACCGTTTCCCGCCGCCCCGACCGCCGAGGGCGGCCGGCAACTCGTTGTGGGGAAACGTCATTACGGGGAATTGCACCCCCGGTCCGCGTCCCGGTACGAGGTTTGCCTTCTCCGGATCCGGTTGGCCCGTGAAGACAGGGGCCAGGGAGAGGGACGATGCGGACGAAGCTGTCGTGGATCGCGGTGGCGGCGATGCTGGCAGGCGGATGCGGCGGCAACTCCGAGCAGCCGGTGGCGTCGGGGCCCGACGGCCTCGCGCTGGTGACGGTTCGCCCCACGCAGGCGGCGTCGCTCTCCCAGTCGTGGATCGCGGGCTGCAGCTGGTGCACCACCGCCTTCGGCGCCGAGCTCGCGGTGACCTCGTCGGAGACGCTGACGGGCGTCAATCTCTGGCTCGACGGCTGGTCGGGCAACCGCCGCTGCCTCTACTCGCAGCACGACACGCCGGTCGACGGCTTCACGCTTCCGGCGGGGGAGCCGGTCGTGGTCAGCTTCCGCCAGGCGACCGTCGAGTGCGCGGCGCCGTTCACGATCGACCGGGTCGACGCGCGCGCCCGTTCGGGAGAGAAGCTCGTCTACCAGGGGTCCTGGCAGGTCCGGCTCGACTTCAGGCAGTAGCCGGAAGCCGCCCGCTCACTCGGGCAGCGCAAAGGCCACGTAGGCGTCGCCCGACTTCGTCCCCATCTTCCCGCCGCCCGCCGCGATCACCACGTACTGGCGACCGCCGGCCTCGTAGGTCGAAGGCGTCGCGTAACCCCCCGCCGGCAGCGTCGCTTCCCACAGCACTTCGCCGGTGCGCTTGTCGAACGCGCGGAACTTCTCGTCCTTGGAGGCCGCGATGAAGACCAGCCCGCCCGCCGTCACCACCGGGCCGCCGTAGTTCTCGGTGCCGGTCGGCGGAATCCCGCGCTTGGTGAGCTCGGCCAGCTCGCCGAGCGGGACCGACCAGCGGATCTCGCCCGCGTCCAGGTCGATCGCGCTGAGCGTGCCCCAGGGCGGCTTGACCGCGGGGTAGCCTTCGGGGTCGAGGAAGCGGTTGTAGCCGAGGTGGGTGTAGGGCCGCCCCGCCTTCGCCGCCTCGCCCTGCGAGCGATCGGGCTCGCCGCGCGAGAACGCGCTGACGGCCTCGATCTCGGCGGGCGAGAGGAAGCCGAAGGCCGGCATCACGCCCTTGCCCTTCAGCACGAGCGACGCCGTCTCCGCCCGTGTCTGGCGCTGCTCGACGCCGACGAGCGCGGGGAACTGCCCCTGCGGCGCTCCCTGGCGGGCCGCGCCGTGGCAGACGGCGCAGTGCTGCGCGTAGACGCGCGCGCCGAGCGGCAGCTCGCCGGGGCCGGGCAGCTCGAGCATCTCGAGGATCCAGGGCATCTCGTTGGCGTTCACGTACAGCAGGCGCGTCTCGGGGTCGAACGCCGACCCGCCCCACTCGGCGCCGCCGTCGAAGCCCGGGAAGATCATCGTGCCCTGCGTGCTCGGCGGGACGAACTGGCCCGCGCTGCGCGCGCGGCGCAGGCGTTCGAGCACGGCGGCGCGCGAGGCGGGGGACAGGTCGGTCGCGTCTGCCTCGCCGAAGGACTGCCGGGAGAACGCGGGCGGCCGGGTCGGCAAGGGCTGCGTCTCGGCCGCACGCTCGCCCTTCAGGTCGGAGGCCGGCACCCTTCGCTCCTCCACCGGGAACAGCGGCAGGCCGGTCTCGCGGTCGAAGACGAAGACGTGCCCCGACTTCGTGGCCTGCGCGACCGCGGCGAGCGTGCGGCCGTCGCGCCTGACGTCGAGCAGCACCGGCGCCTGCGGCAGGTCGCGGTCCCACAGGTCGTGGCGCACCACCTGGTAGTGCCAGACGCGCTCGCCGGTCGAGGCCCGCAGCGCCAGCAGGCAGTTGCCGAACAGGTTCGCGCCGTGGCGGTCGCCGCCCCAGAAATCCCAGGCCGGCGACCCCGTCGGGACGAAGGCGAGGTCGCGCGCCGCGTCGACGCTGATCCCGCTCCAGGCGTTCGCGCCGCCCGCGGTCTGCCAGGCTTCGGGCGGCCACGTCTCGTGGCCCGGCTCGCCGGGCTGCGGGATGGTGCGGAAGGTCCAGCGAATGGCGCCGCTGCGCACGTCGTAGGCGCGCACGTGACCCGGCGAGGAGGGGCCGGGACCCTCGTGGACGCGCGTGCCGAGGATCAGCAGGTCGCGGTAGATCGCCCCCGGTGTCGTCGAGAGCACGAACAGCCCCGCCGGGTCGCGCCCGAGCCCCTCGCGCAGGTCCACGCGTCCGCCGTTGCCGAACCCGCCGACCAGCTTTCCCGTGCGGGCGTCGAGCGCGAACAGCACCTGGCCGGCGCTGTAGAGGATGCGCCGCTCGCGGCCGTCGCTCCAGAAGACGACGCCGCGGTTGACGCCGAGCGCGCTCGGCTCGGCTCCCGCGGCGAACGGGTCGAAGCGCCACAGCTCGCGCCCCGTGGCGGCGTCGAGTGCTATCGCGTGCAGGCCGGCCGAGGTGGCGTACAGGACGCCCTCGACCACGATCGGGTTGCACTGGATCTGCGAGCGGCCGTCGGGCCGCGCGTCGCCCGTGCGGTAGCTCCAGGCGACCTGCAGGCGGCGGACGTTCGTCTTGTCGATCTGCGCCAGCGGCGAATGCTGCGTGTGCCCGGGGTCGCCCCCGTGCGTACGCCACTCGCGCTCGGGCGGCGTCGCCGGGACGCCGTCCGTGGCCAACGTCGCGGCCGAACAGCCGGTGATGACGGCCCAGAGGACGAACCCGCGAGCCGCGGTAGTAGGCATGGGCGCGGAGCTTATCGGCTCGGCGTCAAGGTGTACAGGCGAGCCCGGGACCTCGAAACGCCGGCGGGGGCGGCCGTAGTAACGTGAGGCCGCGTGGCAGACATCGCGCTGATGGCATTCGTCGCCGCGCAGCTGGCCCGCGCGGCGATCGTGGACGGCCCGACTGCCACGCTGGGCTGGCGAGCGCCGTCCTGCTGATCCGCTTACGCGTCAACTCGGCCTGGCTGGTGCTGGGAGGCGGAGTGGTGGGGGCTTCGCTGGGGATCGGCTGACCCGCTCCGCAGGCGCGTGCTACAAGTCGGCGAGCCGGGTGGTGGCATCGCCGAAGCGATCGAGCTTCACTCCCATGCGATCCATCAGCGACAGGTGCAGGCTGCAGGCCTTGCGCTGCTCGTCGCCCCGGTCCAGGTAGTCGAGGATGCGGCCGGTCTTCAGCGAGCCGCCGCCCTTGCCGGTCAGCAGGATCGGCAGCTGGTCCGCTCCGTGCAGGTCCCCGTCGAACAGGCTCGACGCGCACATCAAGATGGAGTTGTCGAGCAGCGTCGTCTCGCCTTCCGAGATCGCCTTCATGCGCGAGGTGAGGTGGGCGAACTGCGCGATGTGGAACTGGTTCGTCTTCAAATACATCGCCTCCTTCTCGGCGACCTTCCCGTTGTGCGTGAGGTCGAGGTGCAGGGCTCCCTGCACGCCCTCGACGAACTTGAAGTTCATCTGCGACAGGTCGTTGTTCAGCATCAGCGTCGCGACTCGCGTCTTGTCCATCTGGAACGCGAGCACGATCAGGTCGAGCATCAGCTTCATGTGGGCCGGCACGTCCTGCGGCAGCTCGTGCTTCGGGCGCGGCATGTCCGGCTCGGACAGGGTGGGGCGCCAGCCTTCGAGCCGCTCCTCAGTCGAGGCCCGCTCGATCCGCTTCTCGATGTCGCGAATCCCCTCGAAGTACTCGCTCAGCTTGTGGTCGTCGTCCTTGCTGATGCGGGGCCGCAGGCTCTGCGATTCCTGCCGCACCGCATCGAGGATGCTGCGGTCGAGCGCGCGACCGGACCCGTCGCCGACCAGGGCGTCGAATGCCCGGGCGGGATAGACCTCCTTGGCGGCTGGGCGCGTGGGCGAGATCCACGACACGCTCGATCCGTAGATCATCGAGAGGCCGTCTTCGAGCCGCAGCTCGTTGGGCTCGATGCCCAGCACCAGGCTCGGCCGCTCCGTCCGCTCGGCGAGCGCGGCGGCGAGCACCTGGTCCATCGACGTGCCCACGCGGATCTGGTTGGGGTCGAGGCTGACGGTCGCTCCCGACAGCAGGTTCATGCGGCCCAGGTGGGGGCTGGTCGAGACCTGGGCCGACCGGTTGAAGAGTCCCTTGATGAACACCATGTCTTCCCGGTGCGGCAGCATCGGGGCGAGCCCCGGTCCGAGCTCCATGGACGCGCCGCTGCCGCTCGCCCACCAGTGCGCGGGCTCGACGCCATTCGAGAAGAAGACGATGCCCAGCCGAAGCGGGGGCGTGCTGGGACCGGGCCCGGCATCGCCTGCCGCCGCCTGCGCGAAAGCGGGCAGCGACTCCATCCAGGGCAGGCTCAGGGCGACGCCCATGCCCCGAAGGAAGTGGCGCCGCGACGGCGCCGGAGGGTGACGAGCTTTGCTCATGGACTGCCTGCTCCTGTCCCGACCGCCTGCGCCCCGGGCGCCTGGACCTCGTCGCGCTGCCGCGCGCGATAGCGGAACTGGCGGCTCGTGACGACCAGCGTGGCCAGGTCCGCGAACGACGCCTTGCCGCCCGCGGCGATCATCTCACCTATCAGCCGCCGATCCGAGGCCTGCGGGTTCCGCCCGAGCGCGTAGCCCAGCATCTTCCGCGACAGTGTCGTCATCACCTTGGCTTCCTGGCTCTTCAGGTAGGTGAGCAAGCCGTCGGGCCCGACGATGGTCGTCTTGTCCTTGAACTCGCCGGTGAGGTCGATCGGCTTGCCGTCGGCATAGGCCTGGCGCCGGCGGCCCACCGCGTCGAAGCCCTCGAGCGGGAAGCCCAGCGGGTCGATGCGCGTGTGGCAGGAGGCGCACTGCGCGTTTCGCTTGTGCTGCGCCAGGCGTTCGCGCAGCGTCAGCCCGCCGAAGCTCTGATCGTCGGCCGGCAGTGTGCCCGCATCCGCAGGCGGCGGCGGAGTCGGTGTTCCGAGGACGCGCCTCAGGATCCAGTCGCCGCGCTTGACCGGGCTCGTCCGCAGCGGCGCCGAGGTCGTGGTCAGCACGGAGCCGAGCCGAAGCGCCCCGCCGCGGTCGAATGCCCGGGCGCCGTCTACCCGCTGGAGCTCGTCCGTCGATGTCACGCCCTCGATCCCATAGAACGCGGCCAGCGTCTTGTTCAGAAACGCGTAGTCCGCGTGCAGGATCTCACTCACCGGCCGTCCCTGCCGCACGATGTACTCGAAGGTGGAGACGGCTTCGTCGTGCATCGACGCTCTCACCGCATCCGTGAACTCGGGGAAACGACCCGTGTCGACGCCCCGATATGCATCGAAATGGTAGAACCCGAGCCACTGGCCGAAGAACTCGGTGGCGAGGCGTCGCGCCTTCGGATCGGCCGTCATGCGCCTGACCTGGCCGCGGAGCTTCCCGGGATCACGCAGCTCGCCGGCCGCGGCGGCCCGCCGGAGCTCGTCGTCCGGTATCGACGACCACAGGAAGAAGCTCATCCGGCTGGCCATCTGCCAGTCGTCGAGCGGCGCCTCGGCTGTGCGCGGCGCGGCCTCCACCCGGTACAGGAACGCCGGCGACATCAGGATGCGTGCGACGAGCGCCCGCACCGCCGCGTCGTGATCGAGGCCGTGGACGCGGCGTGAGCTGCCATAGAAGGCCCGCAGCGTCGCCCGTTCGGCCGGGGCCAGCGGCCGCCGCCAGGCCCGGCTTGCGAAAGCGAGGGCATCCTCGACATGGCCTGGCTCGGCGAGCGCCAGCGCCCGGGTGACGGCGTCGTAGTGCGCTCGCAGCGAACGCACGTGAGGCCTCGCGGCCTCGGGGAGCGCCGCGACGCGGGCGGGCGTCATGTCCTCGATCTTGCGGCTCGCCTGCTTCACGGCGTAGTGGTCGAGGAGCATGCCGAGGTAGGCGTCGTGGTAGGGCCACGACCCGAACAAGTCGTTCCACGCGTGGTCGAGCCGCACGCGGTCCTCGCCGTCGACGACGTTCGTCCTGAAGAAGTCGTCGTTGCGCTGGTACTTGACCGAGGTGACGAAGGCGTCGTGCTCCGGGCTGTTGTAGGTGTTGTCGAAGGGCGGCGGCACCGGGTCCTTGTCGGCGGGATTGGGCTCGCCATGCGAGTTGGGCGGCAGCAGCGTCAGGTACTCGGCGATACCGGCGCGGAAGCTGCGGTAGCCGGCGCCCTTCGGATCCCCGAGGAACACGCGCTGCCCGGGCGCCCGCGCCGGGCCTTCGGGTCGGTCGGAGATCATCACCCGCACCACCGCCTGGCGATTGCGTCCCAGCTCGACGTCCGCCTGCAGCTCGGCGAGCTTGTCGCCGGCGGGCATGTCGATCACGAACGACGCGGCCTGCGTCGTCGCGAAATCGTCCGGGCCGAGCGGCGTGCCGTCGGGGCTCGCGCCGAATCCGAGACGAGCCGCGGCGTCGGCCGAGAGCAGCGAGCGGAGCGGCCGCGTGGACACGACCGGTCCTGGCGGCCGCCGCCGTCTCACGGCCAGGGGCTCGTCTTCCTCGGATGCCGGTGGAGCCGTGCGCAGCACCACGCGCGGGTTTCGCCAGATGACGGCCGGGGTCCCGCCAGGGCCGCGGTGGAGCGCGTCGACCGAGAGGTGGACCGTCCAGGGCCCCGGCACCATCTTCGCGCCGCCTTGTCCCGGGCGACGGTTCAGCCGGTAGCTGTAGGCGTGCGTCTCCACGACCGCGAGCGTCTCGTCGTCGAAGACGAGCGGGCTCTCGTCGCCGGCGCCGCCCGCGGCGAGGTCGCCTCGCGCGAACAACCAGCTCGGCCAGGCGACCAGCACCTCGACGAGCGCGTCGCACTCGGCGCGGGCCGCCGCGATCGACGCCTGGACGTCCGAGGTCGGCCTCGGCAGCTTCCGCCAGCGCTCGATCGTCGACCGGCTCGGGAAGCCCGTGCCGGCTCGGTTCACGGCCAGCCAGATGTGTTCCGCGAAGCGTCCCGTGATGCCCTCGCGAGCGGCCAGTCCGCGAAGCGTCGCGGCCTCGTCGCCCAGCCTGGAGCGGTGCCTGTAGTGCCAGGCCACGTAGAAGGCCTTCGCGTAGCGATCGAAGCCGAACGGGCGTCCGCCTTCTCCCGACACCACCCGGAATCCCCGCGACGCGTAGAGCTGCTGGATCCGCTCGAGGGCGGACAGCTCGAGGCCCGTCTTGCCAGGATCCGCGTAGAAGCTCAGCGGACCGGACCCGATCACGGCGTGGTCGGCGACCTGCCGGGCGGCCTCCAGGTAGCGCTCGACGGTGGCGTCCTGCACGAACTGCACGTCGCCGAAGTTGGCGAACCCCTCGCCTCCGACCGCGTCGCTCGAGGCGTCGATGCCGACCTTGACGTCGACACCGGTGAGATCGCGGATCGCGTAGGCGTACTCGGCGCTCGTCAGCCGGCGGACGGTCACCCGCCCCGGATCTCCGGCGTGCGCGGCCTCGTAGGCGTGGAGCGACGACTTGATCCAGTCCGCCGCGGCGGCCCGCTCGGCATCGCTCGGGAAGTGGTCGGCGTCGTCCGGCGGCATCTGGCGGGTTTCGAGCATCCGGGCGATGCCGACCCACGCGTCCGCCTGCTCGCCGACCCCTGTCGCCGACATGTGCTCGATCACGCGACTGATGCTGAGGCCCGCCTTCGGCCGGTCGGCGCCGTGGCACTCGACGCAGTACTTGGTGAAGGTCCGGTGCGCCGCGGATGACGCCGACGCCGCCTTTGCCGCGCCGGTCGTCGCACGGCCTCCCGACTGTGCGGATCCCTCGGCGGCCAGCGCCCACAGCAGGAGAGCGCCCAGGCCCAGCTGTTTCATCCACCAATCTCCGACCGGAAGCGTGGGAGTGAGTCTAGAGTTGTCCGATCGTCGTGTCCACTTCGCGTCAGGGTGGGGGAGGCGGCCAGGCCGTGCACGAGCGGTCGGCCGCGCGCCGGTGGCCGCGCGCCACCGGCACGCTGGAACCGTTGCCGCTACTTGATCGCGACGATGATGAACTCGACGGGCTTTCCGCTCGTGTTCTTCGACTCGTGCTTGGCGCCGCGGCCGATGAACTGGACGTCGCCGCGCTGCCACTTGGTCTTCGCCGGCTGGCCATCGACCGCGACCGACATGTCGGCCGCGCCGAGCGCGATCACGACCTGGTCGTACTCGTGGGTCGTGCCCGCGGCCTCGTGGAAGTCCGGCGCGGCGGTGGTCTTGATCGCGACCGCACGCGGGTTCTCGACGAGCGTCGTGGCCTGGAGGCCCGGGCGCGCGGCCGGGAGCGTCGCCGCGCCCGGGGCGCCCTTGAGCTCGACCAGGATGGCGTCGACGCCCGTGGTCCCGACGTTCGCCGGGGCGTGGGTCGTGGCCGGCGTCCAGGCCGCGGTCTCCTTGACGACCTCCATGTCCTGGGTCTTGCCGTCGGGCAGCGTGAAGCGGGCCTTGGCGCTCGCGAGCGGCACCAGGATCGCGTCCGGGTGCGCGTGCATCACGCTCTTCTCGCCGGCGGGCACGTTGACCTTGAGCACACGCACCGAGGAGTTTTCGAGCAGCACCTTGTAGTGGGACGAGTCCACCTTGACGGGATCCTGGGCGGCCGCGGCGAGCGGCAACGCCGCCGCCAGGACCGTGGCGATCTTCAGCGACTTCATGAAACTACCCCCTCTTTCGAGTCCACCAGCGTTTCGTGTTCCGATGAGCGCCGCGAGGGCTCGGGGGCTGGCACCCCGGGTACTCAGGCAGGGCGGGCGGGTCGGCCGATGGCTCCATGGGCCTCAGTTGGCCGGCGGCCCGCGCTGAGGACGGCGACGATGAGCTGTTGCTGAGGCTGGCGTATTAGGGTTCGGGACCGGGCCTCGAGTCAAGGCCTGCATCCCCGGGCCCGACGCCCTGGATGTGCAACGGCCTGCCGGGGTAGGCTTCGGCGCATGAAACGAATCCCGGCGCTGCTCGTGCTTCTCAGCCTTCCCGCGCTCGTGTCGGCCGCCGACCCGGACGCGAAGGAATGGACGCCGCTCTTCAACGGCAAGGACCTCGCCGGCTGGGTGCCCAAGCTCACCGGCTACGAGGCCGGGGTGAACTTCGGCGACACCTTCCGTGTCGAGGACGGCGTGCTCCGAGTCTCCTACGACAAGTACGAGACGTTCGGCGGCCGCTTCGGCCACCTCTTCTACGAGACGCCGTTCTCCCACTACGTGATCGCGGTCGAGTACCGCTTCGTGGGCGAGCAGGCCAAGGACGGCCCCGAGTGGGCCTTCCGCAACAGCGGCGTGATGATCCACGGCCAGGCCGTCGCGACGATGAAGAAGGACCAGGACTTCCCGATCTGCATCGAGGCCCAGTTCCTGGGCGGCCGCGGCGACGGCAAGCCGCGCTCGACGGCGAACCTCTGCACGCCCGGCACCAACGTGGTGATGAACGGCCAGCTCGAAACGCGCCACTGCGTGAGCTCGAGCTCGAAGACGTTCGACGGCGACCAGTGGGTGCGCGCCGAGATCGAGGTGCACGGGGGCGGCGAGATCGTCCACCGCGTGAACGGCGAGACGGTGCTGCGCTACGAGAAGCCGCAGATCGGCGGCGGCAACGTGGCCGGCCACGATCCGGCGCTGAAGAAGGACGGCGAGATCCTCACGAGCGGCACGATCTCGCTGCAGGCCGAGAGCCACCCCGTGGAGTTCCGCAAGGTGGAGCTGCTGAACCTCGCCGGCTGCATGGACAAGAAGGCCAAGAACTACAAGTCCTACTACGAAAAAGCCGACCCGAAGTCGTGCCGGTACTGAGGAGCCACCGGCCGCGCGCTCAGCGCGGCGGCAGCAACCCCACGACCTCCAGCTCGTAGTCGGTGTAGCTGCGGTAGCGGCCGCGCAGCCACAGCAGCAGCTCCTCGCGAGCATCCGTGCGCGGCACGATCGGCCGCAGGTTGTCCGCGGTGGAGTCCCGCGTCACCGGCTGCCAGCGCCAGCTGCGACCCTCGTCGCCTGAGATGCCGCGGAAGATCTCCCAGTGCCGCTGGCCGTCCGCCGCGCTCACGAGCGGCGCGCCGGTCGCCGGGTCGGCGTCGGTCGAGACGAAGACGCGCGTGGGATCGCCCGGGACGAGCGCGATGCCGCCCGTGTAGTCGTCCTCGCCCGCGTAGAGGCGGGTTCCCGCGTAGGCGATCTCGCGGTCGTCCCACGCCTTGCCGGTCCAGCGCGCCACGCGATAGCGGTGGTCCGAGCCGCCCTGGCCCTGGGGCAGCCCGGCCGAGTCCTTCTGGACCGAGTAGGCGACGAACGGCCGTCCGTCCGCGTCGAGCTCCAGGTCGATCGCCCACGCGACGTTGGCGGGGTCGCCCTGGAACACGCGCGTGCCCTCCACCGGGTCGCGCAGGCCCTCGGCGAGCGGCCGGATCGCCGTGCCGTCCGAGCGGTGCAGCACGCCGCCGCGGTAGTAGACGTGGTACAGGCTGTTGTCGAAGTTCCGCGGGTGGCCCTCGGTGTAGGCGAGGTGAACGGTCGCCTGCCCGTCGGACGCGTACTTCACGTAGGGCCGATGCCGGAACGCGGCCGGCACGTCGATCACGACGCCGCCGCTCTTGAAGCTCTCGCCCTCGTCGTCGGACCAGGCCAGCGACGGCTTGAAGCGGTTGTCGAGCCCGCGATAGAAGTCGTAGATGCGGCCGCGCTCGGCGGCGAGCCGGAACAGGTTCGAGTAGGTGACGCTCGACGACGGGCTCGGCACGAACACGCGCTCGTCGCTCCAGGCGCTCGCGTCGCCGGGTCGCAGCGACACCCGCGACAGGATGCGGTTGTCGTAGCCGTGGCCGGCCCAGACGGCGAGCAGCCGCCCGTCGCCGCGCAGCACGAAGGCCGGCGTGTCGTGGTCGTCGTAGCGCCCGGCCCGCTCGAGCGGCGTGGCGCTCAGCCGGGAACGGGTGACGGCGCCTGTCGCGAGATCGACGCTCGTGGCCTCCGCCGTCCCGAGCCGCGACGGGTCGAAGCGCCCGGCCGCGACGCTGCCGACGACGAGGCGGCCGGCCACGACGAGCGCGCGCTCGTCCTGGAACCAGCACCAGCCCCCGTCGTCGTTCAGGACCACCGGCGCCCGCAGCGGGCTCGCGTCCGCCCGCGTCGCGGCTGGCCGGGCCGGCTCCTGCGCCGGCAGCGAGATCGCCGTCGCCGATGCCAGGGTCACCACCAACAGCCGTCCCGCCAGCCCCTGCGCCATGCCGCGTCCTCCTCCTCGACGTGCGACCGCCGGACGATTGCTTCCCGCCGCTCCGCTGTCAAGCCTCCGTCGTGCGAGGTCCGCCGTCCGGCAGCACTACAATCCCGGGCAGGAGGTGCGATGCAGTACCGACAGCTCGGGCGCACGGACATGAAGGTCTCGGGGATCAGCTTCGGCGCCTGGGCGATCGGGGGCACCTGGGGGCCGGTCGACGACGAGGTGTCGATGCGCGCGCTGCACGCGGCGATCGACGCGGGCACCAACTTCGTCGACACCGCCGACGTCTACGGCGACGGCCGCAGCGAGCGGCTGGTGGCGCGGCTGCGCCGCGAGCGCCCGGGCGAGACGATCTTCGTCGCGACCAAGGCCGGCCGCCGGCTGCCGAAGCAGACGCCCGAGGGCTACAGCCGGGAGAACCTGAACGCCTGGGTCGACCGCAGCTTGAAGAACCTGGAGCTGGCGCCGGTCGACCTGCTGCAGCTGCACTGCCCGCACCCGGACGTCTACGACCGGCCCGAGGTGTTCGGCTTTCTCGACGAGATGGTGACGGCCGGCAAGATCCGGTACTACGGGATCAGCGTCGAGAGCGTCGACGAGGCCCTGCGTGGGATCCGCTACCCGGGCGTCCAGAGCGTCCAGATCATCTTCAACATGCTGCGGCTGAAGCCGGCCGAAGCGTTCTTTGGTGCGGCGACGCAGGCCGGCGTCGGGATCCTGGCCCGGGTGCCGCTCGCGAGCGGTCTGCTGAGCGGCAAGCTGACGCAGCAGTCGACGTTCGCGCGCGACGACCACCGCAGCTTCAACCGCGAAGGCAAGGCCTTCGACAGGGGCGAGACGTTCTCGGGCGTGCCCTACGACGTGGGGCTCGAGGTGGTGGAGCGGCTGCGGCCGCTGGTCCCGGCGGGCGCGACGCTCGCCCAGCTCGCGCTGCGCTTCACCCTCATGTTCGACGCCGTCACCTGCGCCATCCCCGGAGCGAAGACGCCCGAGCAGGCCCGCGCCAACGCGGCCGCGGCGGACATGGCGCCGCTGCCGCCCGAGACGATGCAGGCGGTGCAGCGGGTCTACGACGACACGGTGAGGCCGCTCGTCCACGCGAGCTGGTAGGCCTCCGACGCCCGCCGAGCGGCCAAGCTACAATCCACGCAGCTTTCTTCGGAGACACCGACCTTGCCGCTGGCCTCGGGAGTCCGCCTGGGAGTCTACGAGATCCTCCAGCCCCTCGGGGCCGGGGGCATGGGCCAGGTCTACCGCGCCCGCGACACGCGGCTGAAGCGCGACGTCGCGCTCAAGACGCTGCCCGAGGCGTGGGCCAGCGACGCGAAGTCCGTGGCGCGGCTCGAGCTCGAGGCGCAGGCGGCCTCCGCTCTCAATCACCCGCACATCGTGACGATCCACGAGCTCGGCTCGTCGCCTCCCCACCACTACATCGTGATGGAGCTCGTCGACGGGCAGAGCCTGCGCGCGCTGCTGCTGAAGGGCGGTCTGCCGCTCGATCGCCTGCTGGCGATCGGCGCGCAGGTGGCGGACGCGCTGGCCGCCGCGCACGCCAAGGGCATCGTGCACCGCGACCTGAAGCCGGAGAACGTCGTGGTGACCGCGGACGGGCGCGCCAAGGTGCTCGACTTCGGGCTCGCCCGGATCGAGCCGCGCTCGCGCGAGACGAGCGGAGACGACGTGCCGACCGCCGCACGTCCGCTCACCGAGGCCGGCAGCGTGATGGGAACCGTGGCCTACATGTCGCCCGAGCAGGCGCAGGGGCTCGAGGT
>CAZMRX010000034.1:21401-24551 GCA_964568755.1 uncultured Acidobacteriota bacterium | reverse complement strand
TCCAGTACTTCTCGCCGTTCAGCAAGTACTTGTCGCCCTGCTTCACGGCCGTGGTCTGGATGCCGACCGCGTCGGAGCCGGCGTTGGGCTCGGTGAGGCCGTAGGTCGCGATCTTCTCGCCCCGGGCCTGCGGGACCAGGTAGCGCTGCTTCTGGTCCTCGCTGCCCCAGCACCACAGGGTCATGCAGTTGAGGCCGACGTGCACCGACATGATCACGCGCAGGTGGGTGTCGACGTACTCGAGCTCCTCGCACGCGAGGCCGAGGCTCAGGTAGTCCATGCCGGCCCCGCCCCACTGCTCGGGGATGCAGATGCCGAGCAGCTGCAGCTCGGCCATGCCTTTCAGGAAGTCGCGGTTGAAGCGGTGCTCGCGGTCGAGGTCGTGGATCTGCGGCGCCACTTCCTTCGCGGCCCAGCCGCGCACCGTCTCGACGAGCGCCTGGTGCTCGTCGCCCAGCTCAAGGTCGATCATTTCTCCTCGCTCCCGGAGTCGCCATCGGCGTCCTCCGGCAGGTCGTGGGGTTCCTGGAGCAGCAGCCGCGCGGCCTCGGCCTGCTCCGCCTTCACCAGCACGCGCACCACCGAGAACGCCCGCACCATCGGCACCGGCTCCTGGCGGTAGCTCTGGTCGATCACGCGCGCGTCGAACCCGGACTCGCGCAGCCGCAGCGCCGCGAGCTCGGCCTCGTAGAGCTGGTTGGTCTCGAGCACCACGTCCCAGTCGCCGTGCGAGCCGGGCTCTTCCCCGCTCACCGGTCCTTCCAGACCGGCTTGCGCTTCTCGGCGACGGCCCGCAGCCCCTCCTCGACGTCCTGCGTCGCGAGCAGCTGGTTGAGGTAGACGTCCTCCGCGTGGTTGATCGCCTCGGCGTAGGGCAGGTCGAAGCCGCCCGCGATCGCGCGCCGCGCGCACTGGGCGATCGGCGCGCTCGACTCCTGGAAGCGCTGCACGATCGCCGAGGCCTCGGCCTCGAGCTTGTCGTCCGGCACGGCGCGCGTGATCAAGCCGACCTTCTCGGCGTCGGCCGCCGTCAGGCTGGTGCCCATCATGATGATCTCGAAGGCGCGCTTCCTGCCCACGATGCGCGGCAGCAGCGCCGCGGCCACGGTGTTGAAGACGCCGCCGCGGATCTCGGGGTGGCCGAGCTTGGTGCTCTGGGCCGCGAGCACGATGTCGCAGCCGGCCGCGAGCATGCAGCCGGCGCCGAGCGCGGGGCCGGCCACCACCGCGAGCGTCGCCTTGTCGAGCTTGGCGAGCGCCTCGAAGATGCGCCTGAAGCTCTCCAGCATCATGTAGCCGCGGTCGCCGAGGTGGTCGCCCAGCTCGAACCCCGCCGAGAAGTACTTGCCGGAGGCGAAGAAGGTCACGAGCTTCACGTCGCGCTGGTACTCGAGCGACTCGATCGCGGTCGCGAGCTCCTGCATCATGTCGATCGAGAGCACGTTGGCGGGGGGGCGGTTGAGCGTGATGCGCGTGATGCCCTGCGCCGTGTCCACCAGGATGCTCTTGAAGCTGGGCGCGCTCACGGGCGCGAAGACGTCCTGGTCGTGCGGGTCCTCGTCGTACTCGTCGGCCATCCGTCGTCCCCTTCCGGGCGTCAAGGGCCCTCGGGCGGCAAACCGCACTCCTGGCGCGGCTTATCGCAGGGGGATTTTAGCATGGCCCGCGCTCGCCTCCGGGCACGCTCTTGACGCATGATGGCCGCATGAGCCGCCTGGGCGACGTGTATCGGCTGCCGCTCGCGCTCCTCACCGACCTCTATCAGCTCACGATGGCGCAGGCCTACAGGAGCTCCGGAAAGGCGTCGACCGAGGCGGTGTTCCACCTCTTCTTCCGCCGGAACCCCTTCGAGGGCGGCTTCGCCGTGGCCTGCGGCCTGTCGCGGGTCCTGGACCTGCTCGCGGACTTCCGCTTCGGCGAGGACGACCTCGCCTACCTCGCGCTGCAGCAGGGAAACGACGGCCGGCCGCTGTTCGAGCCGGACTTCCTGCGCGAGCTCGGCACGCTGCGTCTCGCCTGCGACGTGGACGCCGTGCCGGAGGGGACCGTGGTGTTCCCCTACGAGCCGCTGGTGCGCGTGCGCGGGCCCTTGCTGCAGGCGCAGCTCGTGGAGACGGCGCTCCTCAACTTCGTCAACTTCGAGACGCTGATCGCGACCAAGGCCGCGCGCGTCGTGCTCGCCGCGCGCGGCGACGAGGTGATCGACTTCGGCCTGCGGCGGGCCCAGGGCATCGACGGCGGCCTGTCCGCCTCGCGCGCCGCGTTCGTGGGCGGCTGCTCGGCGACCTCCAACGTCCTCGCGGGGCGGCTGCTGGGGCTGCCCGTGCGCGGCACGCACGCCCACAGCTGGGTGATGGCGTGGGACGGCGAGCAGGAGTCGTTCGAGGCCTGGGCGCAGGCGCAGCCCAACAACTGCGTGTTCCTGGTCGACACCTACGACACGCTCGAGGGCGTGCGCCGCGCCGCGGCGGTGGCGCTGCGGCTGCGCGAGCGCGGGCGCCAGGCGATCGGCATCCGCCTCGACTCTGGCGACCTCGCCTACCTCAGCATCGAGGCGCGCAAGATCCTGGACGCGGCGGGGCTCCCGGAGATGAAGATCGTCGCGAGCAACGACCTCGACGAGCACCTGATCGCGAGCCTCAAGGAGCAGGGCTCCCGCATCGACGTCTGGGGCGTCGGGACGCGGCTCGTGACCGGCGGCGACCAGGCCGCCCTCGGCGGGGTCTACAAGCTCGGCGCCGTGCGCGAGCCGGGCGGAGCGTGGCGGCACAAGGTCAAGGTCTCGGAGCAGGCCGCCAAGACCTCGAACCCCGGCGTGCAGCAGGTGCGCCGCTTCTCCGGGCCGGCCGGCTTCGTCGCCGACGTGATCTACGACGAGGAGAGCGGGCTCGGGGATGCCCCGCTGGTCGTGGACCCGCTCGACCCGACGCGGCGCAAGCACATCCCGGCCGGAACGCCCTTCGAGGACCTGCTGCTGCCCGTGGTGCGGGCCGGCCGCGTCGTCTACCAGCCGCCCTCGCTCGCGGCGGCGCAGGCCCGCGCGCGCGAGCAACTCGGCCGGCTCCATCCCGGGATCCGGCGCTTCGTCAACCCGCACCAGTACCCGGTCGGGCTGGCTGTCGAGCTGCACGAGCTGAAGACCCGGCTGGT
>CAZMRX010000034.1:259-21391 GCA_964568755.1 uncultured Acidobacteriota bacterium | reverse complement strand
AAGGGGGGTGTTGCGCCACACCCCCCTTGGACCCCCCGCTCGCTTCGCGGGAGTGAATCCCGCTCCGCTCGCAGCCCGTAGCCCGAGACTTGGTGCCCCAGCCCTACAATGAGCCGCGTGGAGCGCATCTATCTCGATCACAACGCGACGACGCCGCTCGACCCGCGCGTGCTCGAGGCGATGCTGCCCTACCTGCGCGAGTCCTTCGGAAACCCCTCGAGCCTGCATTGGTTCGGCCAGCGGGCGCGCGGCGCGGTCGAGGACGCGCGGGCGCGCGTGGCCTCGCTGGTGGGCGCGGAGCCCGCCGAGATCGTGTTCACCGCGAGCGGCAGCGAGTCGGACAACATGGCGCTGCGCGGCGCTCTCGCGAAGGCCCGCGGCACGCGCCGCGTCGTCGTCAGCGCCGTGGAGCACCACGCCGTGCTCAACAGCGCGAAGGCCCTCGCCGAGGAGGGCGCCGCGCTCGAGATCGCGCGCGTGGACGCGGACGGTGCGCTCGAGATCGGCGACCTGCGCGCGAAGCTCGAAGCCCCGGCCGCGGTCGTCTCCCTGATGCTGGCGAACAACGAGACGGGCGTGCTCCAGCCCGTCCCCGAGGCGGCGCGGCTGGCGCACGAGCGGGGCGCGCTCGTCCACTGCGACGCCGTGCAGGCGGGCGGCAAGACGCCGCTCGACGTGCGCGCGCTCGACGTCGACCTGCTCACGCTCTCGGCGCACAAGCTGTACGGGCCCAAGGGCGTCGGGTGCCTGTACGTGCGGCGAGGCACCCCGCTCGCGCCGCTCGTCCGCGGCGGAGCGCAGGAGCGCAACCGCCGGGCGGGCACCGAGAACGTGGCGGGCATCGTCGGCTTCGGCGCGGCCGCGGCGCTCGCGAGCTCGGACCTCGCCGACGAGGCCCTGCGCGTGGGCGCTTTGCGCGATCGGCTCGAAGCTCGTCTGCTCGCGGCGCCGGGCACCCGCCGCAACGGCGGCCTCTCGCGCCTGGCGAACACGGCCAACGTCTCCTTCGAGGGAGTGGACGCCGAGGCGCTCGTGATCGCGCTCGACCTCGAGGGCGTCGCGGCCTCGACGGGCGCGGCCTGCGCCGCCGGCGGCGTCGAGCCCTCGCACGTCCTGAAGGCGATGGGCTTCCCGCCCGAGCGGGTCCAGAGCTCGCTGCGCCTGTCGCTCGGACGAACGACGACAGAAGAGGAGGTCGACCGCGCGGCCGACGTCATCGCGGCCGTCGTCGCCCGCCAACGGAAGTAGGCCAGGAGGAAACAGGCGCAAGGAAACACGCCTAGAGGACACAGGCGAAGGGGACGCTGGCGAAAGGGGAAACAAGCCAACAGGGGGGGCCTGGGGGGGCAAAGCCCCCCCAGAACAAAGGAAGCTGGCAACAGCCCTTGCCGTTCGTCCCCCTAGCTCCAACGAACTTGGAGAGCCACGGACAACAACGACGGACGACGAGCAGCGAACAACGGAAAGCAGGCCAGACAGTCTGGACTGCGCAGAGGGGGGGCATCCCGCCCCCCCTAGCCCCCCGGGGTGTAGCCCCCCAGGTGTGACTCCGCGTGGTAGCTCGACCGGACCAGGGGGCCCGATTCGACGTGCGCGTAGCCGAGGCCGAGCGCGAACTCACGCAGGCTCTCGAACTCCTGCGGAGTGTAGTAGCGTCGCACCGGCAGGTGCTGCGGCGAGGGGCGCAGGTACTGGCCCACGGTCAGGATGTCGGTGCCCGACGCGCGGATCGCCCGCATCGTCTCCTCGACCTCGGGCCGCTCCTCGCCGAGGCCGAGCATGATCCCGCTCTTGGTCAGCAGGCCCTGCTGCTTCGAACGCAGCAGCAGCTCCAGCGAGCGCGGGAAGCTCGCCCCCGCCCGCACCGTGCGGTAGAGGCTCGGCACCGTCTCGACGTTGTGGTTCAGCACGTCCGGGCGCGCGTCGATGACGACCTGCAGCGCGTCCCAGCGGCCCTTGAAGTCCGGGATCAGCACCTCGACCGCGCAGCCCGCCACCCGCGCGCGGATCTCGGCGATCGTGGCCGCGAACACCGCGGCGCCGCCGTCCGGCTGGTCGTCACGATTGACCGACGTGACGACGGCGTGGCGCAAGCCCATTCGCGCGACCGCCTCGCCCACGCGCCGGGCCTCGTCCGCGTCCGGCGGCGCCGCCGGCAGGCCCGTCTTCACCGCGCAGAACCCGCACGCGCGCGTGCAGACGTCGCCGAGGATCATGAACGTGGCCGTGCCGCGGCTCCAGCACTCCCCGAGGTTCGGGCAGTGGGCCTCCTCGCAGACGGTGTGGAGCGACAGCCCGCGCATCAGCCCCTTGAGGCGCTCGTAGGCGGGCCCCTGCGGAGCGCGGGCGCGAATCCAGTCCGGCCGCGGCAGCAGCGGAATCGGGATGCCGGCGCTCACTCCTCGTCGTCCTCCTCGACGTCATCGTCGTCGAAGTCGTCGAGGTCGTCCTCGGACGTTTCGGCGTCGTCGCTCGAGTCGCTGTCCCAGTCGTCGTCCTCGACGTCCTCGTCCTCTTCGTCCTCGTCCTCGTCGTCGTCCGCCTCGTCGTCGTCGCCTTCGTCCTCGTCCTCGTCCTCGTCCTCGTCCTCGTCGTCGTCGATCTCGTCGTCCTCGAAGTCCTCGTCGTCGTCCGCGTCGGGATCGTCGTCCAGCTCGTCGTCGTCGAGATCGTCGTCGTCCAGCTCCTCTTCGTCCTCATCGAACCAGAGGATCTCGTTGCGCTCCACGTCGCCTCCTCGACTCTGCGGCCACGCCGCCCGCCCCCTGAAGGGGGAAGCGCGTGCGCCGGTAGGTTTCATCTTATCGCGCTGCCGGGTCCGGCGGATTCGTATTATCCTCTGTGCCGTCCGGAACCAGCCAGGCCCCCGCTCTCGTGCGGCGGGGCGAGTGGAGGTGGCCGTCGATGATCGTCGTTTGCCCCAGCTGCCAGTCGAGGTTCAAGTTCGATGAGTCCAAGCTGGGCGACCGCCCGAAGGCCCGCACCAAGTGCTCGAAGTGCGGCGGGGCGATCGACATCGAGAACCCCCTGCTCGGAGCCTCGACGCTGCCGCCGAACGCCGTGGCGCCCCCGGCGCCGGTGCCGGTGCCGGAGGTGATGCAGACCCGCCGCACGCCGGTACAGCCCGGCCCGCCCCCGGTCGACGCCGGCGCGACGCTCGGCGGCGCCGACGCCCACCGCATGGGCCTGATCCAGCTGCCCAAGGACAAGCGCTACTCGCTCGCGGTGATCCAGGGCGGCGCCACCGGACAGATCTTCCCGATTGCGAAGACGCGCACGGTGGTCGGTCGCTCGGGCTGCGACATCAACCTGGACGACCCCGAGGCCTCCCGCCAGCACGCCGCGCTCGAGATCGTGGGCGACGTGGCCATCCTGCGCGACCTCGGGTCCACCAACGGCACATGGATCGAGCTCGACCGGGTCGAGCAGCACGAGCTTTCCAACCAGCAGGAGTTCCGGATCGGCAGCCACGTGCTGATGTTCATCGTCACCGACGTGGACTAACGGCGTTCCGCCGCAAAGTCCGTAGTCGTGCCGAGGCGGAACGCCGCTTCCTGGGCAGCTCCGTCGGCCTACTCCGGCAGCTCTGTCGGCTCCTGCCCGTGGCTCGATCGGCCTTCTCCAGCCGCCTGTCGGTGCGCGGCGGCTCCTCGCGCCCGGCGGCTCGCCGTTCGGCAAGAACAGCCATCGACGGCCCGCGGATGATGCATGAGCGGGGCTCCTGAGCCGACTGGACTGAATCGGCCCGGTGCAAACGGCCCTGCCGAGCGTGGACGGCCCCAGCGTACGATCGCGGCAGACCGCCGCTCGTCTCGTGGACCACCTGCAGCACCCGCCGGCCCCGCGACGACAGCGGTCCGGAGGGTCTGATGACCACGAGCCCGATCACGCTCCCGCGCGTCGAGGATGCCGATCTCCTCGACCGCGTCATCGCCGAGCAGGCCGGCCGGCCCGGCTCGCTCCTGAGTATCCTCGAGAGGCTGCAGGAGCAGCACCGCCACAAGTACCTGCCGCTCGAGACACTGGAGTACGTCGCTGCGCGCACCGGCGTGCCGCAGGCCCAGGTCTACGGCGTCGCGACGTTCTACGCGCTCTTCAATCTCGAGCCGCAGGGCACGCACACCGTGAGCATCTGCCGCGGCACCGCCTGCCACACGCGCGGCTCGCGCACGCTGCTCGAGCGGCTGAAGCTGCAGCTCGGCCTCACGGCGAGCGAGGACGCGGGCAGCGCCGACAAGCTGACCCTCACGACACCTGACCGGCGCTTCACGATTCGCACCGTCGCCTGCTTCGGCCAATGCGCGCTCGCCCCGGTGGTCGAGGTGAACCACGCGATCCGCGGCCACGTGAAGGAGCAGGCGCTGATGCGCGAGGTGGACAAGCTCAAGAAGGACGGCAGCCGATGACGCGGATCCAGGACATCGCGGCATTCAACGAGGTGCGCGAGACCGGCCTCGCCAAGCTCGTCCCGTCCAGGCCTCGCATCGGCGTGGGCATGGGCACCTGCGGCTCGGGCAACGGCGCCGAGGCCGTGTTCCAGGCCTTCGCCTCCGCGATCGACGCGCGCGGCCTCGCCGTGGAGCTCGCCCCGGTCGGCTGCTTCGGCTTCTGCGCCGAAGAGCCGCTCGTCAACCTCGTCGTCCCCGGACGCCCGCTGCTGATGCTGCACCGCGTGCAGCCCGAGCACGTGGACGAGATCCTGGGCGGCCTGGGCCAGGGCAAGCTCCCGCCTCCCGAGCTCGTGCTCTGCAAGATCGAGGAGTGGGATCACATCACGGGGCACGTGAAGTACGGGCAGGGCTTTCCCGAGCTGCCGCACTGGCACGAGCTCCCCTTCTTCAAGGGCCAGCTCAAGCTCGTGCTGCGCAACTGCGGCCTGATCAACCCCGACGACATCGAGGAGTACATCGCGATCGGCGGCTACCAGGCGCTCTACAAGGTCCTGATCGACGCCAACCCCGCGGGTGTGATCGAGCAGGTGAAGGCGGCCAAGCTCCGGGGCCGCGGCGGGGCCGGCTACCTCACCGGCAACAAGTGGGAGTTCCTGCGCGCGGCGCCCGGGCCCGAGAAGTACCTGGTCTGCAACGCGGACGAGGGCGACCCGGGCGCCTACATGAACCGCAACGAGATCGAGAGCGACCCCCACTCGCTGATCGAGGGCATGGCGGTCGCCGGCTACGTGACGGGCACCGCGAAGGGCATCCTCTACGTGCGCGCGGAATACCCGCTCGCCGTGCTGCGCCTCGAGCGCGCGATCGAGCAGGCCCGCGCCTACGGCCTGCTCGGCGAGAACATCCTCGGCCGCGGCTTCACGTTCGACCTGGAGCTGGTCGAGGGCGCCGGCGCCTTCGTCTGCGGCGAGGAGACGGCGCTCATCGCGTCGCTCGAGGGCCAGGCCGGGCGGCCGCGCCCGCGTCCGCCCTTCCCCGCCCAGAAGGGCCTCTGGGGCAAGCCTACCAACATCAACAACGTCGAGACCTGGTACAACGTCGCCCCGATCGTCTCCAAGGGCCCCGCCTGGTTCGCGGAGAAGGGAAGCCCGAAGAGCGCGGGCACCAAGGTGTTCTCGCTGGTGGGCAAGGTGCACAGCACCGGGCTCGTCGAGATGCCGCTCGGGACGCCGATCGCCAAGTTCGTCTACGACATCGGCGGCGGCGGGAGCAACGGCCGCGAGATCAAGGCGATCCAGACCGGCGGGCCCTCCGGCGGCTGCATCCCCGCCGACATGTTCGACACGCCGGTCGACTACGAGAGCCTCGCCCAGATCGGCTCGATCATGGGCTCGGGCGGCATGGTCGTGATGGACGACGACAACTGCATGGTGGACGTCGCCCGCTACTTCATCGAGTTCACCCACTCGGAGAGCTGCGGCAAGTGCGTCCCGTGCCGGGTGGGCCTCGACAAGGCGCTGCGCATGCTGAACCGGCTCACCGTGGGCACGGCGACGCTCGCCGACCTCGACTCGCTCGACGAGCTGTGCCGCATGGTGCGCGACACGTCGCTGTGCGGTCTCGGCCAGAGCGCGCCCAACCCGGTGCTCACAACGCTGCGGCACTTCCGGCACGAGTTCGAGGACCACATCCGCGCCAGGCGCTGCCGGGCGGGCGTGTGCGAGGACCTGGCGCTCAGCCCGTGCGAGAACTCCTGCCCGCTGCACATGAACATCCCGCGCTTCCTGCAGCTCTACAAGGAGGGGCGGCTCGAGGACGCGTTCCTGTCGGTGATCCTCGACAACCCGCTGCCCGCCTCCACCGGGCGCGTGTGCCAGCACCCCTGCGACGACCGCTGCCGCCGCGCCGCGGTCGACGCGGCGGTCAACATGCGCGACGTACACCGGCTGATCGCGGACTCCGTGCTGCTGTCCGACAGGTTCGACGCGATGGTGGAGCGCGTGAAGGCGCTCAAGAAGGAGCCGACCGGGCGCGAGATCGCCGTGGTGGGGGCCGGGCCCGCCGGCCTCACCTGCGCCTACTACCTGGCGCTGCTCGGCCACAGCGTCACGGTCTTCGACTCACGGCCGGAGGCGGGCGGCATGCTGCGCTACGCGCTGCCCGAGTACCGCCTGCCCAAGGCCGTCCTCGCCAAGGAGCTCGAGCTCGTCGAGCGCGTCGGCGTGAGGTTCGAGCTCGAAGCGCCGGTCGCGGACTCGGCCCGGCTCAACGAGCTCGCCCACGAGTACGACGCGGTCTTCCTCGCGATCGGCACCTGGAAGGAATCCGCGGTCTCGCTCGCGGGCAGCGAGCTCACGGGCGTGCTTCACGCGCTGCCCTTTCTCGAGAGCGTGGCGCGCTCGGACCAGGTGGCGGTCGGACGGCGCACGGTGGTGATCGGCGGCGGCAACGCTGCGATCGACTCCGCACGCTCGGCGCGCCGGATGGGCTCGGACGTCACGGTCATCTACCGCCGCGAGCGCAAGGACATGCCGGCGATCGCGGAGGAGACGGAGGCCGCCGAAGCCGAAGGCGTGCAGTTCCTGTTCCTGGCGACCCCGCACCGGATCCTGGGCGACAAGCAGGGGGCGGTGAAGGCGATCGAGGTGGTGAAGACGAAGCTCGGCGAGTTCGACACCTCGGGCCGCCGCCGGCCGGTCCCCACCGACGAGGTCGTGCGCGTCGACTGCGAGAGCGTGATCCTCGCGGTGGGCGAGAAGGTGGACCCCGAGTTCGCGGCCGCCACGGGCCTCAAGGCGCAGAAAGCGGGGACGCTCGAGGTGGACCGCTACTCGCTCGAGACCAGCCGCGAGCGCTTCTTCGCGGGGGGCGACGTGATCTCCGGCGCCTCGAACGTCTCGAACGCGATGGGCTACGGCAAGAAGGCGGCCCGCAACATCGACAAGCGCCTGATGGGCGTGAAGCGCTTCACCTCGCTCTGGCCCGAGTTCGAGTACAAGGTGGAGCCGGAGGCGACGCAGAGCGAAGCCCCGCGGCACGTTCCCGGCGAGGTGGCGGCCGCCACGCGGGTGCAGTCGAGCGTCGAGGTCTCGCTCGGCCTCAGCCCGGCAGCCGCGGCCACGGAAACCTCACGCTGCCTGCGCTGCGACATCCGCGGCGAGCACCACTGAAGGAGGCCAGCGCTTGACCCAGAAGCTGAAGCTCCGCATCGACGGCGAGTTCGTGCCCGCCAGCCCCGGCCAGAGCGTGCTGCAGGTGGCGCGCGCCGCGAACAAGCCGATCCCCGCGCTCTGCTACCTGGAGGGCCTGAGCGCGACGGGCGCCTGCCGGCTGTGCATGGTGGAGGTCCAGGGCGTGTCGCGGCTGCTGCCCGCCTGCACGACACCCGTCCAGGACGGCATGGCGGTCACGACCACGTCGCCCCAGATCACGGCGTACCGCAAGATCGTGCTCGAGCTGCTGTTCTGCGAGCGCAACCACATCTGCGCGGTGTGCGTCTCGAGCGGGCACTGCGAGCTGCAGACGCTCGCGCAGGAGCACGGGGTCACGCACGTGCGCTACCCCTACAACTACCCGCGCCTCTCGGTCGACACCTCGCACCCGCGCTACGTCCTCGACCACAACCGCTGCGTGCTGTGCTCGCGCTGCGTGCGCGCCTGCGCCGAGATCGAGGGCGCCCACGTCTGGGACATCGCGTCCCGCGGGATCCAGTCGCGGCTGGTGAGCGAGCTCAATAGGCCCTGGGGCGAGGCGCGCAGCTGCACGAACTGCGGCAAGTGCGTGCAGTCCTGCCCCACCGGGGCCATGGCGGAGAAGGGCGCGGCCGTCGAGGAGATGACCAAGCACGGCCAGGTGGTCAGCCGCCTGAACGCGATGCGGGGAGGCCGGTGATGGAGAAGGTACGGCTCGCGACCTGCTGGCTCGACGGCTGCTCCGGCTGCCACATGTCGCTGCTCGACGTGGACGAGGGCCTGGTGGCCGTGCTCAGGAAGGCCGACATCGTCTTCGGCCCGCTCGTGGACGCGCCGGAGTGGCCGGAGGGCGTCGACGTGGCCTTGATCGAGGGCGCCGTCAGCAGCCAGGACGATCTGAAGCTGGCCCAGACGGCCCGCCAGCGCAGCAAGGTCGTGGTCGCTCTCGGCGACTGCGCGGTCACCAGCAACGTGCCCTCGATGCGCAACGGCATCCCGACGCGAAAGCTGCTGGAGCGGGTCTACGTCCAGGGCGCGGACGAGACCCCGGGCGTCCCCGCCGATGGCGTACCGTCGCTGCTCAAGCAGGCGCTGCCGCTGCACGATGTGATCAAGGTGGACCTGCACGTGCCCGGCTGTCCCCCCAAGCCGAACGCCATCCTGCTGGCGCTCAGCGAGCTGCTGGAGGGGCGCAAGCCCGACCTCGGCTCGAAGCTCCGGTTCGGTTAGTGACGATGGGCACGCGAGTGGCGGCTACCAGGCGCAGCCGGGAGAAGCGGCCGAGCGAGGCCGGGGGAGCACCGACGATGAGGAAGATAACCATCCATCCCGTCTCGCGCATCGAGGGCCACGCCAAGATCACGATCCGCCTCGACGACGAGGGCCAGGTCACGGGCACGCAGTTCCACGTGACCCAAGTCCGGGGCTTCGAGAAGTTCACGGAGGGTCGGCCGTACTACGAGATGCCCTCGATCACCGCGCGCATCTGCGGGATTTGCCCGGTCAGCCACCTGCTCGCCTCGGTGAAGGCGTGCGACGCGATCATGGCCGTCCGGATCCCCGCCGCGGCCGCGAAGCTGCGCGAGCTCCTGCACTGCGCCCAGATCGTCCAGTCGCACGCGCTCTCCTTCTTCCATCTCTCCGCGCCGGACCTGCTGCTGGGCATGGACTGCCCGCCGTCGCGGCGCAACGTGGGGGGGCTGCTCGAGGAGCACCCCGAGGCGCTGAAGGACGGCATCGCGCTCCGGAAGTTCGGGCAGCAGGTGATCGAGCGGCTGGCGAAAGAGCGGATCCACCCGTCGTGGACGGTGCCGGGCGGCGTGAACGCGCCGCTCGAGCCGCAGGCTCGCGAGAAGTCGCTCGCCGAGCTGCCGGCCGCCCGCGCGATCGTGAAGCGAACGCTCGAGCTGTGGAAGAAGGCCATGGGCGGATTCCCCGACGAGATCGCGAGCTTCAGCAACTTCCCGACGCTGTACGCGGGGCTGGTGGGGCCGGACGGCTCGCTCCGCCTCTACGACGGAAACCTGCGCTTCGTCGGGCCCGACGGGCGCGTGGTCGCGGACCAGGTCTTGCCCCGAGACTACGCGAGCTACATCGGCGAGGCGGCGCTCGCCGACTCCTACATGAAGGCGCCGTACTACAAGCCGGTCGGCTACCCCGAGGGCGTCTACCGCGTCGGCCCGCTCGCGCGGCTGAACGTGATCGACCGTTGCGGGACGGAGGACGCCGACCAGGAGCTCCAGGAGTACCGCCAGAGGTTCGGGCGGATCGTGGAGAGCGGCTTCCACTACCACTACGCGCGGCTGATCGAGGCGACCTACGCGCTCGAGCGCATGCAGCAGCTGCTCGACGACCCCGAGATCCTCTCCACGAAGGTCCGCGCCCGCGCGGGAGTCAACGACGCGGAGGGTATCGGCATCATCGAGGCGCCGAGAGGCATCCTGATCCACCACTACCGCGTGAACGACGACGGCGCAATCCTCTGGGCGAACCTGATCGTGGCGACGGGGCACAACAACCTCGCCATCGGCCGCGGTGTCGAGCAGGTGGCGAGGCGCTTCGTGGACGGCCGCAAGCTCCAGGAGGGCGCCCTCAACCGCGTCTCGGCCCTCGTCCGCGCCTACGACCCCTGCCTGAGCTGCTCGACGCACGCGCTCGGGACAGTGCCGATCCAGCTGAGGCTCGTCGGCCCGGGCGGCGAGCTGCTCGACGAGATGGCGTCTTCGTAGTCGAGCCCGTTGCGCTTCGGCTGAACCCTTCGGCTCATCGTCAGTTTTTCGCGGAGCGTTCCCGAAGCGGCAAATCAGGCCGCCCAACCTGCTGCAGCTCGACCGCTTCGGCCGCTTTGAGGCACGCGAGTGCGTGGCGCTGCGTTTGCACGCTCCTCCAGCAGCAGGAGGGGCGGTCCATGAAACCCGGCGACACCCTGGTCGTCGAGGCGCGCGATCTCGACGCGATCCTCGACTCCCTGCGCCGTCGCGGCCACACGCTGATCGGCCCCACCGTCCGCGACGGCGCCATCGTCCTCGGCGAGATCGAAGGGGCGGCCGACCTGCCGCGCGGCTGGGCCGACGAGCAGGACGCGGGCCGATACCGCCTCCGCAAGCGCGAGGACGGAGCCCTCTTCGGCTACGCCGTCGGGCCCCACGCCTGGAAGCGCTACCTGCACCCGCCGGCCGTCGTGCGCTGGCGGGCGCGACGGGAGAGCGACGGATTCGCGGCCGTGCCCGAGACGGCCCCGCCGCCGAGCTACGCGCTCGTCGGGGTGCGTCCGTGCGAGCTCGCGGCGATCCGCGTACAGGACCAGGTCTTCCTGGGCGGGCCGTTCGTTGACCCGGCTTACCGCTCGCGCCGCGAGTCGGCCTTCGTGCTGGCGGTGGATTGCGGCTCCCCCGCCGGGACCTGCTTTTGCGCCTCGCTCGCAACCGGACCGAAAACGGGCCCCGGCTTCGACCTCGCGCTGACCGAGCTCACGGGCGCCGATCGCCACGAGCTGGTGGTCGAAGTCGGAAGCGAGCGCGGCGCCCTGATCGTGGCCGGGGTCGA
Organism: uncultured Acidobacteriota bacterium; assembly: GCA_964568755.1. GTDB lineage: Bacteria > Acidobacteriota > Vicinamibacteria > Fen-336 > Fen-336 > DATBSL01. The sequence goes on along the minus strand of CAZMRX010000034.1, from coordinate 10,263 downwards.
TCACCGGCCGACGACGCCGCAGGAGCTCGAGGCGGCCGCCGCGGTCACCGCGCAGGCCGCGGGCCGGATGGGCCGCACGCTCGACACCACCGGCCTCCAGGAGCTGCTCTACCGGCGCTACGAGGACCCGCGCTGGGACGAGGTGGCGAAGCGCTGCCTCGGCTGCGGCAACTGCACGATGGTCTGTCCCACCTGCTTCTGCGCCACGGTCGAGGACGTGACCGACCTCGTGGGCGCTTCCACCGAGAGGCGGCGGATCTGGGACTCCTGCTTCTCGCAGGAGTTCTCCTACGTCCACGGCGGCAGCGTGCGCACCTCGGGCGGCGCGCGCTACAGGCAGTGGATCACGCACAAGCTGGCGACCTGGCACGACCAGTTCGGCTCCTCGGGCTGCGTCGGCTGCGGGCGCTGCATCACCTGGTGCCCGGTGGGCATCGACATCACCGCGGAGGCCCAGGCCCTGCGCCTGGGCGAAGCGCAAGGGAGCAGGCCGTGACGATCCATACCTTCGAGCAGGTCCTCGGGCAGCACCCCTTCTTCAAGGACCTCGCGGAGCCGCACCTCGACACGGTGGTGGGCTGTGTCTCCAACGTCGTGTTCGAGCCCGGGGAGTTCATCTTCCGCGAGGGAGAGGCCGCCGACCGCTTCTTCGTCGTGCGCGAGGGCAAGGTGGCGGTCGAGGTCTTCGTCCCCAACAAGGGGCCGGTCACGATCGAGACGATCGAGGGCGGCGAGGTGCTGGGCTGGTCGTGGCTGTTCGAGCCGTACCGGGCCCGCTTCGACGCGCGGGCGCTCAACTCCGTGCGCGCGCTCGCGCTCGACGGCGCCTGCCTGCGCGCCAAGTGCGAGAAGGACCCGGGCCTCGGCTACGAGCTGCTGAAGCGCTTCACCCAGGTGGTGGTCTCGCGCCTCGAGGCGACGCGCATGCAGCTGCTGGACCTCTATGGCCGCGACTGAGACGGCGGCACTCGCGCCGGTGACGGCGTCCGACCCGATGCGGCCGGAGCCGTTCGAGGTCCGCCACGTGACGAAGGAGACGGGCGACACCTTCACCCTGACCCTGGCGCCGGTGGCGGGCGCGAGATTCCGCCCGTTCGCCCCCGGCCAGTTCAACATGCTCTACGTCTTCGGCGTCGGCGAGGTCCCGATCTCGATCAGCGGCGACGCGGCGCGGCCGGAGCTGCTGGTGCACACGATCCGCGCGGTGGGGGCCACGACGCGCGCGATGCAGGGCCTGCAGAAGGGCGACTGGGTCGGCGTGCGCGGCCCCTTCGGCGCGCCCTGGCCGGTGGACCAGGCTCACGGCCACGACGTGATCCTGATCGCGGGCGGCATCGGCCTGGCGCCGATCCGGCCGGCGCTCTACCACGTGCTGTTGCACCGGGCGCTCTACGGTCGCGTGGTGCTGCTCTACGGGGCGCGCACCCCGCGCGACATGCTGTACCCGAAGGAGCTGCGCGAGTGGCGCTCCCGCTTCGACGTGGTGGTGGACGTGACCGTGGACCGCGCCACGATGGAGTGGCAGGGCTCGGTGGGCGTCGTGACCAAGATGGTCCAGCGCTCCCCGTTCGACCCGCAGAGCGCCATGTCCTTCATCTGCGGGCCGGAGGTCATGATCCGCTACGCCGCGCAGGCGCTGCAGCAGCGCGGCACTCCCGAGACGAGCATTTTCGTCTCGATGGAGCGGAACATGAAGTGCGCGGTGGGCGTGTGCGGCCACTGCCAGTTCGGTCCCTTCTTCGTGTGCAAGGACGGGCCGGTGTTCCGCTACGACCGGATCCAGCGCTTCTTCGGCATGCGGGAGGTGTGAGGTGGCGGCGAAGCCGAAGCTGGCCGTCTTCAAGTTCGCCTCCTGCGACGGCTGCCAGCTCACGCTGCTCGACTGCGAGGACGAGCTGCTGGCGGTCGCGGGCGAGATCCAGATCGCGAACTTCCTCGAGGCCTCGCGCGAGGTGGTGAAGGGCCCCTACGACGTCACGCTCGTCGAGGGCTCGATCACCACCGCGCACGACGCCGAGCGGATCCAGGCGGTGCGCAAGCAGTCGCGCTTCCTGGTCTCGATCGGGGCCTGCGCCACCGCCGGCGGCATCCAGGCGCTGCGCAACTTCAAGGACGTCCGCGAGTTCACCAGCGCCGTCTACGCGACGCCGGAGTACATCAGCGCGCTCGGGGCCTCGACGCCGATCTCGCAGCACGTGCGGGTGGACTTCGAGCTGCGCGGCTGCCCGATCAGCAAGGGCCAGCTGGTCGAGGTGCTGGGGGCGTTCCTGCTCGGCCGGAGGCCCAACATCCCCACCTACCCGGTGTGCCTCGAGTGCAAGCGGCGCGGCACCGTGTGCGTGATGACCGCGCACGGCGTGCCCTGCCTCGGGCCCGTCACGCAGGCCGGCTGCGGGGCGCTCTGCCCGTCCTACCGGCGCGGCTGCTTCGGCTGCTTCGGGCCCGCGGAATCGCCGAACACCGCCTCGCTCGGCAGCTGGTGGCAGGAGCAGCTGGGAGCGACGCGCCCCGAGCTGGTGCGCGCCTTCCGCAGCTACAACGCCTGGTCCGCACCCTTCCGAACTGCGAGCGACGCCTATGAGCACGAGCCGACGTAGCGTGGCGGCCTCCCGGCCGAAGTCGATCGTCGTGGAGGCGCTCGCCCGCGTGGAGGGCGAGGGCGGCCTCACCATCAAGCTGCGGGGCGGCAGCGTGAGCGACGTCAAGCTCCGCATCTACGAGCCGCCGCGCTTCTTCGAGGCTTTCCTGCGCGGACGGGACTTCCGCGAGGTGCCGGACGTCACGGCGCGCATCTGCGGCATCTGCCCGGTCGCTTACCAGATGAGCTCGATCCACGCGCTCGAGGCGGCCTGCGGCGTCCGCGTCGAAGGTCAGCTGCGCGCGCTGCGGCGGCTGCTCTACTGCGGCGAGTGGATCGAGTCGCACGCGCTCCACGTCTACATGCTCCACGCCCCCGACTTTCTCGGCTACGAGAGCGCCATCCACATGGCGAGCGACCACCTCGAGGTCGTGAAGAAGGCGCTCGAGCTCAAGAAGACCGGCAACGAGCTGGTGGCGCTGCTCGGCGGGCGCGAGATCCACCCGATTGGCGCCAAGGTCGGGGGCTTCTACCGCGTTCCGACGCGGAGCGAGCTGCGGCCGATCGCGGAGAAGCTGAAGCGCGCGCTCGACCTCTCGCTCGAGGCCGTGAGCTTCGCCGCCTCGCTCGAGTTCCCCGACTTCGAGCAGGACTACGAGTTCGTCGCGCTCCGGCACCCCGACGAGTACCCGCTCAACGAGGGCCGCATCGCCTCGAGCAAGGGCCTCGACATCCCGGTCGCCGAGTACGAGGAGCACTTCATCGAGGAGCACGTCCCGCACGCCAACGCGCTGCACTCGGCCCACAGGGGCAAGGGCGCCTTCCACGTGGGCCCGCTCGCGCGCTACAGCCTGAGCTTCGACCGCCTGCCGGCGCTCGCGCAGGAGGCGGCCCGCTCGGCCGGGCTCGGCACGGTCTGCCGCAATCCGTTCAAGAGCATCGTGGTGCGCGCGGTCGAGCTCGTTTTCGCCTGCCACGAGGCGCTGCGGATCATCGACGCGTACGAGCCGCCCGAGGCGCCCGCGGTCGCAGTCGAGCCGCGCGCGGGCACGGGCCACGGCGCCTCCGAGGCCCCGCGCGGGCTGCTCTACCACCGCTACTCGATCGACGCCACGGGCCTCGTCCAGTCGGCTCGAATCGTCCCGCCCACGGCGCAGAACCAGAAGACGATCGAGAACGACCTGTGGCACTTCGTGCCCACGCTCTCGGGCCTCACGAAAGAGGAGATGACCTGGAAGTGCGAGCAGGCGATCCGCAACTACGATCCCTGCATCTCCTGCGCCACGCACTTCCTGACGCTCGAGCTGCAGGAGGAGTGACGCGCCGCCTGGTCATCGGCATCGGCAACCCCGGGCGCGGCGACGACGGCGCCGGACGGCAGGTCGCGCGCCGGCTCGCCGTGCGCTGCCAGGACGGGATCGAGACGTGCGAGTGCGGCGGCGAGGCGACGGAGCTGATGGACACCTGGTCCGGCGCCTCGGACGTCGTCCTCGTGGACGCGTGCCGCGGCGCGGGGCCCACGGGCAGCGTCCACCGCTTCGGGCCCGACGACGCGCTGCGCCTGGCGCGGCTGCGGCACGCGTCCACCCACTCTCTGGGCGTCGCGGCCGCCATCGGGCTGGGGCGCGCGCTCGGCTCGCTTCCCGAGCGCCTGGTGATCTACGCCATCGAAGCCGGCGCCACCGACGCAGGCTCGGACCTGTCGCCCGAAGTGGATCGTGGGGTTCAAGAGGTGGTGGACCTCGTCATGCAAGACTCGGAGCGTCAGCCGTGCGATGCCCGCTCCTCCGAGCGGCGCGCCAGTGAGGTGACAGCGTGATCGACTGTCCGGAAGCCGTCCTGGTGATCGCGTGGGGCAACCCGCTCCGCGAGGACGACGCCGTGGCCTGGCACGTGCTCGAGGCCCTGCGCCGGCTGCAGCCGCGCCCCACCCTTCCGGCCCTCCACCTGCGCCACGCCCAACAGCTCACGCCGGAGCTGGCCGAGTGCGTGAGCCGCGCCGTGGGCGTCGTCTTCGTGGACGCGCGGCGCGACGGCACCCCGGGCGAGGTGCGGTGCGACGAGATCGCGCCAGGCCCTGGACCCGACCCGCTCGCCCACTCGCTGCGCCCGGAGGGCTTGCTGCTGTACGCCGAGAAGCTCTACGGCCGCGCGCCGCGCGCCGTCGTGCTGAGCATCGTCGGCGAGCGCTTCGGGATGGGTGAGGACCTCTCACCCCCCGTTCGCCGCGCCATCCCCCGGGCCGTCCGCTCGGCGGTGCGGCTGGCCAGAGCATGGACCGGCCTTGCTGTCCGCCAGCCCTGAATGCCATGGAGCCCTTGGCCCTTCGAGGGACCGTTGAGCCTCTCAGCGGCCTGTTGACTCTTTCAACTCAGCTTGGCAACTCCTAGAAAACAAGATGTTTCCCGAGTGGCTCCCGATCCGCCTGACCAGTGGGGTGTTTGGTTTCTCAACGGCACGTTGCCCGACCGTCGGCTATCGCCACAGTCCGTTTCTGAAGACAGGTCAATCAGTTGCGAGCTCCTCCACACTGAGGGTGATGAGCGGATCCGGTCTTGCAGTAGTGGCGGTCGGAGGTGCCGTCATGACCGTCTTGCTCGTCCTCGCATTCTTCGTCGCTCTCATCACCGCCGACTACCTCGTCACCCGACACCGACTGGCCCGTGAGGCCGGGGCGCTGGCCTCGGCGCCGCTTCCCGCCCTGGAGCCCGCCTGGGTCGCCGGCTATCAGCTGCCCGAGGCGCTCTACTACCACCGGGGGCACACCTGGGCCCGTCCGCTCGACGCGGACACGGTGCTGATCGGCGTCGACGACTTCGCACGCCGCCTGATCGGCTCCGCGGCCGCGGTGGCCGCACCGTCCCGCGGCGAGTGGCTGCACCAGGGCGGCCGCGCCTTCGCCATGAAGGTCGACGGCAAGGTCGCCGAGCTCGTCTCGCCCGTCGAGGGCGAGGTCGTCGACGTGAACCGCGACCTGGCCGGCAAGCCCGACCTCGCCGCCGACGATCCGTACGGGCGCGGCTGGGTGCTCAAGGTGAAGGCCCCGCAGCTCGCCTCGAACCTCCGCAACCTGCTCTCCGGCCGCCTCGCCCGCAAGTGGATGGAGGACAGCCGCGAGGCCCTCGAGCTGCGGCTGATGGCGCTCTCTGGCTCCGTGCTGCAGGACGGCGGCGAGCCCGCCTCCGACCTGGGCCACCACCTGCCGAAGGCGGACTGGGAGCGGCTGGCCCACGAGTTCCTGCTCACCTAGGCCCGGCTCAACGAGGAGATCCACCATGGCCTTCCTACCCAACCCCCAGGCGCGGGCCCTGCTCTTCGACGTGACCCGCTGCGTCGGCTGCCACGCCTGCTCGCAGGCGTGCAAGGAGTCGCACGGCTTCCCGGGCAACGGCGAGGAGACGGAGCTCGACGCCACCACCTACACGGTGGTCCTCGACAAGGGCGACGAGCGCTACCTGCGCCGCATGTGCATGCACTGCGCCGACCCGAGCTGCGCCAGCGCCTGCCCGGTCGGCGCCTTCACCAAGACCGAGCTCGGACCCGTCGTCTACGACGGCTCGAAGTGCCTCGGCTGCCGCTACTGCATGGTGGCCTGCCCGTTCGGCGTCCCGCGCTACGAGTGGTCGAAGCCGGTGCCGGTCGTGCGCAAGTGCGACGGCTGCTTCGACCGGCAGAAGCAGGGACTGCCCACCGCCTGCACCGAGGCTTGCCCGGCCGAGGCGACGGTCGGCGGAACGCGCGAGGAGATGCTGGCCGAGGCGAAGCGGCGCATCGCCGAGAATCCCGACGCCTATTACCCCGAGATCTACGGGGAGCACGAGGTGGGCGGCACGAACGTCCTCGTCCTGTCCCCCGTTCCCTTCGAGCAGCTCGGCATGAAGATCGGCCTCGGCACCGAGCCGCTGCCGAACCTCACGTGGGCGGCCCTGTCGAAGATCCCCAAGGTCGTCGGGATCGGCTGCGTGGGCCTCTCGGCCATCTACTGGATCACGCATCGGCGCGAGGAAGTCGCGGCGGCCGAGCGGGACGGGAAGGAGTGACGCGCATGCAACCCAAGGAAGGCTTCCGTCCGGGCTTCTGGACCTGGTTCTTCGCGATGATCCTGGCCGCGGGCGGTGTCGTCACCGTCCTGCGCTACTGGAAAGGGCTCGGCGCCGTCACCAACCTCTCCGACAGCTTCCCCTGGGGCCTGTGGGTCGGCTTCGACGTGCTGTGCGGGGTCGGACTCGCCGCGGGCGGCTTCACGATCACGACCGCCGTCTACGTTTTCAACCTGAAGCGCTTCCGGCCGATCGTGCGGCCGACGATCATCACCGCCTTCCTCGGCTACATCCTGGTCGCGGTCGGCCTGATGTACGACCTCGGCAAGCCCTGGAACATCTGGCACCCGATGGTGATGTGGAACCCGCGCTCCCCGATGTTCGAGGTGTCGTGGTGCGTGATGCTCTACCTCACGGTGCTCGCGCTCGAGGTCTCGGGCATGGTGTTCGAGCGGCTCGGCTGGCAGCGGGCGGTCAAGATCCAGCACGCCGCGACGGTGCCGCTGGTGATCGCGGGCGCGATCATCTCGACCTTGCACCAGTCGTCGCTCGGCACCTTCTACCTGATCACCCCGGGCAAGCTGCACGCGCTCTGGTACACGCCGCTGCTGCCGTGGATGTTCTACTTCTCGGCGATCGCGGGCGGCCTGGCGATGATGATCGTCGAGTCGCGGCTGTCGTCCCGCGCGCTCGGCCGTGGGCTCGAGATGCCGCTGCTGCAGTCGATCGGGAAGGCGCTCGTGGTCGCGCTCGGCTTCTACGCGGTGGTGCGCTTCGCCGACATGGCCCGCCTCGGCGTGCTGGGCGAGATCGTCTCGGGCAGCCGCGAAGCGGCCTTCTTCCAGCTCGAGATGGCGATCGGGGTGCTGATCCCGATGCTGCTGCTGGCCATGCCGGCGGTGCGTCGCAACGCGGGGCGGCTCTACGGGGCCGCCGTGATGGTGGTCGCCGGCTTCGTGGTCAACCGCCTGAACGTCAGCATCACCGGCTTCGAGTCGGCGCAGGGCGGCCACTACGTGCCGACGATCGCGGAAGGCATCGTCACGCTGATGCTGGTGGGGATCGGCTTCGCGGCCTTCGGGCTGGCGGTGCGCTTCCTGCCGGTGATGTCGGCGGTCGAGGAGCCGGAGCTACGCGCCACCGTCGAGCCGACGCTCGCCCGGGCGCGCGTCCCCGAGCTCGCGAGGAGCTGAGCCTACGCCGGTCATGACTGCCGCTTCCGTGGCGAGGCGCCTCCACCCCTGGAGGCGTCTCGCCGTTCGCATGGGCCTCGGGCTCGGGCTCGGGGCGGCGGCGATCCTGTGGGTCGCCGACCAGCTGAGCCTCGAGCGCCAGCGCGTTCAGATCGAGGGGCTGGTGGCGCTCTCCGCCGACCGCCTCGCCGACATGGCGCGCCGCGCCACGCACGACGCGATGCTCCGCAACGACGCCGAGGGGGTGCGGCGCGTAGTCGCGAGCATCGGCTCCCAGGAGGGGGTCGCCCGGATCCGGGTCTACAACAAGGAGGGCCGCGTGCGCGTGTCCTCCGTGCCGGCCGAGGAGGGCACACTCGTCGACAAGCGCTCCGACGAGTGCATCGCCTGCCACGCCGGCGCGCAGCCGAAGGCCGGCCTCGAGCGGAAGGACCGCATCCGCATGCTGCGCGCCCCGGACGGCGAGCGCATCCTCGGCATCATCACGCCGATCCACAACGAGCCCGCCTGCACGGCCTGCCACGTCCACCCGGCGTCGCAGCGCGTGCTCGGTGTGCTCGACGTGCGGCTGTCGATGACCCAGGCCGACGCGATGGTGCGCGCCTCGGAGCGCCAGCTCACCTACGGCCTCGTCGCCACCGGCCTCGCCGTCGTGGGGCTGTCGTACCTGCTGCTGTGGGCGCTCGTGCTGCGGCCGGTCAAGCGGCTGCGCTCCGCGATGGACCGCGCCGGCGCCGGGGACCTGAGCGTGCGCGTGCCCGTGCGCAGCAGCGACGAGATCGGCCGCCTCGGCCGCTCGTGGAACGAGATGACCGACGACCTCGGGCGCGCCCGCGAGGAGCTCGAGGGCCTGAACCGCACGCTCGAGGATCGGGTCGAGCAGAAGACGCGCGAGCTCGAGCACACCCACCACCAGATGCTGGTGGTCGAGAAGATGGCCTCGCTCGGCAAGCTGGCGGCCGTGGTGGCCCACGAGATCAACAACCCGCTCGCCGGCATCCGCACCTACGCCCGCCTGCTGCGGCGCCAGTTCGCCTCGGGAGCCGCTGCTCCCCCGACGCCCGAGCAGGCGGCCGAGACCGACCGCATCCTGCAGATGGTGGACGGCGAGGCCGGCCGCTGCGGCGACATCGTCCGCAACCTGCTCGCCTTCAGCCGCCAGTCGGGCGCGCGCCTGGCCGAGGAGGACCTGGGGCCGGTCGTCGAGCGCTGCCGGATGCTGCTCAACCACCAGGCGGCGCTGCTGGGCGTGACGCTCGAGGCGCGCGTCGCGAAGGAGCTGCCGAAGGTGGTGTGCGACGCCGCCCAGGTGCAGCAGGTGATCCTCGCGCTGGCGATGAACGCGCTCGAGGCGACGCCGGCCGAGGGGCGCGTCACGATCGAGGTCGCCCGCGACGGCGACGGCGTCACGATCGTGGTCGCCGACACGGGCTGGGGCATCCCGCGCGAGCACCTCGACCGCATCTTCGAGCCGTTCTTCACGACCAAGGAGGCGGGCAAGGGCGTCGGGCTCGGCCTCGCGGTCGTCTACGGGATCGTGAAGCGCCACCATGGCACGATCGACGTCCGGTCGGAGCCGGGGCAGGGCACCCGCTTCACCGTCCGCCTGCCGGCCCGGCAGCCACAGCAGGCGGAGGAGACGGCGGCCGAGGCCGCACCGGCCATCGCGGGGGATGAGACATGAGCGCCACCGGCACCCTACCCGGCACGCTGCGGATCCTGATCGTGGACGACGAGACGATCGTGCGCGACTCGCTCTCGGCCTGGTTCCGTCAGGACGGGCACAAGGTCGACGTGGCCGAGGGCGGCAAGGAAGCGCTGCGCCTCCTCGGCGCGAACCGCTACGACATGGCCTTCCTCGACATCAAGATGCCGGGCATGGACGGGATCGAGCTGCAAACGCGGCTCGCGGCCGCCGACCCGGAGCTGAGCATCGTGCTGATGACCGCGTACGCGTCGGTCGAGACCGCGGTCCAGGCCATGAAGAACGGGGCCTACGACTACATCGTCAAGCCCTTCGACCCCGACGACCTCTCGATGCTGGTCAAGCGCGCCGCCGAGCACCGCTCGTTGCGAGCCGAGAACGTGCGCCTGAAGCACAGCCTCGAGAGCACGGTCGCTCCCCCGCCCTTCCTCGGCGCCTCGCCCGCCATGCGCCACGTGCTGGAGCTGGTGCAGAACGTCGCCCAGTCG
>CAZMRX010000034.1:0-249 GCA_964568755.1 uncultured Acidobacteriota bacterium | reverse complement strand
GGGCGAGTCCGGCACCGGCAAGGAAGTGGTGGCACGCGCGATCCACGCGGCCTCGCCGCGGCGGCTCAACCCGATGGTGGTGGTCAACTGCGGCGCGCTGCCCGAGGGCATCCTCGAGAGCGAGCTGTTCGGCCACGAGGCCGGCGCCTTCACCGGCGCGCGCGCGCGCCACAAGGGCAAGTTCGAGGCCGCTGAGGGCGGCACCGTCTTCCTCGACGAGATCGGCGAGGTGAGCCCGAAGGTGCAGGT
>CAZMRX010000033.1:6303-24697 GCA_964568755.1 uncultured Acidobacteriota bacterium | reverse complement strand
GTCTGTGGATCGTTGGGGCTGGTCGGAGGGTTCGGATAGTTCGCCCCGTTCGTGGTGAGCTGTGCCTGCGCCGGGAAATCCGGGTCGGTCTCGTCCACGTTCGCCGTGGTCGAGCCGAGAGGCACGTACGCCACCCAGTTGCCGGAGGCGTCGGTCGTCACGACCTGCACGTTGCCGTTGACGTCGGTCACGCGGACGTCGACGTTGGCGATGTTCGTGTCGGCGCCATCCTGGACAGCCACCGTTCCGAAGTTGTCGAGGAACACGTGGCCGGTGACCTGGCCCACGACCGGGATCGGGATCGACACCAGGTTCGTGTCGCGCGGCGGCAGCTCGGTGGTGCTGACGGTGGCCTGGTTGTTGACCCACAGGCCCCCGGTGCCGAGGTTCACGCGCACCTGGAAGCGGAGATCCACGTCCTGGCCGGGGCCGAGCGAGGCCAGCACGAAGCGCGGACGTGTCGCGGTGATCCCGGCGCCGCCGGCCGGAGTGACAGCCGCTGCGGGCACGGTGTAGGTGAAAGTGGTCGCCGTCGGCACGCCGGAGATCACGAACGAGCCGTTGTACTGTGGCGCGGTGGCACCGGCGATCTCGATCAGCTGACCGACCAGCAGGCCGTGCGCCGCGGCCGTGGTCGCGGTGGCGGTCGTGCCCGCGCGCGTGATGCCGGTGACGGCGATCGCGGTCGGCACCGTGCCCTGGTCGGCGTCGGATGCGTCCGTCACGGCCGTGTAGGAGGCCGAGTTGACGCTGAACGCCATCGAGCCGGCCACGTACGTCGTGTTCGGCGGGATCGTGTCGTCGATGCGGACGTTGCTGGCGGTGCCGGTTCCGGTGTTGCGGGCCCGCACGTGGAACGTGATGACCTGGTTCGGGTAGGCGACCGTGGGCGGTCCGGTGGCCGTGATCGTGCCGGTCGCCGGCGTCGCGGGGCTGCCCGAAACCGTGTACGTGAACGTGGTCGGGCTGGTCACGGTGATGATGAACTCGCCGTTGTAGGCGCTCTGCGTGGCGCCTGCGATCGTCACCAGGGCGCCGTTGGTCCAGCCGTGGTTGACCGACGTGGTCACGGTGGCCGTCGTGCCGCTGCGCGTCAGGCTCGTCACCGAGCGAACGGCCAGCGGCTCCGCCCACTTCAGGATGTCGAGCGCGGGGCCCACCACCTGCGGTTGCACGCGGTTCGACAAGAAGTACGGCGTCTGCTGGCTCTCGTAGCCGCCGCGGTTCGGGATGTAGGTGCCGTCCGCGACGCCGGGATTGATCCGGACCTGGAAGGTCAACCGGTAGGGGCCAGTGGCCGTGCCGGACGAGCTCGCCGCCGGCGTGGCTCCCATCGTGTAGGTGAAGGTATTGGCGCCGGTGACCGTGATCGTGAACGTTCCATCATAGGGGGCGCCGGCGCCGCTGATCGTCACCGGCACGCCCGAGGCCCAGTTGTGCGCGGCCGCAGTGGTTGCCGTGGCGGTCGTGCCGCTGAAAGTCAGGCTGGTCACGGCCAGTGCGACTCCCGCGCCGGCGCCGACGGTGACTCCTCCGCCGCCGCCCCAGCGGATCGAGTTCGACGCCGCGAGGAACACGCCGGCGCCGCCGCCCAGGAAGGGGCCCTCGCCCGTGATGGTGCCGGAGATGAAGGTGGTGTCGGTGGGCACCGCGTCCGTGACGATGACGTTGTCCTCGGGCAGCACGCCGACGTTGCGCACGTAGAGCGTGTAGGTGATCGTGTCGCCCGGCTGCGGCGAGCCGTCGTCGGCCGAGGCCTTGAACAGCGTGGCGTCGGTCTGAACCACGTCCTCGCTGTCGGTCGGGTTGAACTGGCTGCCGCCGAAGGTGGCGCTGGCCCGCGCGTCGTTGGTCAGCAGGCGCGGCGTCGGCGGCGCGCCCGGGGCCGCCGGCAGGTTGACCCGATAACGGACGGTGATCGTCTCGTTGGCGTTCATCGAGTACGGAGACGGCTGAAGGCTCCAGGTGAGGCGCACTCGCGTGCGGCCGTCGACGACCAGCGTGTCGATCACGGGATCGGCCGTGCCCTGCGACAGGTTGGGATAGGTGATCAGCGTGCTGCCGCTGACGTAGGCGTTGTCGGCGGGCACCACCTGGTACGGCAGCAGGTCGTAGACCTGGACGTTCGTGAGCGGGCCGAACTGGTGAGAGCGCATGGTCAGCGAGTAGGTCGCGACGCCGCCCGCGATGGGGACCGTGGTGCGGTCCACGTCCTTCTCCAGCGTGAAGACCGGGTCGAGGAAGCTCTGCAGCGCCGGGTAGAGGATGTAGCCGGTGTCGGGCGTCTCGTCTCCGCTCTCGCCCTGGTCCGTGTCCTGGCCGTAGACCACGGCCACCGGCTTGTTGGCGCGGATGCGGGTGCCGGTGTTGGACATGTCGAGGTGGTAGTCGTACACACGCAGCGACTGCAGCGTGTCCACCTCGTAGACGCAGCGGCCGGCAGTGACCGCGGGACATGCGGCCCACGCCCCGGTGTTGGTGACCTCGCAGCTCGCATCCGTGGGAGTCGCGTTCGGGCTGGTGTTCGGGCAGCCGTCGCCGTCAGTGTCCACGAAGTCCGGCAGGCCGTCGCCGTCGAAGTCGATGCGGACGTAGGTGTTGTCCTGCGTGGCGGTGACCCACACCGGCGCCCGATTGTGGCTGTTGCAGGGCGGGTTCCCGCCGCCCTGGCAGAGCGTGGTCTGGCGGGTGCCCGGCGAGAAGGCCGAGGTGTAGCTGGTCGAGAGGAAGCGAGTCGCGAGCCAGGCGTAGGACCAGTCGGAGATGACGTCCTGGTGGTCGTGGATCGTGACGCCCCAGAAGCGGCGGTCGGAGGTCAGGCGGACGGTCGAGTTCGTGGGGACGCAGTTCGGCGCGACCCGCCCGGTGGCCGCGCAGTAGTTGAGCGTGCTGTTCGGCGGGATCGTGACCGTGCCCGAGCCGCCGGTGTCGATCCAGTTGACCGTGACGTTGTTGTCGGGATCGGGGTTGAACAGATAGTGGTTGGTCGGACGGCTGGCCGGCGCCGGGCCCGCGCCCACGTTGTCCCCGACGCTCGGGATCATGTAGTCGGTGCCGTGGAGCAGGTCGGGCAGCAGCGGCATGAAGTGCGTGGCGAAGGTGGCGTCGCCCGCCGCGAACATGAGCCCGGAGATCGGCCCGGAGGTCGAGATCTTGGTCCCGGAGTTGATCGCGATCGTCGGCGTCACGTTGGTGGAGACGCCGGGCCCGTCGATCTGCCCGGTGAGGCAGGGGTTGCGGGCCGCCACCGTCCACGTGTCGCAGCTCGTGAAGTGCTGGCCGCGGTTGAGCGTGAGCGTGAGGATGCCGCTGCCGGGGCTGTCGATCACGACGCTGGTGTTGTCCTCGAACGCGACGAGCTCTAGCGCGACGTACTGGAAGGGCTCCGTGACAGTGCCGTTGCCCGTCCACAGGTTCTCGCCAATCGGCACCGAATAGGATGTCGCGTTCTGGAAGGCCTGGCGCGAGATCACCTCGGTCGCGCCGCCGATGATCGTCATGTTGTTGTTGGCGCCGCAGCCCGCGGAGCACTTCGGGTCCTGGTTGTGGACGAACGAGATCGGACCGCCGCTGGTGAGGATGCGGTCGCCGCCGTCGAAGCGGATCGCGACGCCGCGAGGGTTCACGGGAACCGAGCAGCGGATCGGCGTGGTGGCGAGGACGGGGCAGCCCGCGCCGAGGCCCGGCAGGCCTTCGTCGGAGTCGAGCGTCAGCTCCATGCCCACCGTGATCAGGTCGCCGGCGCACGTGCTCGTGGTCCAGGCGCAGGCGTCGCCGTTCGCGGGGTTGCCGTCGCCGAAGACCAGGGTCGAGGCCTGCACGGGGCTCAGCAGGTTGGCCTCGAGGCCGTCCTCCCAGTGGTCGTAGTAGATGCGCTGGCCGTCCGCGCTCGCGACGGCGCTCACGACGGAATTCATGCCGTTGGCGGCGACGTAGCCACCGCCCTCGCCGGTGATCACGCGGTTCAGCAGCAGCCAGACGTGCTGCTCGTTGCCCAGGACGAAGTACTCCTGGTAGCCCGTCGGGATCTGCTGGGCGCCCGCCGGAGCGGCGAGCAGGGTGAAGGCGGCCAGGAACAGTCCGGGCCACGAACGGGCTGTCCAATAGTGCGTCTCGGATGTCCGGTCTTCAGACACGTCTCACCCTCCGGGCGACAGTTTTCCCGCGCCGGCATGAAGCAGGGGCAAGATGCGTGCCGCGGCCCGCATTTTCTCATGAGCCCAGTTACCAGAATGTGATCCCGGACAAGCCGGGCGTTTGACGCTGGCGAGGGCGGGGCGTAAGTTGGCCCCGAGGTCATGCCCCAGCGCTACAAGCTGCGCCTCGGTGACGGAACGGTCCTTTCCGTCGACAGCGACGGGCTCAGGACCTGGGCAGCAGACAGCCGCGCCACAGTGCAGGCGGTCGGGAGCTGGCGCTGGCAGCCCCTCCAGGAAGTCCTCGCGGAGGAAGAGGCCGCGGCCCGACTGCTGAAGGCGCTCGTGCCTCCCAAGCCGCGGCAGGAGGTCACGCCCCCCCCTTCGGCGCCGGCGGCAGCTCCGCCGCCGCCGCTCGAGCTGCCGGAGTTCGATCTCGGCGCCCCTCCGGTCGAGTCGCTGCCGCCGACGCGGCCGCGCTTGCAGGCTCTTGCCGACGACCCGATGCCCGTTCCGGAGCCGGCGGCCGTGGCGGCGGCGGACGACCTGCCGGTCATCCCGATGAAGCCGCTCGACGACGAGCCCCAGTTCCGCTCCGCCTTCTCGGAGCAGCCGGACGAGGAGGAGGTCGAGGACGTCGAGGACGAGCCGCGCCAGGACCGGCTCGACGGGCCGCTGCTCACCGTGCTCGAGACCGGCGGCGGCTTCTTGAGCCGCGTCCTGAATCGCCTGACGCCGCTGGCGAACCGCCTGACGGCGAGGCGGGCCGAGGATCCCGATTCGCAGCGGGCGGCGGTCGCTGACCCACCGCGCCCGAGCGCCGTGCCCGCGGCTGCGGCCCCGACGTTGCTGACGCTGGCGGAGGACCCGGCGGCCTCGCGCGACTTCGTGGACGACGCCGAGGAAGCTGAGGACGACGATCGTCCCTCGTTCCTGGCGCGAGCCTCCGGCTTCTTGCGCGACCTGGGCGCGCGCCTGCGGCGCCCGGCCAAGGACGAGGATACGGACGAGGCTGAGGGTGAGGAAGGGGAGCCCGCCCCCCATCGGCAGCCCGCGGCCTGGACGCCGCCCGCCCCCGCCGCGCGACAGCCGGTCGCGGCGCCGACCCCGCTCAGCGAGCTCCCGGCACTCCGCTTCGTGGAGTCGCGCGAGCCGCGCAAGCGCGAGGACGTCTACGAGGGGGATGAGCCTTCACGCTCCTGGAACCTGGAGCCGTTGTGGAGTTGGACCAAGCGCCTGGCGACCACGGGCGCGCTCGTCGCGGCGATCGTCTACGCCGTCCGCGAGCGCGACACCTGGCTCCCGAGAACCGCGGAGGTCGGCCAGACGGTGTTCACGCAGATCGACCGCCAGGTGCTTTCGCGGGAACGGCGCGAGCAGCAGGAGCGCGCGCTCGCCGACGCGTCCGCGCGCCTGCCCGAGCTCGCGCCGGAGACGATCGCGCTCGTCTTCGCGCGCAGCCCCACGGGCATCGTCGATCCGCCCGAGGTGTTCCAGGTCGCGCGCGAGGCCGCGGACCGCGGCATGGGCGCGCTCAGCGAGGCGGAGGCCCAGGAGCTGCGGGAGCTGGCGCGGGAGCTGCTGGCCACGCTCAGCCGCACGGAGGCGGAGCGCGTGCGGGAGTACGACCGGACGCGCGCGCGGCGCGTGATCTTCCCCTTCGAGAACCCCCACGTGATGGACCTCGTGGCGCGCGGCGCGCGGTCCTTGCCGGCCGAACGGCTCGCGCGGCTACGGGTCCTGTCGCACAAGGCCGTCGCGGCGGGGCTCGACCTGCCCGAGGCCACGCCCGCCCCGGGCGCGGTGCACTGAGCCTCGCGTGGCGCGCACTCCTGCGTCGCGCCCGTCCGTCGGCCCGCAGCACGCGCGCCGGGTCGAGCCGGCTGGCGCGGCGCGCGGGACCGTAGGCCGCGGCCGACGCGGCCAGTAGCAGCACCAGCGCGACGAACGCGAACGTGACAGGGTCGCGCGGCGAGACCCCGAACAGCAGGCCCTCGAGCAGCCGGCCCAGGGCGAGCGCCGCTGCCAGGCCGATCGCGAGCCCCAGCCCCGCGAGCGAGAGGCTCCGACGCAGCACCAGCGCGACGAGCGAGCGCGGCTCCGCACCGAGCGCGAGCCGCACGCCCAGCTCGCGGGCGCTCTCCCCCACCAGGCACGAGACGACGCCGTAGAGGCCGAGCGCTGCCAGCAGCAGGGCGAGCCCGGCGAACAGCAGCATCACGCGCGAGGCCGCCCGTGGCGCAGCGACGCTGTCGCGCGCGAGCAGCGCGAGCGGCGCGACGCGCGAAACGGCGACGTCGCTCCGGGTGGCCGCGATCTCGCGACGCAGCGCCGGGGCGAGGGACGCGGGGTCGCCGCTCGCGCGCAGGACGACCGAGAGCCCCGCGGGGCCCATGCGCACGTCCTGGGCCAGCGGGCGGTACATCTCGGGCCGCGTGGCTCGCGCGACGCTCTCCTGTGGCGTGTCGGCGACGACGCCGACGATCGTCACCCAGGCGCCAGGCGGCCCGTCGAGTCCGGTGGCGATCCGCCTCCCGATCGGGTCCTCGTCTCCGAACGCCAGAGTCGCGAGCGTCGCGTTGACGAGCGCCACGGCAGGGGCATCCCGCGCATCGCGGGCGTCGAAGCCGCGGCCGCGCAGCACCGGGACCTCGAGCGCCCGGTGCCACGCGGTCGAGACCAGGCGCCAGCACGTGTCGAGGCTGTCGTTCGGCGCGGCCTCGCGGCCCTCGACGCGAAGCCCCGCGCTCGTGCGCAGGCCGGACAGCGGCAGCGCCTGCCCCACGGCAGCCGCCGTGACGCCGGGCACCGCCCGCAGCCGCTCCTCGAGGGCCGCGGCGAACACGCGCAGCGCTCTGGTGTCCTGGCTCAGGGTCCGCGGGAGATCGAGGCGTGCCGTGAGAGCGCCCGCGGCCTCGAAGCCGAGCGGCGCCTGCTGCAGCCGTGACAGCGTTCCGAGCAGGAGGCCCGCGGCGTTCACGAGCACCACGGCGAGCGCCACCTCGGCGACGACGATCAGCGCCCGCGCGCGGCGAGCGCCGGGGCCGGCCGTGGGCGTGCGGCCGCTGGAGCGCAGCCCGGAGAGCGCGTCCGCGCGCGCGGCGAGCCGCGCGGGGACCAGGCTGACGAGCACGACGCAGGCGAGCGTCACCAGCACCGACAGCGCCAGCACGACGCCCGAGAGCTTCAGGCCCTCGAGCGGCGGCAGGCTTGCGGGCCAGAGTGCCGTCATCAGCGGACGGCTCGCCCAGGCGAGCGCCAGCCCGGCGCCGCAGCCGAGGGCGGCGACGAGCAGCGCCTCCGTGACGAGCTGGCGCGCGAGGCGGGCACGGCCCGCTCCGAGCGCCGCGCGCACCGCGAGCTCCTGGCCGCGCCCCGCGGTCCGGGCCATGAGCAGGTTCGCGACGTTGGCGCAGGCGACGAGCAGCACGCAGGCGGCAGCGCCGAGCAGCAGCAGAAACGCCGGACGCGCCCCGCCCCGCAGCGCCTCGAACAGCGGCTCGACGCGCGCGCCCTGCCCGGCGTTGGCGTCGGGGTGCTCCCGGGCGAGCGCCGCCGCGACGTGGTCCATCTCGGCCTGGGCAGCCGCGACAGACGCGCCCTCTTCCAGGCGCCCCACGACCCCGAGGTAGCGTGAATCGCGCAGCGCCCGCAGGTCGCTGATCGCGGCGATCTGCAGCTCGGGCACGTCGCCGTCCAATGCCGTGAGCCAGAGCTCCGCTTCGCGCGGGAATGCGAACCCGGGCGGCATCACGCCCACCACGCGCACCAGCTCCTGGTCGAGCTGCAGCTCACGTCCGACGACGGCGGCGTCCGCGTCGAACTGCTCCCGCCACAGGGCGTGGCCGAGGACGGCCTCGCGCGCGCCCTCCGGGGCGCGGCCGAAGGTCCGGCCGAGCGCGGCGCGCGCGCCGAGCACGTCGAAAAAGCTCCGCGAGACGACGCCCGCGTCGAGCCTGCGCGCCGACTCGCGGCCGACGAGCGTGCGCCCCACGACCTGGTACGCGGCCAGGCCACCCTCGAACGAGCGTGCGCGCGCGCGCCAGTCCAGGAAGTTGGCCGGGGCGACGGCACGGCGCGGCTGGCGGGGGTCGGTCTGGTGCACCAGCACCAGCCGGTCAGCGTCCGGGTAGGGCAGCGGACGCAGCAGCAGCGCCTCGAGCGCGCTCAGCACAGCGGCGTTGCCGCCGATGCCGAGCGCCAGGGTCAGCGCCGCCAGGACGGTGAAGCCGGGGGCGCGCCGCAGCCGCCGGGCGGCGTGACGCAGGTCCTCGATCAGCATGTCCATGAGTCGACGGGGCTCCCCATGTGTTTGAGACGCCCAGGGCCTGCGGAGGTTGCTTTTCTCCATCCGGTCCCGGGCCTTCTCTGCATCGAGGGCGCCACTTGCCGCTACAATCCCCGCCAAGCGCACCCGAGACATGGCCAAGACTGTCGTCCCCGATCTGCCGCGAAGGCGGCGCTGATGCCGATCGGACCCGGGACCCGGTTCGGCCCCTACGAGATCCTCGGCTCGGTGGGGGCGGGCGGGATGGGCGAGGTGTATCGAGCGCGCGACCCGCGCCTCGATCGGGACGTGGCCGTCAAGGTCCTGCCGCCGCAGTTCGCGGGAGATCCCGACCGGCTGCGCCGCTTCGAGCTCGAGGCGCGCTCTGCCGGCGGACTCAACCACCCGAACGTGCTCGGGATCCTGGACGTCGGCTCGGAGAACGGCCACCCCTACGTGGTCTCCGAGCTGCTCGAGGGCGAGACGCTGCGCCAGCGGCTGCGGATCGCGGCCCTGCCTCCCAAGAAGGCGATGGAGCTGGCGGTCCAGATCGCGCACGGCCTCGCGGCGGCGCACGACAAGGGAATCGTTCACCGCGATCTCAAGCCGGAGAACCTGTTCGTGACGCGCGAGGGCCGCGTCAAGATCCTCGACTTCGGCCTGGCGAAGCTGACGCGCGAGGGCTCGCCCGAGGAAGAGGTGACGCTGGCGAGCGGCGACACGCCTGCCGCGGGGGACGCGGCCGCCACCGAGGCGGGCGCCATCCTGGGCACGGTCGGGTACATGTCGCCGGAGCAGGTGCGCGGGCTGCCGGCCGACCCGCGCTCGGACATCTTCTCCTTCGGGGTGGTGCTCTACGAGATGGTCGCGGGCCGGCGGCCCTTCGCGCGCGAGACGCACGCCGAGACGCTGACCGCGATCCTGAAGGACGACCCGCCCGAGCTCGCCGAGACGCACCCCAACGTGCCCCCTGCGCTCGAGCGCGTGGTGCGGCGCTGCCTCGAGAAGAGCCCGGACGAGCGCTTCCACTCGGCGCGCGACGTGGCCTACGCGATCGACGCGCTCTCGTCGTCTTCGCCCGCACGCAGCGCGGTCCTGCCCACGGCGACGCACGCGCGGACTCGGCGGCGCGTAGCAACACTGCTCGGCGCGGCGCTGCTGGGCGGGCTGGCCGGAGTCGCATGGCGCGCCGTGCGCGAAGAGCCCGCTCCGGACCTCGACGCCTATCGCTTCACCCCGATCGCGATGGAGCCCGGCTACGAAGGCTTCCCCGCCTGGTCGCCCGACGGCCAGACGCTCGCCTACCTGCGCGAGGTGGAAGGAGTGCTGCAGGTCTTCACCCGCGCGCTCACCGCGTCGATGCCGGCGCAGATCACCCGCTCGCCCCGCGATTGCCGCGAGCCTTTCTGGTCGCCCGACGGCACCCACGTCTACTACCTGTCGCAGGCGGCGGGCGAGGAGAGCCTGTGGCGCGTGAGCGCGGCGGGCGGGACCCCGAGCGTCGCGCTTCGGAACGTCAGCCACGCGGCGCTGTCGCCCGATGGGAAGACGCTGGTCTTCCTGCGCGAGGAGGGAGGCTACGGGGGTTTCTTCCGCTCGCTGTGGGTCTCGTCGCCCCCCGGGTCCGAGCCTCGGCGCTATTCCGAACCGCCGCTCGTCGACAAGCGCATCCCCGAAGGCCGGCTGCGCTTCGCGCCAGACGGGTCGAAGGTGGCCTTCTGGCTGATCAACGCCTTGGATCTGGCGCGGCAGACGAGCGACTCGGAGTTCTGGATCCTGCCGTTCCCACGGGGCGCGCCCCGTCGCGTGGAGAGCCTGACTCGCCTGCACCATCCCTATCCGTTCAGCTGGCTGCCGGACAGCCGCGGCATCGTGTTCGGCACGGACCTGCGCGCCGAGACCCCGGGCATGCACCTGTATCGGGCGGACACCGAGACCGGCTCGATCGAGCCGCTCACGGCGACGAACGGCAGCGAGACCACACCCGCGGTGTCGCCGGACGGCCGCCGCATCGCGTACACGGCGCAGGAAGAGGAGTACCACCTGATCGAGGTCCCGCTCGACGGGTCGCGCTACCGGAGCGCGCTCTCCGGCTCCCGCATGGAGACCGACCCGGCCTGGTCGCCGCTCGGCAACCAGTACGCCTACGTCTCGGGGCGCACCGGGCGGCCCGAGGTGTGGCTGCGCAGCCGCGACGGCAGCTTCGAGAAGCCGGTCGTGACGTCGGCGAGCTTCTCCGAGGGCGAGACCTTCATGCTGGCCGAGCTCGCCTTCGCTCCCGACGGCCAGCGCATCGCGTACCAGCGGCGCGAGTCGCGCGCCTTCACGCTCTGGGTCTCGACGATCGCCGGCGGCCCGCCGGTGCGGCTCGGTGAGCTGCCGGGCACGACCTACGTGGACTTCCCGACCTGGTCTCCCGACGGCGACTGGGTGGCCTTCACCTACATGCTCAAGGGGAAGTGGGGCCTCGCCAGGGTCCGGACGGGTGGAAACGACGACGCCGTCGTGATCAAGGAGGATGTCGTCTACCCGTCGAGCCCGCGCTGGTCGCCGCGCGGCGACTGGATCACCTGCGACACACCCGAGGGTTTCGCGCTCGTCTCGCCCGACGGCAAGCAGACCCGCCTGCTGACGGAGGAGACCTGGCTCGCGCACGGCTGGTCGCAGGACGGGAAGACGCTCTACGCGGTCCGGCAGACCGACGACCTGCACTTCCAGCTGACGAGCCTCGACGTGGCCACCGGGCGGGAGCGCGTGGTGGCCGAGGACCTCGGGCCCACGCCGCCCACCAGCACGCCGCTGCGGGGCTTCAGCCTCGCGCCCGACGGGAAGAGCTTCCTGACCTCGATCGTGCGGCTGCGGGGAGACGTGTGGCTGCTCGAGGGGTTCCCGCGGGACGAGGGCTTCCTCGCGCGCCTGTTCGCGGGCAACTCGTCCCGCCGCTGACGGCGGCTAGCGCTAGCCGGTCTTGGTCGATCCGGGGCCGTAGGCCTCGCGGAAGATCAGCAGCGCCGGACCGACGCAGACGTTCTCGCCGTCCGCGAGCCTGCGGGGTCCGTCGAGACGCGTGCCGTCGACGAACGTCCCGTTCTTGCTCCCGAGATCCTCGACCGTGGCGCGGCCCTCGTGCACACGGATGCGCGCGTGGTGGCGCGACACCTGGGGCGAGTCGATCCGGACGGCGCAGTCCGGCGTCCGGCCGATCAGGTTCTCGCCCTCGCGCAGCCCGATTTCGTGGGCGCCCCACAGCAGGCCGCAGGGGAAGGCCGCGCCTGGGTCGTCTGCGGGCCCGCTCGCGCTCGGCTGGGCGTGGGCCTCTGCGCAGAACGCGTAGCCCATGCCGTGGACGGTGCGCACGAAGCGAGGCGTGCCCGCCTCGTCGCCGAGCGCGTGCCGGATCTCCGTGACCAGGCGGGCGAGGCTGGTCCGCGCGACGTGGCTGTCGGGCCACAGCCGGTCGCGCAGCTCGCCGTGGCTCATGACGCGGGGACGGCAGCCGAGCAGCAGCCCCAGGAGAGCGAACGCCTTCGGGGAGATCTCGACCGGCTCGCCCCCCCGCCGCAGCTCGTGCGCCCCGTCGTCGAACGTGAACGCCTCGAAGTGGATGCGCATGCCCCGCGTTGGGCGTAAATTCACCACAAACACCCGTGGGAAGCAAAACGGACGAAATCACGCTTTCCGAATCATCCGCGAACCCCTGGACCGGGGCGCAGGCCGATATTCACGCCAAAGTCCCAGGTTCAGGAAGGCTGCGGTCCAGCTTCAAGGGCCCGCTGTCCCAGGAGGAAGCCGTGACGATAATGCGCCACAACTGCGCCGACCCTGGCGTTCTGACGAGCCCCCGCGCGAGGGCCGTTCGCAGCCTGGCCCTCCTGCTGGCGGGGGCCATCGCGCTTCAAGCCGGGGGGGACGCTTTCGCGTGCGGCGACAAGTTCGTGCGGGTAGGGCGGGGCGCCCGCTACCAGCGCGGATACGTCGCGCTGCACCCCGCCTCGATCGTCGTGTACCTGGGTAGCGGGGCCACGGCCTCCGGCACCCTGAAGGGCATGGAGCCCGCGCTCAAGGCCGCCGGGCACAAGGTGGTCACGATCAACGCCGACGCCCTCGCCACCACCCTGAGCGACGGCAAGCACGACCTGGTGCTCGCCGACTTCGGCGACGCGTCCCGGATCGCCGCCGAGGTCAAGCAGGCGCCGAACACGCCCGAGCTGCTGCCCGTCATGAAGAAGCCCACGCCGGACGCCTTCGCGGAGGCCGAGAAGCAGTGGGTCTGCGTGGTCGGGGACCCGGGCGACAAGTACGAGGTTCTGACGAGCATCGACAAGCTCCTCGAGAAGAGGAAGTAGCCCTATGCGCGCGCGACGTCTGGCTCTCGCCCTGGCGCTCTCGTCGCTCATCGGCTCGGCCAGCAGCGCACTCGCGCAGGCCTGGCCCATCCCGGAGAAGACGGGGGCGGTTTCGCTCGTGTACCAGTGGATCGACAACACCGGGCACCGCCTCTCCGACGGCGTGCTGCTCGACGACGGCAAGAGCCACAACCAGGGGCTGGCCTTCGCAGTCGACTACGGCGTGACCCGGAGGCTGTCGGTCTCGGTCGGGATCCCGTTCGTGAGCGCCAAGTTCCTCGGCCCGAACCTGCCGCCGGTCCCGCCCGAGATGCAGTCCCCGAACGACATCGACGGCGAGTGGCACAGCGGGCTCCAGGACTTCGCGCTGAGCGCCCGCTACAACGCCGTCTCGCGCGGCGCCTTCGTCCTGACGCCCGCCATCGCGCTCGTGATTCCGAGCCACTCCTACGACTACCGCGGCGAGGCCGTGCTCGGCCGCAGGCTCAAGGAGCTCCAGCTCGCGGTGAACGTCGGGAGGACGCTCGACGAGATCTCCTCCAAGCTGTTCGTCTCGGCTCGCTACGCCTACGCGTTCGTGGAGCAGGCCGAGGTCGAGGTGTCCAACAACCGCAGCAACGCGGCGATCGAGCTCGGCTTCCTGCCGACGCCGAAGCTCACGCTCCAGGCCGCCTGCCTCTGGCAGCGCACTCACGGCGGCCTGCGCTTCGGCACCATGCCCCCGGGCACTCCGGTCTTCCCCGGCGACGTGAACACTCCCGAGCGCACGCTCGAGCACGACCGCCTGCTGCGCGACAACTCGTTCCACCTCGCCGGCGCCGCGTCCTACGCCTTCGAGGGAGTGGACGTCTTCGCCCAGTACATCGCCTACGTTTCGGGCACGGACACGCACGCCGGGCACGTGGTGAGCGCGGGCATCACTTGGTACTTCAACCGGCCGGTGCCGGGACGAGGCGTCCAGTCACACTGATCGGCCGTCCGACAGTCTGCCGTCTCACAGGAGGTCGCCACCGACGCCAAGGGCTGCCGCGTGGTCTCGCTGAGCTTGCCCGACGAATACGACGCTTCGCCGGCCATGCGGTCGGCGCGTTCTCGGTTCTCGAACTAGGCACGGGTCGGCGTAGAACCGGACCCGGGCGGCCCACCCCTGGGACGGGGGCCGCCCGGGTCCGGGGTCAGAGCTTCCGCTTCGCCTCCGGGAAGGCGAGGGCGCGCTCGAGGCCGTTCTGGGGCGAATCGATCACCTTGCGGTAGGTCTGCTTCGCCTCCTCCTTGGCCCCGGTCTTCTCGTAGGCGCGCGCGAGCAGCAACTGCTGGAACGGGTCGTCGGCGTTGGCCTGCTTGAGCTCCTCGACCGCGGTCTTGTAGTCGCCGGCCTCGAGCTTCAGGTAGCCGGCCAGGTAATGCCAGGCCGGGACGTACTGCTTCGCAGGCTCGCCGCCCTCGTCGATCATCTTCTTGATCTTCTGCGCCTCCGTCCACGCTTCCTGGTGCTTGCCCATCTTCGCGAGGGTGCGGCAGCGGCCGTGCATCAGCCGGCCCAGCCAGACCTGCTTCTGGTCCTCGGGCAGGCTGCTGCCAGGCACGCTCTCGTAGCCCTTCTCGTAAGCCTTCATGGCCGCGTCCAGGCGGCCGTTCTCGAGGTTGATGCGGGCGATCGAGTTCCAGATGAAGACCTCGGGGAAGCCCTGCGCCGAGCCGCTGTCCTTGTATTCGGCGAGGTAGGTCTGGAGCGCCGCGAGCGCGGGGTCGACCTGGCCCTCGTAGAGGTAGCTGAACGCGAGCCCGTAGCGCACCGCGAACGGCGCCGCGCCCTTCGGCAGGGACTTCTCGACCTCGAGGAAGGCCTGGCGCGCCTTGTCGTACTGGCCCTTGATCAGATCGTCGTTCGCCAGGAACGCCCGCACCCGCGCGCTCTCGGGACCGATCTCTCGCGCGCGCTCGAACGCCGCGCGCGCCTTCTCGGGCGCGTTCTGGCCCTGGTAGATCTGGCCCAGGATCACCTGCACCAGGCGCTCCCCCGGGTAGTCGGCGCCGAGCTTCTCGAGCAGCGGGATCGCGTCCTGCACCTGGGCGCCCTGGTTCGCGCGAGCGATCTTCATCGCCTCGATGAAGCGCCGTTCGCCTTCCGACGCGTCTTTGGCGAGCTCGACGGCCTTGGCGAGGTGCGCTTCGTTGCCTGGCGCCGGCGTCACCGCCGAGAGGTAGTAGACCCCCATCGCAAAGGCGGGGTCGGCGGCCACGATCTTCTGCGCCAGCTCCGCGTTCTGGGGCCCGAACTGGAAGTTCTCGATGCGCTGCTGCAGCTCGGCGAGCCCCTGCTTCGCCTCGGCGGACTTCGTAGTCCACTCGAAGCGAGCGCCTTTGCTCCCCGCGCTCTCGGCCTCGGCCGCCCGCACCAGACCCGGGGCCAGGGCCGCGGCGACGAGCAGCGCCCACCCGAGAGACGACACGCGCTTTGTCATCGCTCCATCCTCCATCCTGTTCATGTCCATGGACGAGCGCCCGCGTGCTCGCGGGCTTCGGCCTGACGAGTGACTACGCGCAGCGGCCCGGCTTGTTCCGGATCAAGAAGATGGATGCGGCTGCCGGCCGGCGCTCAGGGACGGGCCGGCGTCACGGGGCCGAGCCGCAAGTCCAGCCAGTCGAGCGTCTCGCGCACGACCTCGGAGAAGGGCGGGACGTGGCCGCTCTCGAAGAGCACGTGCTTCTTCTCCGCCTCGGGAGTGCCGAGCAGCCGGAAGAGCGGCCGCTGGCTCTCGTCGAGCGGGAAGGTGAAGTCGTGGCGCCCGTTCTCCATCAGCACGGGAACGCGCACGCGAGGGGCGAAGTTGAGCGTGGACACCTCGGGCGGGCGTCCCTCGGGCATCCCTCCGCTGACGAGAACGAGCGTGCGGAAGCGGCTCTCGACCGCCCCCACCACGGCCCCGTAGTTGGCGCCCAGCGAGAGGCCGTAGAAGGCGAGACGGGAGCGGTCGATGTCGGGTCGGCTCTCGAGGTAGTCGACGGCGCGGCGGACGTCCTTCGTCCTCTGGATCACCAGCTCGCGCACCGCGTTCGGTCCACTGATCGCAGCCTGACGGCGCTCGAAGGTGCCCTGGTAGACCGGGAACAGCACGGCCCGGCCGCTCCTCGCCAGGAAGCCGAACTCGCGCGTCCCGAGCCCTTCGCTCGAGCGGATCACGTTCGCGCTGCTGGGCGGGAAGTACACGACGGCCTGGTACGGCGGCGCGGCGTTGCGTGGAATGTACAGCTGGGCCAGGATGCGCTCGGCGCCGTAGGCGGCGGCAAAGCTCACCTTCTCGATCCGCCAGTGCTCGGGGCGGTCGTCGGTCGACTCGAGCTTCGCGGCGAGGTCGCCGCGATCGTAGTCGAAGTAGCCTCGGTACACGGCGAAGACGTCGTCCCCGACAGGGCGCTCCTTCGAGTAGTCGCGATACACGCGCGTGAGCGGCCCGAAGACCGACTCCGGGGGCGCCGTCTCGTAGACGGCGCAGCGCACGCCCAGGATCGGGCTGCGGTCCAGCGGGTCGAGCGCGTCGGGGCCGGTGTAGAGGTAGGTCGGATCGCTCCATGCCCCGCCGAGGGTGTAGCGTCTGTCGCCGGACGCATTCCACGACCACTCGCGGACGTTGCCGGCCATGTCGTAGGTGCCGAAGCCGCTGAGGCTCGGCCGCTCCCCCACGCGGCCCGGTCCCTGCCCGCCGAAGTTGCTGTAACGCAGCAGGTCCGAGAAGATCCCGAGATCGGCGGCCCGGAACCAGTGGTGGAGCGTCGGCAGGCTCTTGCCGGCGAACTCGGCGTACGCCGCGGCCTCGTGCCAGCTCACGCCGGAGACCGGGAAATCCGCCTGCCCCTCAGGGAAGCCGCCCATCTCCCAGGTCGCAGGCCCGGGGCGGCCGGTGCGATCGCGGAAGAGCGCCATCGCCTCGCCGAAAGGGATCGGCCGGCCGCTGCGCAGGAACGGGTGCTTCCAGAGCTCGGGCTTCCGGTAGCCGCCGGCGTCGACGAACGTCTTCCACTCGCGGTTCGAGAGCTCGTATCGGTCGAGCCAGAACGCCGGGAGGTCCGCGGGGGGCGCGCCGGCGAACTGCGAGCGTCCGGCGGGGACGTAGACCATCCCGGGCCGGGCTTCCTTCTCGGGGACGAGAGTCAGGGGAGGTGGCGACTGGGGAATCACGGCCGCCTCCAGCGGGGCGAAGCCGGGCTTCGTGATCCGGACACGGTGGGGGACGAAGGGGAGAAAGGCCTCGAGCGGGGAGACTCCGAGACGCTCCCATTCGCCCTCGGGCTCGCTGTACGGCTTGGCGAGAACCTCGGCCCCGGCGGGCTCGGTGGTGATCGTGGCCGGGGTGATCGTCACGGCTTTCCAGAGCTTCTCGAACTCGGGATCGAGGGCGAGGTGCGCGCGCGCCGTCCTCGCGAGCCGGAAGGCGGCGACCACCTCGTCGTTCTCGATGAGCCGCTGGATCTCCGGCATCGCCTCGTGGCGCGCCCAGCGCTCCTGCGCGCCTCGGCGCCAGGCCCAGAAGCCGAGCCCGCCGAGCGCTGCCAGGACGAGCGCGAGGCCGGCCGCCCACGCCGGGCGCCGCAGCAGGCGTCCCACGGAGGGGACCGAGTCGCGCGCGAGGAGCGCCTCGAGCTCCGGCACCAGCGCCTGCGCCGAAGCTGGGCGCGCCGCGGGATCCTTCGCCAGGCAACGGTCGACGAGGCTCTCGAGCCGCGGGTCCGCGTCCGGGCGCAGGCCGCGCACGCGCGGCGGCGTGTCGCGCAGGATCGACGACAGCAGCGACAGCTCGCTCGCCCCGTCGAACGGCCGCTTGCCGGTCAGCATCTCGTAGAGCACGGCCCCGAACGAGAAGACGTCGGAGCGCGCGTCCACGTGCCGGCCCTCGGCCTGCTCCGGGGACATGTAGGCGGGCGTCCCGAGCAGGACGCCGAGGCGGGTGGCCGCGGGAGAGCTGAGCGTCGGGGACACCGAGTCGGCCGTGCCCCGCTCAGGGCCGACCAGCTTGGCGAGACCGAAGTCGAGCACCTTCACGAGGCCGGACTTCGTGATCATCACGTTCCCGGGCTTGACGTCGCGGTGCACGATCCCGGCCTCGTGGGCGGCGGCCAGGCCGCGCGCGACATCGAGCGCGATGCGCAGCGTCTCCGCGATCGGCAGGCGGCCCCGCTCGAGGCGCTGGCGCAGGCTCTCGCCGTCCACCAGCTCCATCGCGATCCACGTGCCGCGCGCGGCGTCCTCGCCCATCTCGTGCACGGTGACGATATGGGGGTGTGTCAGCGCCGAGGCCGCCTTCGCTTCCAGGAGAAAGCGGCGCGTGCGGTCGGGATCGGCGACCGCCTCCGGGCGCAGCAGCTTGATGGCGACCGTCCTCCCGAGGCGCGTGTCGCGCGCCCGGTAGACGACGCCCATGCCGCCCTCGCCGAGCTTGTCCGTGATCTCGAAGTGCCCGAGCGTCTCGCCTGCCACCTGTCCTGCCTTTGCCGAATCGGTGAACGCAGCCTAGGCCCCGGGGGGCCGGCGGTCAAACCTCGCCACCCGCGTGCCTGCCTTCGCTGTAGACTGCAGCGGGTGCGCGAGCACGGACGGATGCTGAAGACGTTCGTGAAGCAGCCCTTCCGCACGGGCACGCTCGTCC
>CAZMRX010000033.1:5424-6293 GCA_964568755.1 uncultured Acidobacteriota bacterium | reverse complement strand
GATGATCCTCTACGGCGAGGACCGGATCACGCCGGCGAAGCGGGTGGCTTTGGCGCTCGCGGAGCTGATCACCGAGGACATGGGGCTCGCGACCGCCGACACGGTGGTCGAGCTGGGGGCGGGCACCGGGCCCTTCACGCGGCTCATCGCCGAGCACGTCAAGTCCGACGCGCTCGTGCTGGCGTTCGAGATCGACCCGGTGCTGGCGAGGCAGCTGCAGCCGCGCGTGCCGCGCGTGAGGGTGGTGAACGACTCCGCCGAGAACCTGCCCGAGCACCTTCGCGCGGCGGGGCGGATTGCGGCCGACGCGATCCTCTCGGGACTGCCGTGGGCGAACTTCTCGCGCGAGCTGCAGGAGCGCCTGCTGCGGGCCGTCGTGCTCGGCCTGCGCCCCGGCGGACGCTTCGCCACCTTCGCCTACGTCCCCGCGGCCCAGCTGCCGGCCGGCCGCCGCTTCCGCTCGCTGCTCGAGTCGAGCTTCAGCCGGGTCGAAACCACCCGCATCGTCTACTGGAACTTCCCCCCGGCTTTTGTGTATCGCTGCACCGCCCAGGGGGGCCCGGGGGGCGCGGCGGAAGAGCGCCCCCCGGCAGGCCGTTAACGCTGTCGTTGTCGTTGTTCCGTCGTCGTTGTTCCGTTGTCGTTGTTCCGTCGTCGTTGTTCCGTCGTCGTTGTTCCGTTGTCGCCGCTCCGTTGTCGCCGTTCCGTCTTGCTCTCGTGCGTTGCCCGTTTGCGTCTTGCATCTAGCGTGAGCCTGACGTCAGCGCTGCAGCCGTAACGTCGCCCGGCAGCCCCCCTCGGCCCGGTTGGCCAGACTCAGCGTTCCGTCGTGAGCCTCGGCGATCTGCCGGCACAGCACGAGGCCGATG
>CAZMRX010000033.1:0-5414 GCA_964568755.1 uncultured Acidobacteriota bacterium | reverse complement strand
CGAGCCGACCGGCTTGGTCGTGAAGAACGGCACGAACAGGTTCGCAGTCGGCGGCAGCCCGGGGCCGTCGTCGTCGACGCGGATCTCCACCGCGGGCGAGGGCTTCTCGACGAGCGACCACGAGAGCCGCACCCCCCCGGGCGAGCCCGCCACCGCCTCGGCGGCGTTCTTCACGAGGTTGATCAGCAGCTGCTCGAGCTGGTCGGGGTCGGCGTCGATCGTGAGCTCGGGGCCCTCGCTCACCGCGGCCTTCACGCGCGTCTCGAGCCCGACGACGCGCCGCACCAGCGGCGCGAGCTCGACCGCGCGGCGGACCGGCGCCGGCAGCCGGGCGAGCTGGGAGTAGGCCTCCATGAAGCGGCGCAGCGACTCGGCCCGCGCCGCGATCACGGACAGGCCGCGGCGCATGTCCCCTTCCCAGTCTTCGGGACGCGGCTCGCGGAGCAGCAGCGACTCCAGGCTGCCCGCCACCGAGCGGATCGGCGCGAGCGAGTTGTTGAGCTCGTGACCGATCACGCGGATCAGGCGCTGCCACGCCTGGCGCTCCTCGTCGCGCAGCGCCCGGCTCACGTCCGCCAGCACCAGCAGCTGCATCGGCTTGCCGTGCTGGCGAAAGCTGGTGCGACGCACGTCGAAGCGCCCGGCGGCGCCCGGAAACGAGGCTTCCGCGGTGCGAGTCGGCTCGCCGGTCAGGAACGGCGCAAGGCCGACCGCCTCGGCCCCGAGGCCGACCAGCCGCGCCGATGGCGCCCCGAGCAGGCGCTCGCCCGCGCGGTTCATCAGCTGCAGCTCGGAGGCCGCGTCGAACGCGAACACGGCGACGTCGATCTCCTCCATCACCTTGCGCAGCAGCGCGGTTGCCTCGAGCGCCCCCAGGCGCTGCTCGCGCAGCGTCTGGGCGAGCGCGTTCACCTCCACGAGCGCCTGGCCGAGCGCGTCGTCGCGGCGGCCGACGCGCGCGCGGAACGAGAAGTCCTCCTCGGAGAGCGCCGCGAGCAGGTTCGAGAGGGTCTGCAGCGGGCGCGCCACGGCCTCGCGCGCCGAGGCGGCGAAGGCGAGCCACGCGACAACCACGACGCCGCCGAGGGTCCAGCGGGTTCGGGGCTGGAAGTCGCTCTTCACCAGCAGCCAGGAGGCGAGCACGAGCGCCGGCAGCCCCGCCGCGAGCGCCAGCAGCTGGACCCGCAGGTCGTGCGGCAGGCGCCGCCGCCGCCTGGGCGGGTTCATGCTGGGGACGCGACGCAACGAGACTGGCGTAGCTCTCGCCGCACTCCGCGCCTGCAGCCGAGCGCAACCAGAACGGCCCATTCCTGGGGACGAGAAGGTGCGGACCTCATGAATGGGCCGGGGCTAGAGCCCGTACCGCTGCAGCCGGCGGTAGAGGGCGCTGCGAGACAGGCCGAGCGCGTCGGCCGCGCGGCTGACGCTGCCGCCGTGGCGCGCCAGAGCCTTCTTGATCAGGAACGCCTCGACGTCCTCGAGGCTCATGTCGTCGAGCTGGCGCGGCGCGTCCGCGCCCGAAGGCTTCAGCCCGAGGTCCGCCTCGCGGATCTCGTCGCCGCGCGCCATCAGCACCGCCCGCTCCACCGCGTGGTCCAGCTCGCGGACGTTGCCGGGCCAGCCGTGGGCGAGAAGCGCCTTCGTCGCGTCGGCGTGGAAGCGCGTCACCGGCTTGCGGTAGCGCTGGCCGTGCTGGCGCAGGAAGTGGGCGGCGAGCAGCGCGATGTCCTCGCGCCGCTCGCGCAGCGGCGGCACGTGGATCTCGATCGTGTTCAGCCGGAACAGCAGGTCCTGGCGGAAGCGGCCGTTCGCCACCTCCTGGCGCACGTCCGCGTTGGTGGCCGAGAGGATCCGCACGTCGGCGCGCCGCGTGCGCGACGAGCCCACGCGCTCGAACTCGCCCGTCTCGAGCACGCGCAGCAGCTTGGGCTGCAGGTTCATCGGCACGTTCGCGATCTCGTCGAGGAACAAGGCGCCGCCGTCGGCCATCTCGAAGCGGCCCACGCGGTCGGCCTTGGCGTCGGTGAAGGCGCCCTTCACGTGGCCGAACAGCTCGCTCTCGAACACCCCCTCCGAGAGCCCGCCCGCGTTGACGGTCAGCAGCGGCTTGCCCGAGCGCGTGGACACCGCGTGCAGGGCCGCGGCGACCGAGCCCTTGCCGCTGCCGTTCTCGCCGGTCAGCAGCACGTTGGCATCCGACGGACCGACGCGCTCGATCATCTCGAGCACGGGCCGCATCGCCTCGGACTCGGCGATCAGCAGCGGGCGGCCCGCGTCGCGCAGCGCCAGGTTCTCGGCCTCGAGCCGCTGCCCGCGCCGTAGCGCCCGCGACAGCTCGGCCTGCGTGCGCAGGGTCGCGACGAGGCGCGCGTTCTCCCACGGCTTCTGCACGAAGTCGCGCGCCCCGCGCCGCATCGCCTCGACCGCGACGTCGACGCTGCCCCACGCCGTCATCACCACCACGGGCAGCGTAGCGTCGAGCGCCTGGAGCTTCGACAGCAGGTCCATGCCCTCGCGGCCCGAGGTGGTGTCGCGCGTGTAGTTGAGGTCGATCAGCACCACGTCGAACTCGCGCGACTCCGCCGCGGCCAGCACGGCCCTCGGGGAGTCCGCGGTCTCGAGCTCGAAGCCCTCGGGCTTCAGCAGCAGCCGAAGCGCCTCGAGCACGTCGGGCTGGTCGTCGGCGGCGAGCACGCGCGGCGTGAGTCGGCTCATCGGTCGCGCCGATTCTATCCCGCCCGTCGCGACGCCCGTCGCCTGGCTGGCCACGTCCCGCGCGGTCGCTATTCCGAGCGCAGCGCGACCACCGGGTCGACGCGGGTGGCGCGCCGCGCCGGCAGGTAGCCGGCGAGGAGGGTGGTGGCCACGAGGACCAGCGCCGTCACCGAGAGCGTGACGGGATCGCTCGGGCTCACGGAGTAGAGCAGCGCCTCGAGCGAGCGAGAGACGACGAGCGCGCCCAGGAGCCCGAGCGCCGCGCCAGCCAGGCCGAGTGCCATCGCCTCGCGCAGCACCATGCGCAGCAGCGACTGCGGCCGGGCCCCGAGCGCGAGCCGCACCGACAGCTCGCGCGTGCGCTGGGCGACGGCGTACGACATCACCCCGAAGAGGCCGAGCGCCGCCAGGAACAGCGCGCTCGACGCGAACGCGGCCAGCAGCAGGGTGTAGAAGCGCGGCTGCGAGATCGAGCGCGCGACGAGCTCCTCGAGCGTGGC
Organism: uncultured Acidobacteriota bacterium; assembly: GCA_964568755.1. GTDB lineage: Bacteria > Acidobacteriota > Vicinamibacteria > Fen-336 > Fen-336 > DATBSL01. The sequence continues at coordinate 2,199 of CAZMRX010000033.1, read as the reverse complement.
GAGCCGCACCACCGGCAGCTCGGGGTCGAGGCCGTGGACCACCCGCTCCGCGGCCGCCGCGAGCGAGCGCGGCGGCACGTCCGTCCGCAGCACCACCGCCATCGATTGGACCGGGTACTGCGCGTAGGGCAGGTAGATCTCGGGGGGGCTCGCCTTCGCGAGGCCGTGGCGCTTCACGTCGCGCACGACGCCCACCACCTCGCCGCCCGCCTTGCGGCCGCGGCCGCGGCCCAGGCCCAGCCGGATCACCTTGCCGATCGGGTCCTCGCCGGCGAAGTGGCGGCGCACGGCCGCCTCGCTGAGCAGCACGACCTGCGGCGCCCGCTCGTCGTCGCCCGGCGTGAAGCCGCGGCCGCGGACGAGGTCGGTCCCCATCGCGCGGAAGTAGCCGGGTGTCGCGATCGCGACGTCGAGCGAGGGCTGCTGGGCCGGCGGCAGCTCGGGACGTCCGTCGACGGTGAAGGAGATGATGAAGTTACCGCCCGCGAGCGGCAGGCTCGATATGGCGCCCACCGCCCGGACGCCGGGCAGCGCCCGCAGCCGCTCGTCGAGCCCCTGGTGGAAGGCGACGAGGCGCGTGTCGTCGGCGTAGGCCGACCCCGGCAGCGAGACGCGGAAGCTGAGGGCGCTCCTGACGTCGAATCCGGGGTCCACGCTCCGCAGCAGCGTGAAGCTGCGGACGAGCAGCCCCGCGCCGGCGAGCAGCACCATCGCCAGCGCGATCTGGCCGACCACGAGCCCGGCGCGCAACCCGGGGCGCGTCCCCGCCAGCACCGCGCGGCTGCCTTGCCGAAGCGACTGGGCCGTCGCCCGGCGGCTCGTCCGGAGCGCGGGGAAGGCGCCGAACAGCAGGCTGGTCGCGAGCGAGAGCAGCGCGGCGAAGCCGAGCACCGAGCGATCGAGGCGCACCTCGGCAAGCCGCGGCACGTCCTGGGGCTGGAGCGACAGCAGGCCGTCCACGAGCACGCCCGCGAGCAGCACGCCGAGGGCGCCGCCCGCCACCGCGAGCAGCACGCTCTCGGTCAGCAGCTGGCGCGCGATGCGGCCGCGGCCCGCCCCGAGCGCCGCGCGCACCGCGAGCTCGCCCTCGCGGCCGCTGACGCGCGCGAGCTGCAGGTTCGCCACGTTCACGCACGCGACCAGCAGCACCAGGCCCACGGCGCCGAGCAGCACCAGCAACGCCCGCCGCGTCTCGCCGACGGTGGCCTCGTGGAGCGAGGCCGCGCTGCCGCCGACACCCTCGTTCGCGTCGGGGTACGCCGCCGCGAGCCGCGCCGCGATCGTGCGCATCTCCTCGCGGGCGCCCTCGACCGTGGCTCCCGGCGCGAGCCGCCCGACGACCTGCAGGTACCAGGCGCCGCGGCTCTTGGTGCGGAACTGCTCGTCGTACTCGAGCGGCAGCCAGACCTGGGCGCCGTCCGGGAAGCTGAAAGCGGCCGGTGCGACACCCACCACGGTGCGCGGCTCGCGGTCGATCTGGACCGAGCGCCCGACGATGTTCGGGTCGCCGCCGAAGCGGTCGAGCCACAGGCGGTGCCCCAGCACCGCGACCTTCGAGCGCCCCGGCTCGTTTTCCCCGGCCACGAAGCCGCGGCCCAGCAGCGGCCGCGCCCGCATCACGTCGAAGAAGGCGGCGCTCACCGAGGCCGCCTCGAGCCGCTCAGGGCTGCCGAGCCCCGTCAGCGTGACTCCGCCGCCGTCCATCGCCGACAGCCGCTCGAACGAGCGCGCCTGGGCCTCGATGTCGAGGAAGTTCTGGGGCGACAGGTAGGCGACGTCCTTGCCCTTCCAGGTCGCCTGGAGCTGCACCAGGCGCTCGGGCTCGGGATGCGGCAGCGGCCGCAGCAGCACGGCGTTCACGACGCTGAAGATCGCGCTCGTCGCCCCGATCCCGAGCGCGAGCGTGAGCACGGCTACCAGCGTGAAGCCCGGGGAGCGCCGCAGCCTGCGGACGGCGTAGGAAAGATCCTGGCGCACGGAATCGAGCATGCTCACCTCGCCGGGCGCTTCAGCGCGCGCCGTCAGTCGGTCACGATCCAGCCGTCGCGCATCCTCACGACCCGCTTGCCGTAGCCGGCGTTGGTCTCGGAGTGCGTGACCTGGACGATCGTCGTGCCTTCCCCGTTCAGCTTCTGGAACAGCTGCATGATCTCGGCTCCCTGCTCCGAGGGCAGGTTGCCCGTGGGCTCGTCGGCCAGG
>CAZMRX010000032.1:15118-24823 GCA_964568755.1 uncultured Acidobacteriota bacterium | reverse complement strand
CTTCGCCGAGCTCGGCACCGTGTACCGCTACGAGCGCTCGGGCGTCTTGCACGGCCTGATGCGCGTGCGAGGCTTCACCCAGGACGACGCCCACGTGTTCTGCCGCATGGACCAGCTCGACGTCGAGATCCTCCGCGTGCTCGACTTCGTGACGAACATCCTGAAGACCTTCGGCTTCGAGCGCTACGACATCTACCTCTCGACCCGGCCCGACAACGCCTCGGGCGGCGTCGAGCAGTGGGCGCTGGCGGCCGCGGCGCTGCGCAAGGCGCTCGAGGCGCGCGGGCTGCCCTACATCGTGGACCCGGGCGAGGGCACGTTCTACGGGCCGAAGATCGACATCAAGATCAAGGACTCGATCGATCGCGCCTGGCAGTGCTCGACGATCCAGGTGGACTTCAACCTTCCCACCCGCTTCGAGCTCGAGTACATCGGCGAGGACGGAAAGGCGCACCAGCCGGTGATGGTGCACCGCGCGCTGCTCGGCAGCCTGGAGCGCTTCTTCGGCGTGCTGGTCGAGCACTACGCGGGGGCGTTCCCGCTGTGGCTCGCGCCGGTCCAGGCCGTGGTGATCCCGGTCGCCGAGAAGCAGCAGGCCTACGCGCGCGAGGTGGGCGAGGCGCTTCGGCAGGCGGGCGTCCGCGTGCACGTGGACGACCGCAACGAGAAGCTGGGCTACAGGATCCGCGAGGCCCAGGTGCAGAAGGTCCCCTACATGCTCGTGGTGGGGGACAAGGAGATCGAGGCGAAGAACGTGTCCGTGCGCCACCGCCATGCGGGGGACCTCGGCCCGCAGGATGTGGCAGCCTTCGGCGCACGCGTCGTGCGGCTATCCGCCGAGCGTGCGGTCCGAGAGGAAGACAAGGCCGCGAGCGCGGGAGGTGTCTCATAGACAACAAGACGGTCCGCATCAACGACCGCATCCGGGCGAAGGAAGTCCGGGTGATCGACGAGGACGGTTCCCAGCTCGGCATCATGCCGCCCGGACAGGCGCTGATGCTGGCGGAGGAGAAGGGGCTCGACCTCGTGGAGATCGCGGCCACCGCGACACCGCCGGTGTGCCGCATCATGAACTCCGGCAAGTTCTTCTACCAGCAGGCGAAGCGCGACGCCGAGGCGCGCAAGCACCAGCGCCACATCCAGATCAAGGAAGTGAAGTTCCGGCCCAAGATCGACGAGCACGACTTCCAGTTCAAGCGCCGGAACGTCGAGCGCTTCCTGAACGACGGCAACAAGATCAAGTCGCTCGTGATCTTCCGCGGCCGCGAGATCGTCCACAGCGAGATCGGCCGCGAGATCCTCAACCGGCTGGCGGCCGAGCTCGGGGACAACGTGATCGTCGAGTCCCCGCCGCGCCAGGAAGGCAACACGATGGTGCAGATCCTGGCGCCGAAGAAGGAAGTGGTTCCGGCCAAGCCGAAGCCCAAGCCCAAGGCCGCGAAGAAGGCGGCCGAGGAGAAGGCCCCGCGCGCGGCCGCCAAGACCGAGTGAGACCATGAGAAAACCCAAGAAGAAGCTGAAGCTGAAGACGAAGCGCGCCGCGGTCAAGCGGTTCAAGGTGACCGGCAGCGGCAAGATCATGCGACACCAGTCGATGAAGCGTCACATCCTCACGAAGAAGGCCCCGGGCCGCAAGCGCGGGCTGGGCCAGGCCGTGCTGGTGTCGGACGCGGACGTCGAGCAGGTGAAGCGGATGCTCCTGGCGTAGAATAGGAGCGTCGTCCGTGGGCGGGCGCGAGAGCCCCGCCCGGCGCCTCGGGCGCCGAACCCCCAAGCCTCGCGACGTCGGGCAGCGGTCGAGCTGCCCGGGCCGATGTCGCCGCCTGGAAGCGCGACGGGACGGGCCGCTCGTGGCCCGGCCAGACGAAGGGACGTTGTGACATGCCGAGAGTCAAACGGGGAGCCAAGCGGCGCGAGAAGCGCAAGAAGCTCCTGGCGCGTGCGAAGGGCTACTTCCTCGGGAAGAGCAAGCTCTACAAGTTCGCGAAGGAAGCCACCGAGCGCGCGGGCAACTTCGCCTACACCGGCCGCAAGCGCAAGAAGCGCGACTTCCGGCGGCTGTGGATCATCCGGATCAACGCGGCCGCGCGGGCGCACGAGACGAGCTACAGCCAGCTGATGGCGGGGCTCAAGGCCGCGGGCATCCTGCTCGACCGCAAGTCGCTCGCCGAGATCGCGGCGAAGGACGACCTCGCATTCGGCAAGCTCGTGGCGGCAGCCAAGGCCGCCAGACCGGCGACGGCGGCAGCGGCCAGCGCCTGAGCCCGAGGCGCGGGGCGCCCACGGCGGGCGCCCCGCCCGGCTCGAAGATGGGGAACAAGACCGACGAGCTTCGTGGCACGGCGCGGGCGCTGCGCGCCGAGTTCGAGGCGGTGACCCAGGCGGTCGCGGACTCCGCCGCGCTGCAGGCGCTGCGCGACCGCTTCCTCGGCCGCAAGTCGGGCGCGCTGTCGGGCCTGCTGAAGTCGCTCGGCCAGCTCGGCGAGGCCGAGCGGCGCGAGCTCGGCGAGGAGCTCGACGCGCTCAAGGCCGAGATCGAGGCGCGGCTCGCGGAGGCCCAGGCCCGGCTCGACGAGCGGCTGCGGCAGGACGCTCTCGTGCGCGAGCGCGTCGACACGTCGCTGCCAGGCCGAAGACCCTACGTCGGACGCCGCCACCCGCTCACCACGGTGCGGCAGGAGCTCGAGGACATCTTCGTGGCCATGGGCTACGAGGTGTACGACGGGCCCGAGGTCGAGGACGACTACTACAACTTCGAGGCGCTCAACATGCCGCCCGACCACCCGGCGCGCGACATGCAGGACACGTTCTACCTCGAGGGCCCCGGTGGGTTGCTGCTGCGGACCCACACCTCGTCGGCCCAGATCCACTACATGCTGGACAACGCGCACCCGCCCGAGGTGCGCATCATCTGCCCCGGCAAGGTGTTCCGCCGCGACAGCGACGTCACGCACGCACCGATGTTCCAGCAGATCGAGGGGCTGGTGGTGGGCAAGGGGATCCACCTCGGCCACCTGAAGGGCACGATCGAGGCGTTCCTGCACGCGCTGTTCGGCGAGGCGTACCCGGTTCGCTTCCGGCCGTCGTACTTCCCCTACACCGAGCCGTCGGTCGAGGCCGACCTCGGCTGCATCGTGTGCGGTGGATCGGGCCGGCTCGCGGACGCAAGCCCCTGCCGCATCTGCAAGACCACCGGCTGGCTGGAGATCCTCGGCTCGGGCATGGTGAACCCCGCGGTGTTCGCGGCCGTCAACAGGCGCCTCGGACGCACCGTCTACGATCCCGAAGAGGTCACGGGCTTCGCCTTCGGCCTCGGGATCGAGCGCGTGGCGATGGTGCGCCACGGCATCGACGACATCCGCCTGTTCTACGAGAACGACCTCCGATTCCTGGAGCAGTTCGCCTCGTGAGGCTCCCGCTCTCGTGGCTGCGCGAGTACGTGCCGTTCGAGGCCGAGCCGCGCCGGCTCGCCGACGACCTGACGGCGGTCGGGCTCGCCGTCGACGGCATCGAAACGGTGGGCGACGAGACCGTCCTCGAGCTCGACATCACCACCAACCGCGTCGACTGCATGAACGTCTACGGCGTGGCGCGGGAGGTGGCGGCGGTCTACGGGCTCGCGCTGCGGCCTCCCGACGCGACGGCCGCGGCCGAAGGCCCGCCGGCGAGCGAGGCGCTCGACGTGACGATCGAGGCGCCGGAGCTGTGTGGACGCTTCTGTGCCCGGGTGCTGGACGTGGCCGTCGGCCCCTCGCCCGCGTGGCTTCGAGACCGGCTCGAGCTCGTGGGCGTGCGCTCGATCAACAACATCGTGGACCTCACGAACTACGTGATGATCGAGATGGGACAGCCCAGCCACGCCTTCGACCTGGCACGCGTGCCGGGCGGGGCGCTCGTCGTGCGCTGGTCGCGCGCGGGCGAGCGCGTGACGACGCTCGACGGCATCGAGCGGACGCTGCCGGCCCGTGTCGGCGTGATCGCAGGCAAGGGCGGCGAGCCGGCGCTCGCACTCGCCGGGATCATGGGCGGGGCATCGAGCGAGATCCAGGAAACGACCAAGGTCGTGGCGCTCGAGGCGGCCTGGTGGGAGCCGCTCGCCATCAGACGTGCGGCGCGGGCGCTGGGCATGCACACGGAGGCGTCGCACCGCTTCGAGCGGGGCGCCGACGTCGCAGCGGGCCCCGGGGCTCTCGACCGCCTGGCGCACCTGGCGGTCCGGATCGGCGCGGGCCGCGTGCGGCCCGGCCTCATCGAGCGCAAGGGCGACGAGCGTCCGGGCCGGACCCTCCGGCTGCGGCCACATCGCGTGGGCGCGCTCCTCGGTGTGGAGGTGCCCTGGCTTCACCAGGAGCGCACGCTGGAAGCGCTCGGATTCCTGGTCACGGGCACGAGCGCCGAGGCCATGGCACTCGTGCCGTCCTGGCGCCTGGACGTCGTCGGCGAGGCCGACCTCGCCGAGGAGATCGGCCGCCACGTCGGCCTCGACAAGGTTCCCCCGGCGCTGCCCCCCGCGGGCCGTGTCGGGGGCCTGCGCCGATCGCAGCGCCGCGAGCGGCAGATTCGCGAGATCCTCACCGGCATCGGCTTCACCGAGGTCGTGAACTACGCTTTCGTTCCCGGCGCCGAGATCGGTCCGCTCCCGGGCGTGCGCCTCGCGAATCCGCTCACGGTCGAGCAGGACACGCTGCGCACCTCGCTGGTGATGCCCGGGCTCCTGGCGACGCTGCGCACCAACCTGCGCCTGGGACGCCGCGACCTGGCCGTGTTCGAGCTCGGGCGCGTCTTCCTTCCCGGGGCCGAGCGGCCGGTCGAGGAGCGGCGGCTGGGCGTCCTGCTCTCCGGCCAATGGCACCCGCGCCACTGGTCCGCCCCCTCGCGCGCCTTCGACCTGTTCGACCTGAAGGGTGTTCTCGAGCTGCTGTGCGAGCGGCTGGGGGAGACGCCCCCCGAGTGGGACCGCAAGGCGCAGCCTCCCACGTTCCTGCACCCCGGGCGCGCGGCGCGTCTCACCGAGGACGGAAGGACCGTCGGCTACGCCGGTGTCCTGCACCCCGACGTTCGCGAGCGGCTCGAGCTGAAGGACGAGGCGGTGGTGCTGGAGCTGGACCTCGAGCGCCTGCTCGAGTCGTCTCCCGACCGGACGCGCTTCCGGGTGCTGGACCGCTATCCGGCGGTCGAGCGCGACTTGTCGATTCTGTGCGACGAGACGACGCCCGCGGCCGAGATCGACGCCCGGGTGCGGCAGGCCGCCGGCGAGAGGCTGCGCTCGGTGAGCCTGGTCGACCGCTACACCGGCAACCAGGTGCCGCCGGGCAAGGTGAGCCTGACGGTGAGCCTGCGCTTCCAGGACCGCGAGCGCACGCTCACGAGCGAGGAAGTGCAGGCGGCGATGGACGAGGTGATCCGGGAGCTCCGCGGCGCGGGGCTCGAGATCCGGGGAGAGTGAGGGGGCGGTGGAAGAGGGCTTCAAGCTGCTCGAGGACAGGATCCAGCGCGCGGCCGAGCGGCTCAAGGAGCTGACGGCCGAGACCAAGTCGCTGCGGGCCGAGGCCTCGAAGGCCAACGAGCGGGCCGAGCGGGCCGAGCGCGAGCTCCACGCGCTCAAAGAGCGCGCCTCGAGCTCGTCGGCCGACGCGGAGAAGGCCGAGGCGCTCGCGGCCGAGGTGAAGGCGCTGCGGGCCGAGCGCGAGGAGCTGCGCGCGCGCGTCGAGAAGCTCGCCGGCCTCCTCGACCGCCTATAATCCGGTCATGGCGGAAAAGGCGAGCCTCGTCCAGGTCGAGATCTTCGGCCAGACCTACTCGGTCAAGTCCGGCGGCGACGCCGCCTACGTCCAGAAGCTCGCCGCGTTCGTGGACGAGGAGATGAAGGACGTCAGCCGCGCCAGCGGCGCCGTCGACAGCCTGAAGGTGGCGGTGCTGGCGGCGCTCAACCTCGCCGACGAGTGCTTCCGGCTGCGCCAGGAAGGCGAGGAGAAGCAGGCGAGCGGCAGCTCGCTCGACGAGCGGGCGATGCGGCTCGCCAAGCGGCTCGGGGCCGTCCTCGGAGAGTAGAGAATCGGCTATCATCCTGACCGAGGCTCTCTGCTCTGCCCGTGATGGTTTCGGAAACCTCGAACCAACGTCTTCAATAAGGGGGTCCGATTCGCCTCGCGGTGAGCATGCCTCCGCGTCGAGGAAGCCTTAAGCGCGGCTCAGGGCTCCCACCTTGTGACCCGGTTCAGGTCACCCGCCACACGACAGCGCGGAGAGCCTCACTTTGACCCTCCTCTCGCAGACCCTGGCCGAGCTCGGTGAGCGTGGGCTGCTGCAGCACATCAGGCGCCGCCTGCCCACGACGCCGGGCGTGAAGCTCGGCCCGGGCGACGACGCCGCGGCGGTGGAGATCGGCCCGTTGGCGCTGGTGACCACCGACTGCATGGTCGAGGGCGTCCACTTCACGCGCGAGGGGGCGCCCGCGCGCCTCGTCGGGCGCAAAGCGCTCACCGTGAACCTCTCGGACATCGCGGCGATGGGCGGCCTCGGCCGCTACGCGACCGTCAGCCTGCTGCTGCCCCCGGAGGTCACGCTGGGCTGGGTGGACGCGCTCTACGACGGGCTGCTCGAGCGCGCCGCGGAAGCGGGCGTCGCCATCATCGGCGGCAACCTCGCGCGCTCGCGCGAGACGATCGTGGTGGACGTCACGATGCTCGGCGACGCCTCGCGCCTGCTGCTGCGCTCGGGCGCCCGCCCGGGCGACCTGGTCGTCGTCACCGGCACGCTCGGCGGGGCGGCCGAGGGCGTGCGCCTGCTGCAGGAAGGCGCGCGGCTCGACGAGGACGGCCAGCTCGTGGCCACCGGCCTGTGGACCGAGTCGTCCTCCGCGGCGGTGCTGGCGTGCCTGCGCGCCCAGCTCGACCCGCGGCCGCCGTTCGCCGTCGCGCGCTCGATCGCCGAGCGGGGCCTCGCGCACGCCGGCATGGATCTGTCGGACGGCCTGTCGACGGACCTGTTCGACATGTGCGTCGCGAGCGGCGTCGCCGCCGTCGTCGACGCCTCGTCGCTGCCGATCGACCCGAAGGCGGCGGGCCTCGCGCGCGCCGGCGGCAGCGACCCGCTCGAGCTCGCGCTGCACGGCGGCGAGGACTACCAGCTGCTGCTCGCGATCGCTCCCGGCGAGCTCGGCGAGGTGCGGGAGCTCGCGCGCGTGTTCGGCGCCGACGTCACCGCCGTCGGGACGTTCCTCGAAGGCGAGCCCGCGGTGAGGCTGCACGAGGCTTCGGGCGAGCGGCCGCTCGTGGCGCGCGGGCACGACCACTTCCGCGCGATCGGCGGCTGAGGCCGGCGCTCACATGCGTTGGATCTCGCGAGCGACGCAGATCCTGCGGCGCCTCGACGGCAGCCCCGCCCGCGTCGCCGCCGCCTTCGGCATCGGCGTCTTCATCGCGTTCTTCCCGATTCTCGGCGTGCACACCGCGCTGGCGCTCGCGATCGCGCTGCTGTTCCGGCTCAACAAGGTCGCGATCCTGATCGGGGCCTGGCTCAACAACCCCTGGACGATCGCGCCGATGTACGGAGCGGGCACGCTCGTGGGCTGCGTGCTGCTCGGCATCGCCCCGGTGAGCCCGGCGGGCATCGACTGGAGCCTCAAGGGCCGGGCCTTCTACTCGGCTCTCGCCACGACGCTCGAGCCGCTCGTCTGGCCGTTCGTGATCGGCAACCTGGCGCTGGGCGCGGTGGCGGGCCTCGTGGCCTTCGGGCTGCTGCGGTGGGTGCTGGAGAGGCGGCGGGCGGCTGCCGCCGCGACCGGCGCGAGCTAGCGGAAAGGCGCGGGCGTCGGCGGCTCGAGCTCGTGGTGGGAAGTGACCGCCTGGAAGCCGGCGCCCGCGCGCAGCAGCGTCTCCTCGTCGAACGGCCGGCCCACGAGCTGCAGGCCGACCGGCAGGCCGGAGGCGAGGCCGCAGGGGAGCGAGAGCGCCGGCAGGCCCGCGAGGTTCGCGGGCACCGTGAAGATGTCGGCGAGGTACATCTGCAGCGGGTCCTCCGTCTTCTCGCCGAAGCGGAAGGCGGGCGCCGGCGTCGTGGGCGTGGCGATGGCGTCGCAGCCCTCGAAGGCCCGCTCGAAGTCGCGACGGATCAGGGTCCGCACCTGCTGCGCGCGCAGGTAGTAGGCGTCGTAGTAGCCGGACGAGAGCGCGAAGGTGCCGAGCAGGATGCGCCGCTTGACCTCGGCGCCGAAGCCCGCGTCGCGCGTGTCCCCGTAGAGCCGGCGCAGGTCGGGCGCGCCCTCGGCCCGCACGCCGTAGCGCACGCCGTCGTAGCGCGCGAGGTTGCTCGAGGCCTCGGCGGTCGCGACCAGGTAGTAGGCGGCGATCGCGTGCGGCAGGTGCGGGAGCTCGACGTCGACGACCACGGCGCCTTCGTCCTGGAGCGCGCGCAGCGCCTCGTCGAAGCGGGCGAGCGTCTCGCGCTCGACGCCCTCGGCCACGAAGCGCCGGGGAACGCCGAGACGCACGCCCTGGGCGCCGCGCGACAGAGCGAGGGCGAAGTCGGGAACGGGGCGCGGCGAGCTGGTGGCGTCCCTGGGATCGTGGCCGCACAGCGCGGAAGCCGCGAGCGCGAGGTCGAGGCTGGTGCGGGCGAGGGGCCCCACCTGGTCGAGCGAGGACGCGAACGCGACGACGCCGTAGCGGCTGGCACGGCCCCAGGTCGGCTTGAGCCCGGAGATGCCGCACAGCGCGGCAGGCTGTCGGATCGACCCGCCGGTGTCGGTTCCGAGCGCGAGCGGAACCAGGCGCGCCGAAACGGCGGCGGCGGAGCCGCCCGACGAGCCCCCGGGCACGCGCTCCGGGTCCCACGGGTTCCGCGTGACCTGGAAGGCGCTGTGCTCGGTCGACGAGCCCATGGCGAACTCGTCCATGTTGGCCTTGCCGAGGACGATCGCCCCGGCCGCCTCGAGCCGCGTTACCACGGTCGCCTCGAATGGCGGCCGATAGCCGGAGAGGATTCGCGAGCCACAGGCGGTGGGGAGGCCCGAGACGTGCAGGATGTCCTTCACGGCGATCGGCACTCCGGCGAGCGCCGGTGCGGGAGCGCCGCTCGCCAGAGCGGCGTCGAGCCGCCGCGCGCGCTCGAGGGCCCGCTCGGGTCCGAGCGCCACGAACGCGCCCAGTGCGGGGTCGAGCGCCTGGATGCGGTCGAGGTGCGCACGGACCACTTCCTCGGCGGACACCTCTCGCTGCGCAACGCGGTCCCGAGTCGCGGCGGCGGTCAGGGTGGAGACGGCGGTCACGGCAGGATCCGGGGCACCCGGAACAGCCCCTCGGCCTGGTCGGGCGCCGGGCCGAGCGCATCTGCGCCGCCCAGGCCTTCGTGGGACGCGTCGTCGCGCAGCGCGTCGTCGCCGGTCTCGAGCCGGAGCGGCGGCACGCCGCGGGTGTCGAGCGCCTGCAGCGAGTCGGCCCAGGCGACGATCGCCTCCAGCTCGCGCGCGAAGCGGCTGCGCTCGTCGGGCGTCAGCGACAGCCGCGCGAGGCGCGCGACCGCGGCGACGGTGTCCTCGGTGATCCGCGGCATAGGCGGCTACTCTATACTGCGAGGCGCCGCGCCGGCATCACCAGGAGACTGAGATGGCCTTGTGCCCTCACTGCCAGAACGAGCTTCCCGAACCGCTGCCCGCGCAGTGTCCCAGCTGCGGCGGGGCGCTCGGGGCTGGGAGCGAGGCGCCGC
>CAZMRX010000032.1:0-15018 GCA_964568755.1 uncultured Acidobacteriota bacterium | reverse complement strand
GAAAGGACGAGTCAGGAACGGACGGATCCAGACTTTCACGCGCGGGACACCGGGGGGATTGCACACCCCCCGGGCCCCCCGTGGGCGGCGACGTTCCTCGAGACGACGCGGGAGGTGCTGGCTCGGCCCGCGTCGTTCTTTCGGTCGATGCCGGTCACGGGAGGGTTCGGCTCGCCGTTGCTCTACGCGGTGGTGGCCGGCTGGATCGGCCTCGCGGCGGCGGCCTTCTACCAGGCGGTCTGGGTCTCGATCGTGGGGCCGTCGACCCTCCCGTTCGGGCTCGACCGCAGCGAGCTGGCCTTCGTGCTCGGCTGGCTCGAGAGCTGGGCCGGCCTCGTGAGCCAGGTCGTGTTCGGCGGCGTGTCGGTGGTGATCACGGTCTTCGTCGGCGCCGGCATCCTGCACCTGATGCTGCTGCTGCTCGGGGGGGCGCGGCGCGGCTTCGAGGCGACCTTCCGCGTGGTGTGCTTTGCCCAGGCGACGTCGCTGCTGCTGCTGATCCCGCTGTTCCTGATCCCGTTCTGCGGCCTCGCCGTGGTGGCCTGGACCCTGGCGCTCTACGTGATCGGGCTCGCGCAGGCGCACCAGATCGGCCACGGCCAGTCCCTGGCGGCGGTGCTGCTGCCGATCCTCGCGTTGTGCTGCTGCTGCCTCGGGCTGGCGATCACGTTCGCGAGCGCCATCGCGGGCCTCGTCGGACACGTGCAGTGAGCCAGGCCCCGGCGCTCCCTTCCGTGCCGCCGCTCCGGCTGCGGGCGCGCCCCGGCCCGCCGCTCGGCTTGATCTTCGGCGGGATCGGCGCGCTCGCGGCGCTCGCGATCGGCAGCCTGCACCTCGACCGGCTGCCGATCGTGCTCTGCTACGTGAAGGCGCTCACGGGGCTGCCGTGTCCCACCTGCGGCTCGACGCGCGCCGTGGGCCGGCTGTTCGAGCTCGACCTCGCGGGCGCCTTCGCCATGAACCCGCTCACGGCCGCGGCGGCGCTCGCTCTCGCGGCCTGGGCGCTCGCGGACCTCGCCCTGCTGGGGCGGCGGCAGGCGCTCTCGGTCGAGGTGGCGCCCCGAGCCGGCACGCTGCTGCGCGTCGCCGCGGTGGCCGCGATCGTCCTGAACTGGGCGTACCTCGTGGCCTCGGGGCGCTGACGGCCGAACGCGACGCTCGCGTATACTCGACTTCCCCATGGACGCCGCGCGCGTGGACATCTCCGTCGTGGTGCCGCTCTACAACGAGAAGGACAACCTGGCCGACCTGCACCAGCAGCTCGTGGCCGCGCTCGCGCCGCTGGGGCGGCCGTTCGAGATCGTGATGGTCGACGACGGCAGCAGCGACGGGACGCGCGACGGCCTGCTCGAGCTCGAGGCGCGCGATCCTCGGGTGAGAGCCGTGCTGCTGCGCCGGAACTTCGGGCAGACCGCCGCGTTCTCGGCAGGCTTCGACCGCTCGCGCGGCGACGTCGTAGTGACCTCCGACGGCGACCTGCAGAACGACCCGGCCGACATCCCCGCGCTCGTGGCGAAGCTCGAGGGCGAAGGCCTCGACATGGTGTGCGGCTGGCGCAAGACGCGGCGCGACCCGCTCTCGAAGCGGATCCCGTCCTTCTTCGCGAACCGGCTGATCTCGTGGTCGACCGGCGTCGCGCTCCACGACTACGGCTGCTCGCTCAAGGCGATGCGCGGCGAGGTGGCGCGCGGGATCAGGCTCTACGGCGACATGCACCGCTTCATCCCGGCCGTGGCGTCCTGGATGGGCGTGAGCCTCGCCGAGGTGCCGGTCAACCACCGGCCGCGCACGCGGGGCCGCAGCAAGTACGGCCTGGGGCGCACGGTGCGCGTGCTGCTCGACCTGTTCACGGTGAAGTTCCTGCACTCCTACGGCACGCGGCCGGCACACCTCTTCGGCCTGATGGGGCTCGCGAGCGGCGGCCTCGGCTTCGGCGTGCTCGCGTACCTGGCCGTGCTCAAGCTGTTCTTCGACGAGGCGATCGGGGGCCGCCCGCTGCTGCTGCTCGGGGCGCTGCTGTTCCTGACCGGCGTGATCCTGGTGAGCTTCGGCCTGATGGGGGAGCTGCTGGTGCGCACCTGGCACGAGAGCCAGGGCAAGCCGATCTACGTGGTGCAGGAGCGGCGCCCGCCGCGCGGCGGCGCGCCGGGTGCCGCGGCGCGTTGACGCGCGTCCTGTTCCTGACCGAGTCGTTCCATCCGACGCTCGGGGGCGGCGAGACCCACGTTCGCAGGCTCGGAGCGCAGCTCGTGGCCGCGGGCGATGCGGTCACCGTGCTGACGCGCCGGGCCGAGGCGAGCTGGCTCGCCGAGGAGGACCTGGGCGGCGTCCGCGTGCGGCGCGTGGGCCCGCCGGGCCCGGGCGTGAGCGGGAAGTACCGCATGCTTCCCGCGGCGCTGGCGGCGGCGGTCGCCGAGGCGCCGCGTCACGACGTGCTGGTGGTTCGCAGCACGCGGGTGCTCGGCCTCCCGGGCCTGCTGGCGGCGCGGGCGCATCGAGTGCCGGTCGTGCTGCAGCCCGAGATCAACGGCGAGCTGAGCGGCGAGGCCTACACCTGGGGCAAGAGCTGGGCGGGCGGCGTCTTCGGCCGGCTCGTGCTCGGGGCGGTCGCGCTGCGCAACCTGTTGCTGCGCGACGCGGACGCGTTCGTGGCGATGTCGCGGCTGATCCGTGACGAGATGCGGGCCGCCTCGGTGCCCGCCGAGCGCATCCGCCTGCTGCCCCACGGCGTCGACACCGCGCGGTTCCACCCGGCCTCGCCAACCGAGCGGGCCGAGCTGCGCGCTCGGCTGGGCCTGCCGGAGGGAGTGCTCGCGGTCTACTCGGGGCGCCTGCTGCGCGGCAAGGGGCTCGAGACGCTGGTGGACGCGCTGGCCGATCCGGCCGTGCCGAAGACGATTCGGCTCGTGCTCCTGGGATCGGGAGAGGGCCAGGCGCTCGACGCGACCGCGGAGCTGAAGCGGCGCGTCGCCGAGCACGGCCTCGAGGCGCGGGTCGTGTTCGCGGGGCGCCGCGAGCGTGTCGAGGACTACCTTCGAGCGGGCGACCTGTTCGTGTTCCCGTCGCTGTTCGAGGCCCTCGGCATCGCTCTCGTGGAAGCCGCCGCCTGCGGCCTGCCGGCGGTGGCCTCGCGCACCGGCGGCATCGTGGACGTGGTGGAGGACGGGCGCTCGGGCCTGCTCGTGGCTCCAGGGGATGCGGCCGCGCTGGCCGGCGCGCTCGCGGCGCTCGCCGCGGACGCGCGCGTGCGCGAGGCGATGGGAGCCGCGGCCCGGGCCGTGGCGCTGGCGCGCTTCGACGAGCGGGACGTGCTCGAGGGCTACCGGGCGCTCTTCCGCGAGGTCAGCTCGTCGCCCGCTTGAACCCGGTCGGCACGTGCTCTTCGTGCAGGTGCAGGTCCTCCTCCATGACCGGCCGCTCCAGCTTGAAGGAGAAGTAGATCGCGAGCAGGATCACGGTCGCGAAGACGCCGATGAAGTGGATCCACAGGTAGCGGGTGACGGCGTTCACGGGCGCGAGCGCCTCGCTCAGGTCCTGCTCCACGGTCACGAGCCACTGCACGCCCGGCACCTGGTCGACGGGGGAGAAGCCGACGATGCGCGCCGCCTCGACGGGCGCGGGCTCGCCGGCGGCCGCCGGCAGGCGGACGTCGGGAATCGTCCAGTAGCCCCGGCGCTGGCCGGCCGAGCCGAAGAGCTGCCGGCCCGACTCGCCGAGCGGGAAGCCGTCCACGGCGCTGCGCAGCAGCTCGTAGCCGGGCAGCGGGGTCGTCAGGACCCGCTCGGACTCGTCCGAGGCGAGCACCAGGCCGTCGGTCGCCCTCAGCAGCACGGCGTGGCCGGTGCGGCCGATGCGGACCGGGCCCAGCACCGCGTAGAGGTCGGAGGCGTCGACGAGCGCGCGCGCGGCGCCCACGAACACGCCGTCGTCGTCGCGCACCGGGTACACGATCTCGAAGAGCGCCATCGACGAGCCGGCCGGCCGGAACGGCTCGCCCACGTGGGCCTCGGGCTCGCCTTCCTGTGCCGCCACCGCCTTGAACCAGGCGGTCTCGCCGTTCAAGAGCCGTCCGGCGCGCGACGAGGCCGCGACGAGCCGGCCGCCCGCGTCGACGATCTGGACCTGGCGAAAGGCAGGGCGCACGAGCGTGAGCGGGCGCGTGCGGGCCGCGAGCGCGTTGTCGACGATCGAGGCCGTGAGTTTCGGGTCCTTGCCGGAGGCCCAGGCCTGCTCCGCACGGCGCCTCTCGGCCTCGGGCAGCGCTGGGGCCTGCCGCGCGAGCGCGCGTTGGACCTCGGGGTCCATCGCCACCAGCCGCAGGTGCACGACCTGGTCCGCGACGTACTGCTCGAGGGCGAGCTTGGTCTGCACCGCGCGCTGCTCGAGGCTCGTGCCGACCGATTCGCGCAGCAGGGTGCGGGCCTGGTTGACCACGATGAACGAACCGAACGCCACGAACGGCATCGCGGCCACGAAGAATGCCGCGAGGACCTTGGCGTCGAGTTGGTGCCGCTGCTCGGCCATGACTGCCTCCCCGGATGACGGGAGCTCGGCGCGGCTCTCGGGGCGATCCCCGGGTCAGCAGGCCCCGGGAGGGGCGCTTGGGCTCGGTTGACGACGACGGCTGCGACTCCTGACGTCACGAAGCGTAGGCCCCGCTCCACGCGAGCGTCAAGGGGAAAACGGCTCATAGCGGCTGATTCGACCGGCTCACGGCGAGAGCGAGGCTGCCTATAGACTTCAGGCTTGCGCGTGGCACTGACGGGCGCATCCGGGTACACCGGCGGACGTCTGCTCGCCGCGCTGCGCGCCCGGGGCGACGACGTCGCCGTCCTGGTCCGGCCGAAGTCCCTCTCGGAGAACGTGAAGGCCCGGGCCTCGGCGGTGGTCGAGGGCGACCTCGGGGACGCCGCGGCCCTCGACCGGCTGGTGGCGGGGTGCGACGCGGTCGTGCACGTGGCCGCCGTGTACCGGACGGCCGGCCACGAGAACGCCTACTACCGCGAGGTCAACGTGCTCGGCACCGGGCGCCTGCTCGAGGCGGCCGCGCGCCACGGCGTCCGCCGCTTCGTCCACACCTCGACGGTCGGCGTCCACGGGCACGTCGAGCACCCGCCGGCGGACGAGACGGCGCCCTTCGCCCCCGGCGACGTCTACCAGGCGACCAAGGCCGAGGCCGAGACGCTGGCGTTCGAGTACCACAGGCGTCGGGGCGTGCCGGTGACGGTGGTGCGCCCGGGCGCGATCTACGGACCGGGCGAGACGCGGCTGCTCAAGCTGTTTCGCGCGATCGCCCGCAACCGCTACGCGATCGTCGGGACCGGGCGCACCTTCTACCACCCGGTCTTCATCGACGACCTGGTGGCGGGGTTCCTGCTGGCGCTCGATCGGGA
The DNA here is from genome assembly GCA_964568755.1 of uncultured Acidobacteriota bacterium. GTDB lineage: Bacteria > Acidobacteriota > Vicinamibacteria > Fen-336 > Fen-336 > DATBSL01. The sequence goes on along the minus strand of CAZMRX010000032.1, from coordinate 9,625 downwards.
GGAGGCGGTCGGGCAAGCGTTCCTGGTCTGCGGGCCGAGCTACGTGTCCCAGGCTGACCTGGCGGCGCTCGTGGCGAAGCACACGGGCGGCCGGGTGCTGCCGTTTCGGATCCCCGCGCGGCCGATACAGTGGGCGGGGGACCTCGTCGAGGCGATCTGCGTGCCCCTCGGGCTGGAGCCGCCACTGCACCGCAGGCGGGTCGACTTCTGGACCAAGAGCCGCGCGTTCACGATCGCCAAGGCGCGGCGGCTGCTGGGCTACGACCCACAGACCGATCTCGACCGGGGCGTGGCCGTGACCGCGGCCTGGTACCGTGAGGCCGGATGGCTGTGAGCGGCCGCGCGCGCATCGGCGAGCGCGAGGCCCGCCTCGTCCTGGCCGTGCTCACGGTCCTGGTCGTCGGCGCGACGCTGGCGCTCGACCTGCCGCGCGCCGCCCGCGGCGAGGTGTGGGGCGACGGCGCCACCTACCACGCGATGGCGTGGAGCCTGGCGAGCGACTTCGACCTTCGCTTCGAGGAGCGCGACCTCGAGCGGATTCGGCTCGAGTACCCGGCCGGGCCGCAGGGGGTCTTCCTGAAGCGCGCGAGCGGCGGCCTCACGCTCGACGGCGCGGGCTTCCCGTGGCTGCGGCGCGTGCGACCCGACGAAGGCCGGCTCTACTACGCGAAAGCATTCGCCCACCCGCTGGCGGCGGCTCCGCTCGTGGCCGTCTTCGGGACGCGCGGGCTCACGCTCCTGAACGGGCTGCTGCTGTCGGCGGCGCTCTGGCTCGCGTTCGCGATCCTGCGCCGGCGCGGGCTCGATCCCGCCGCGAGCCTCGCGGTCGCGGTCGGATTCCTGCTGCTGACGATCGTGCCGCTCTACCTGGTGTGGCCGACGCCGGAGATCTTCGGCCTGGCGCTCGTCCTGGGCGGGCTCGCCGCGTGGGCGGCCGGGCTGCCGCTGCTGTCGGCCGTGCTGTTCGGCGTCGCCGGATACGTGAAGCCGCCGAACGTGCTGATGGCGGCGCCGCTCGGCCTCGAGCCGCTGCTGCCGCGGGCCGGAGAGCGCTGGCTCGGACCGGGTCTGCGCCGCGGTGCCTTGGAGATGCTCCGCCGCGGGGCGGTGCTCGCGCTCACCGCGGGCAGCTTCTACGCGCTGAACGCCGCGTTCACCGGCGAGATCAACTACCAGGGGGGCGAGCGCAAGACGTTCTACGGCCGCTTCCCGCTGGACGCGACGGGCGCCAGCTTCGACGACGCGGGGATCTGGATGACCACCAACCAGGTGGGACCCCTCGTGGCCGGCCGCGACGACGACGCGGTCACCGAGGCGAGCGGCCCCGCGCGCGACCCGGGCGAGATCCGCGAGTCGTTCCTGCTGAACCTCGGCTACTTCTGGGTGGGGCGGTTCGGCGGCGTCGTCGCGTACTTCTTCCCGGCCGCGTGCGCGCTCGGCCTCTTCCTGCTGGGCGGCCCGCGCGAGCGCGCCTCGTGGCTCGCGTTCGCGGCGATCGTCGCGTCGTGGCTGGCCTACATCTGGGTGATCCCCGACAACTGGTACGGGGGCGGCGGTACCGTGGGCAATCGTTACTTCCTGGCGCTGCTGCCGGCCTTCCTGTTCCTGGTGCCGAAGCGGCGCGGAACCCACGTGGCCCTCGCGGCGGCGGCGGGCGCCTGCCTGTGGCTCGCGCCGATCCTGTGGTCGCCGGTGCAGCACTCGCTCCGGCCGGGGTTGCACGCGCTCTTCCCGGCCTTCCGCGTGCTGCCCGCCGAGCTCACGATGTTGAACGACCTGTCGGTGTTCACGGAGCCCTGGCGCAAGAAGCGTCCCTTCGGCTTCACCGGGGACGCCTCGCGCCACGCCGACCCCGACGCGTACTTCCTCTACTTCATGGACGACGGCGCCTGGGGCCGCGAGGAGTGGGGCGGGCGGCCGGGCTTCTGGCTCCGCGGGGGAGCGTCGGCCGAGATCGTCGTGCGCGCGTTCGACCTCGCTCCGGTCGAGCGCCTGGTGCTGACGGTCAGGGGAGGGCCGCGGGGCGATCAGGTGACGGCGCGCCGAGGCTTCCGCTCGGCGCGGGTGAGCGTCGGCCCCGGCGAGCAGCGCGAGCTCGAGCTCGGCGTCGGCCGCGGTGTGCGCTACTACGACACGTACCTTCACGTGCTGCGGCTCGAGTCGCGGCGGGGTGCCGCGCTTCCAGACGGTCGGGTCGTCGGCGCGTTCGTGGAGCTTCGCCTCGTGATGGGTCCGCAGGCGCGGGGGGCCGCGGCGCCGTGACGGACCGGCTCGCGCGGCTCGGGCTCGGCGTGGTCTCGGGCCTGGTCCTGCTCCTCGCCATCGGCGTCGACCTGCCGCAGGCCTCGGACGGGCGGTTCTGGAGCGACGGAGCCACCTACCACGCGATGGCCGGCAGCCTCGCCTTCGATCGCGACCTCGAGTTCACCGCGACCGACCTCGCTCGCGTGAAGGCCGCGTACCCGGGAGGTCCCCAGGGCGTGTTCCTGAAGCGCGTCCAGGGGAGGTCCGGAACGAGCCGCCTCGTCTACGCGAAGGCGGCGGCCTACCCGGCCTTCGCCGCGCCGCTGGCGTGGCTCTTCGGCACGGACCGAGGCCTGCTCCTGCTCAACGCGCTCGCCTTTCTCGCCGCGCTCTGGCTGGGCTACGGGGAGCTGCGCCGCTCGGAGGCTCCGGCGTCGGCCGCTGGCGGGACCCTTGCCCTCGTCGGGCTCGGCGTCGCTCCGGTGTATCTGCTCTGGGAAACGCCGGAGCTGCTCAACCTGGCCCTGGCGACGGCGGGGCTCGTCGCGTACCGACGCGACCGGGCTTACCTCTGCGCGGTGCTGCTCGGGCTCGCGGCCTACTCGAAGCCCACGCATCTCGCGCTGGCGCTCCCGCTGCTGCTGTCGCCGCTCGTCCAGGCGGCGGCCTCCTGGCCGGGCCGGATCCTGGAGGTCGCGCGCCGGGGCCTGGTGCTGGCGGCTGTCGTGGCCGCCGGCTTCGGTCTCGGCTACGCCCTCACGGGCGAGCTCAACTACCAGGGCGGCGAGCGCAAGACCTTCTACGACCGATACCCGTTCGAGCCCGGCGTCAGCTTCGACTCCGCGGGCGTCTGGATGACCACCGATCACGTGGGCCCGCTCGTCGCGGGACGGGACGAGCATGAGCAGCCGGACCGCGTCGCACCGCCGCGCGCACCCGAGGAGCTGCGACGCTCCTTCCTGCTGAACCTCGGCTACTTCTGGGTCGGCCGTTTCGGGGGTGCCTTCGCCTACTTCCCTGGATTCGTCGCGGCGGCGCTGCTGTTCGTCCTCGTGGGCCCGCGCGCGCGCGACGGCTGGCTCGCGCTGCTCGCGCTCGTCGCGGCCTGGATCGGCACGATCCTGCTGATCCCCGACAACTGGTACGGCGGCGGAGGCACGATCGGCAACCGCTACCTGCTGGGCTTCCTGCCGCTCGGGCTGCTGCTGCTGCCGCGGGGGCGCGCCGTGTGGGCGGCGGCGACGGCCGCGGTCGTGACCGTCGTGCTGCTGGCCCCGGTGCTGCTGTCGCCCGTCTACCACTCGCTCCGGCCCGGCGAGCACGCGACGCGGAAGTCGTTCCGCCTGCTGCCGGCGGAGCTGACGATGCTCGGCGACCTCTCGGTCTTCACGGACGTCTGGCGCAAGCGCCGGCCCTACGACGGCTACTTCCTGTGGTTTCTCGACGACGGCACGTTCGGGCAGGAGACCTCGTTCGACCGGGAAGGCTTCTGGCTGCGCGGCGGCCAGGGCGCCGAGGTGGTGGTGCAGGCGAACGCGCCCGCGGCCCGGATCCGCCTCGAGGTCACGGCCGGGCCCAAAGGCGACATCGTCACGGCGCGGATCGGGAGTGAAAGGCGGCGCGTCGTGCTCCCGCCGCTCCGGACGAGCGAGATCGTGTTCGACGCGCCGAGCGCGGCGCTCGGCTACTACGGGACGGGGCTCTATCTGCTGAGGCTGGGGTCGCGCTACTCAGGGGAAACGGACGACGACAAGCGGGGGCTCGGGGCGTTCGTGAGGGTTCGGGTGGAGGGGGGCGCGGAGCCGTGACGACGAGCTAGCTCTGCTCTTTCTTCAAGAGCGCGTCCAGCCCCCGGCTGATCTTCAGGCAGCGCTCGGGCGCGGAGGACTCAAGCAGCTTCTGGCGGGCGGAGGCGGTGATCGGGAGGTGCTGGCAGGCGAGGTTGACCCAGGACATGGCGTCCGCCGAGCGAGGCTGCGCTTCCAGGAACGAGCGCAGGTCGGCGTGGGCGTGCAGGTAGCGGGCGAGCGCTTCGACGGCGCCGCCCCACTCGTCCTCCGCGTCGCCCTCGTCGAGCAGGACCGCCTCCGCCACCAGCACGTCGGTGCCGACGAGCAGCGACACGCGCGCCCTGGAGGCGCCCTCGAGCTCGACTCGCTGCTCGAGCGGCGAGAGCGCCTGGACGGCGCGGATCTTCGCCACGGTCCCGACGGCGTGGAGCTCGCGGGGCGCCCCGTCGGCCTCGCGCCGCGCGAGCGCGAGCAGGCGATCGCCCGTGCGCGCGGCGAGCTGCACGGCCGTGACGCTCGCGGGCCGGTCGAGCACGAGCGTGAGCGAGGCCCCCGGCAGCAGGCACACCTCGTCGAGCGGGAGGACCGGCAGCAGCAGCGATCGGCTCTCGGGGTCGGGCGACGCCACAGGGTGCATCCGCGCGGCCGCCATATTACCCCCGCGCGCTGCCGAAGCGGCGGCTCCACTTGCGCCGCAGCACCTCCGCGAGCGTCGCGCGCCCCTTGCCCGGCAGCAGCTCCAGGTAGTCCTCGCCGAGCCGGGCGATCGCGCGCAGGTCGCCGCCGGGCAGCGTGACCGGGACCCCCGCGACCTTGCCGCAGAAGGCCGTCTCGTAGCCGGCCTCGGCCGCCAGCAGGCGGGCCGTGGGGCCGGACGCGTGCCAGGGGTAGCAGAGGTGCACCACCCGGCGGCCGAGGCGCTCTTCGATCATGCGGCGAGCCCCGGCGAGCTCGCGCCGGATCGCCTCGACCTGCTCGTCCTTCGTCTCGAAGCGCCCAGCGGCGCGCGTGCCGCGCAGGGCTGCGCGCAGGCGACGCTCCCAGTCGGGGCGGGCGAAGAATGCCTCGCCGCCGGCGTCATGCACCAGGGCCGCGCAATCGCCGCGCAGCGCCTCGTCTTCCAGGAAGCGGAGCGCCTCCGACGTGCGCGGCGACGACTGGAGCAGGGGAGTGCCGAGCGCGACCTCCTCGCCGACGAGGTCGCGTGCGCCCTCGCGGACGAGGGGCTGGTCGAAGGCGGCGTAGCCCCGCCGCGACCCGGGCGTGACGAAGCCCGCGAGCCTGGGCCCGCTGTGGACGCGCGCGTGGAGCAGCGTGTGGCTCTGGAAATCGAAGAGCCCGCCCCTCGCGAGCGTCTCGATCTCGTCCCACGACATGAGCGCCGCCTCCTGGCCGGCGCTGCGCGCGGCGTGCGCCGGCACGCGCCCCGGGACCAGGAACACCGCCGCGCGCATGCCGTGCCGCCGGAGCAGGGGAGCCGCGACGCTCCACACCGAGCCGCGGCCGTCGTCGAACGTGAGCAGCACCGCGCGCTGCGGAGCCGGGACGCTGCCGCGCAGCACGCCCGCGTACTCGTCGATCGACAGCGTCGTGTAGCCGTTGCGCGCGAGGTGCTCGAGCCGGCGCGCGAAGGACTCGGGCTCGGCCTCGTGGAGCACGAACACCGGCACCTCGCCGCGCGCGAGGGGCCCGCCCGTGACGAAGGCCGGGTAGCGGCCGAGCAGCAGGTCGCGCGGCACCTCCCACGCCTCGCGGGCGCTGCGTGCCAGCCGGCCCAGGGACATCGTCACGCCTCCGCGAGCAGCTCGTCGTAGAACGCCTGCATCGCAACCACGCAGGCCGCGACGTCGTACTGCCGCGAGGCCTCCCGCGCGCGCGAGCCGAGGGCGGCGCGTACCGCGGGGTCGGCAACCACCCGCTCGAGGGCCGCGGCGAGCGCCGCCGCGTCGGCCGGCGGGACGAGCAAGCCGGTCTCGCCCTCCGCCAGCACCTCGCGGCAGCCGTCGACCGCCGTGGACACGATCGCCTTTCCCGCGGCCATGGCTTCGAAGAGGGCGAGCGGAGTGCCCTCGTAGAGCGACGAGATGCAGAACACGTCGAGCACGCCCAGCAGCTCGGGGACGTCGGTGCGGTGCCCGGCGAAGACGGTCCGCTCGGAGATGCCCAGGGCCTGCGCCTGCGCGCGCAGGGCCGGGGCCAGGTCGCCGTCGCCCACCACCAGCAGCCGGGCCTTCGGGTGGCTCGCGAGCACGCGCGCCGCAGCCTCCAGCAGGTAGACGTGTCCCTTCTGGGTGCTGAGCCGGCCGATCGTCCCGATCACCACCGCGTCGTCGGGCAGGCCGAGGTCCCGCCGCAACGCGAGCGCCCGCTCGCGCGGGACCGGGGCGAACTCGTCGAGCGGGGCGCCGTTCCAGATCAGCCGCACGCGCTCGCTCGGAACGAAGCGCTCGCGGACCAGGAAGTCGCGCGTGGAGCCGCTCACGGCGATGGCGCCGTGGGTGTACGAGCGCAGCAACCGATCGGCGAGCGCCTGGTACGCGGGCATCCGGGGGTCGGCGAAGTGCTCGTGCAGCACCAGCCTCGCGCCCGTGGCGCGCGCCGCGAGCCGGCCGAAGTCGGCGGCGGCGTAGCCGTGCACGTGCAGGATCCTGGCGCCGCGGGCGCGCACCAGCGAGACGAGGTCGTGGAGGATGCGCGGATCGAAGCGGCCGCGCCCGAGGTGGTGCACGGGAATGCCCTGCTCGCCCAGCCAGTCGGTCGCCGGCTCGGGGCCCTTGAGTCCAACGAGAGTCGGCGAGAAGCGCGCGCGGTCGTAACGCGGGAACCACCACGAGAAGAGGCGCGAGACGCCGTGGATGCTCGATCCGCGCACCCCGAACTTGTCGCAGACGTGGAGCACCGCGACGGCCACGCTCGTCAGGCTCCGGCGGTCGGCTCGGGCAGGGGGTGCCGGCGGGCGAGCCAGGCGACGGCGCCCGAGAGCGACAGCAGCACCATCAGGCCCGCGCCGACGATGGAGAACGCGAGTGCGCTGTCGCGGGGCAGCCCCACCTGGGCGAAGTACACGGTGAACAGGCCCTCGCGCAGCCCCCAGCCGTTGAACGAGATGGGGACGGCCTGCAGCAGGGAGCACAGCGGCACCATCAGGAAGGCGGCCGAGACCGGCAACGGGATGCTGAGCGCGCGCGCGATCGAGACGTAGTACCAGACGGCGAGCGCCTGGAGCACCAGGCTCGCCGCCAGGGCCATCGCGACGGTGCTCACGCGCGAGCGGTAGGTGTGCACGGCGCCCTGCGCCGTCTCGAACTGCTCGAGCAGCCAGGGAAAGCGGTCGAGCCGCGAGGCCGAAAGCAGCGCGCGCGCCGTCCCGGGGCGGAAGAATATGTAGGCAAGCGTCAGGAACAGCACGGCCAGGCCTCCGAGCACGACGCGGGCCCCGGCCAGCTCGCGCTCGACGCTGCCCCCGAGCACGAAGGCCGAGGCGGCCAGAGCGTACAGCGCGCCGAAGCCCAGGATCCGGTCGATGCCGACCACGGCGAGCGACGCGGTGGTGGAGCCGGTGAGGCGCGAGCCGTCGCGCACCCGCACCACGTCGCCGCCGATGTTGCTCGGGAGGAAGTTGTTGAAGAAGGTCGCCACCAGGTAGGACGAAGTCAGCCGCCGCAGCGGGGCATCGACGCCCAGCGTCTCGAGCAGCAGCCGCCAGCGCCAGGTGGCGAGCGCCAGCATGGCCACGTAGCAGAACACCGCGGCCACCAGCATCAGGAGATCGGCGGAGCGCACCCGCTGCTCCAGCGCCCGGGTATCGGTGCTCGAGAAAAGGTAAGCGAGGAGGGCCAGGCTGACCGCCAGCTTGACCCCCACGAGCGCGGAGCGCTTCATGAGCTAAGGTGCCATGCTACAGTACGTTCCGCGGAGGCGCAAAGCGCTGGAACGAGCCGTGGACGAACCTCGCGTGGAGCTCGGACGCAAGTCGGTCGCCATCCAGCAGGCTATGGGGGCACGGCCGCTGCGCGCCTACCAGGACCTGGTGGTGGGCTGCCGCGGCCTGGGCCGCCTGCTGCTCTACGAGTTCGTGATGCTGACGAGCTCGTGGGTGCCCGGCGCGTTCGGACTCGTGCTGCGCAAGCTCCTGTACCCGCTCCTGCTCGGCGCCTGCGGCAGGGGCGTCGTGTTCGGTCAGGGGGTGGTGCTTCGGCACCCCCACAAGGTGCGCCTGGGCGACGGCGTCACCGTCGACGACCTGGTGGTGCTCGACGCCAAGGGCACGACGAACCGCGGCATCGACGTGGGCCGGGGCGGCTTCCTCGGGCGCGGCACCATCCTCTCCTGCAAGGACGGCGACATCACGCTCGGGGACCACGCGAACCTGGGCTTCCACTGCGAGGTGTTCTCGGGCTCGAGCGTGACGGTCGGGGCGCACGCGCTCTTCGCGGCGCAGGTCTACCTGGTCGGGGGCGGCCACGAGTTCGAGGCGCGCGACGCCGCGGTGATCGACCAGCCGCGCACCTCGCGCGGCATCGTGCTCGGGGACAACGTCTGGCTCGGCACGGGGGCCAAGGTCCTCGACGGGATCCGCATCGGGAGCGACAGCGTCGTCGGGGCCAACGCCGTGGTGAATGCGGACCTGCCGGAGGGAGCGATCGCCGCGGGTGTTCCTGCCCGCGTCCTGCGGCTGCGCTCCGAGTCGGATGCCGGGCTGCCAGGGCGACAGAACGAACGGGACGGTCGGGAAACGACGGAAGCCGACAACGGACGACGGTCAACGGACAAGAGAGGCGACTAGATATGGCAGGACTCTCAGGACTGGGCTCGCGGGGGGCTGAGCGCCCCCCGTGCCCCCGCTAGCATGAGCAAGCTGTTGCAGGAGAAGGGCACGCCCGGGGTCGAGGCGGACGCTCGTTTCACCACGATCTCGGGCCGGAAGATCGCCCCGGTCTACGGGCCGGCGGACACGAAAGACCTCGATTACGCGCGCGACCTCGCCGATCCCGGCCAGTATCCCTACACCCGCGGCATCCACGAGACGATGTACCGCGGCAAGGTCTGGACGATGCGGCAGTTCGCGGGCTTCGGCAGCGCGGCCCAGACGAACGCGCGCTTCAAGTACCTGCTCGAGCACGGCGGCGGCGGGCTGTCCGTGGCGTTCGACCTGCCGACGCTGATGGGCCGCGATCCCGACCACCCGCTCTCGCTCGGCGAGGTCGGCAAGTGCGGCGTCGCGGTCTCGTCGCTCCAGGACATGGAGACTTTGTTCGAAGGGATCCCGCTCGACAAGGTCACCACCTCGATGACGATCAACTCTCCGGCGGCGATGCTGCTCGCCTTCTACATCCTGGTGGGGGAGCAGGAGGGCGTCGGGCCCGAGACGCTCGCCGGCACGCTGCAGGCCGACATCCTGAAGGAGTTCATCGCCCAGAAGGAGTACATCTACCCGCCGCGCCCGAGCATGCGGATCGTGGTGGACATGATCCGCTACTGCACCGAGCACATGCCGAAGTGGAACACGATCTCGATCTCCGGCTATCACATCCGCGAGGCGGGCGCGACGGCGGCGCAGGAGCTCGCCTTCACGCTGCGCGACGGGATCG
>CAZMRX010000031.1:23402-25264 GCA_964568755.1 uncultured Acidobacteriota bacterium | reverse complement strand
CGAATACTCGGCCTACACCCAATTCCTCGGCGCGCCTCAGCACGACCTGTACCATACCGGTCAGATCGTTGTTCTCAAGAAGGCAGTCTCGGGATCGCGAGGGGCGGCTTAAAACGGTGGCAGTCAAGCTGTGCGCTTGCCGAAGGCATGCCGGTTCGCTAACCAGCGGGAAGTCCTGGTGCGTCGCGAAGGCCGCCGCGTCATTCTCGAGCCAGCGGACGAATGGTCGGCTGAGTTCCGAGCGTGTCTAGGGTCTGTATCAGGTGACATCCCGCGTCCCAAGCAAGCGAAGCTGACCCACGCCCGCAACGCATTCGACTGATGCCTCGGTACATGCTGGATGCTGACACTGTGAGCCATGCGCTACGGGGCCAGGGCCAAGTCGCGGCTCGCTTGCTAGAGCATCATCCGTCTGACCTCTGCATCAGTTCGATCACGTTGGCTGAGCTGAACTTCGGTGCCGAGGCGAAGCGGTCGCAGAGAATCCGTCGCGCGATCCGCAGCTTTACGAAGGATGTGGCTGTTCTGCCATTCGATGAGGCTTGTGCCGAGCGGTTCGGTGTGGTCGCGGCCGCCTTGGCGACTCGCGGTCAGCCGATCGGGGTGTACGACACCCTGGTGGCGGCGCAGGCACTGTGTTTGGGGCTAACGGTCGTCACGAACAACACGCGGCACTTCAGCAGGGGGTTGGGCGGTCCTGTGGGGGGAGAGGTGAGTAATGCAGGTCGCACCGGACTGGCTGCTTCGTGCTATCGCCGTCGGAGCAGGCGCGACGCTGTTGATGGATGTGTGGAATCTACTCGTCAAGCATGCGCTCGGCATTCCGTCCCTCGACTACTGCCTCCTGGGACGCTGGCTTCTCTACATGCCGAGCGGCATCGTGAGGCACGTGAGAATCGCGGCGGCGCAGCAGAAGCCGGGTGAGTGCGTCGTCGGGCGCGTCGCTCACTATGGCATCGGCGTAGCCTTCGGGATTGCCTTCGTTGCTCTCGCACCGGGTGATTGGCTCGGGCAGCCGACACTGATGCCTCCACTGGCCTTCGGCATCGCCACCGTGGCGTTCCCGCTCTTCATCATGCAGCCCTCCTTCGGCCTCGGCATTGCGTCGTCGAAGACGCCCAAGCCGACGCAGGCGAGGCTAAAGAGCCTGATGAGCCATACCGCATTTGGAGCCGGGCTGTACGTCTGTGCACTCGGAATGAGGCACTTGCTGACGGCTCGCGGCTAATGGCCCTAGCTGTGCTGGTGCAGTTTCCGAAAGCTAGAGGGAATCGCGGAGCCGCCCAAGAAGGGGATGAAGCAGACGAGCCGGCGCAAGCGATGGAGCTTCGCAGCTTGTCCCTGGGGTGGTCTGCGGACCTGCAGTGGTGGATGCATCACGGCTCATGAGCGATCTGCCAAATCCAGATGATGTTGCGATTGTGGTCGTTGGAATCGAATTGGCGGTCTGGGACGTGCCCCTAGTTGCAGCGTGGGCTGACGCCCTCATTGCCAACTGTGCAGAGGCCCCGCCCTCGTGGCTCATCGAGTGCTCCTTGGCCCAGAACTCCACGGATGCTCTACAGGCTCTTGCCAGCGCAGCAGCAGGATCATCGCTCCTGCATGATGCGGACCTTGCCTTGGCACTAGTGGCTCGCCGTCTCTCGTTAGGTGCGGTCACCGCTCGTGAAGCGACACGCTCTGCGTTCTCCCTTGTGGTGCGCGGTGGCGGCGCTCGGGCCCTGGCTGGTACCGTTTACTCTCTTGACGACGGGTTCGACCTCGCGGAGGCTGGCATTGTGGGGACCGGCGAGCAGATGGACCGTCAAGCTGTGGAGTTCTTCGAGGGACCAGTGCAAGAGACGGCGAGCGCAACCCGGCTA
>CAZMRX010000031.1:0-23302 GCA_964568755.1 uncultured Acidobacteriota bacterium | reverse complement strand
ACACGACGGACGGAGAGACTCGCTCTCGTGCATGGCCTATCGCCTTGGCGATTGGCGGCTATCTGGCGGCGCACTCGCATTGCATTCTTGGAGAGGCGGAGCGCGCGGGTCTGGATGCCGACGTGCTTCTACGTGTGGCGAGCAGCGTCGTGCACAGCCCCTGGACCTATGTGGTGGCCTTGACCGGCTGTCTCCTTCTCCTGCGACGACCGCGAGGCTGATCACTCCTCTCTGAGGCACACCGCAGGATCGATCCGCAGCGCTCGCCGCGCGGGCTCCCAGGCGGCTACGAGCGCCACCGCCAGCAGCAGCGCGGGGATCGCGGCGAAGGTGAGCGGGTCGAGCGGGCTCGTGCCGTAGAGCAGGAACGCGAGGAAGCGCGTCACGCCGAGGGCGAGCACCAGCCCGAGCGCGACGCCCGCGCCGGCGAGGCGTAGCCCGCGTCCGACGACGAGCGCGCCGACGTCCGCGCGGCCGGCGCCGAGCGCGACCCGCACGCCGATCTCGCGCGTGCGCAGCGCCACGGCGTAGGACAGGACCCCGTAGAGCCCGATCGCGGCCAGAAGCAGCGCCAGCGCCCCGGTGAGGCCGAGCAGGGTTGCTGCGGCGCGAACCGGAAACAAGGCCGTGCCGAGGTGGGCCTCGAGCGACTTGACGTCGAAGACCGGGAGCCTGCCGTCCAGGGCCGCGACCTCACGGCGCACGGCCGGGGCGAGGGCGGCGGGGTCGCCCGAGCTACGCACGATCACGCTCATCTCGTCCCGATGGAGCTGACGGTGAGGGTAGAACACGAACGGCGTCGGCTCCTCGCCGAGCGAGTTGTACTTGCCGTCGCGCGCGACGCCGATCACCTCCAGGGTCTTCTCCCCCGTGCGATCGCCTGCGACCAGGCGCTCACCGAGCCCGTCGCGGCCCGGCCAGTAGCGGCGCACGAAGGCCTCGTTCACGACCACGACCCCCGGCGCTCCGGGGCCGTCGGCGACCGCGAAGCCGCGGCCGCGAGCCAGGGGCGTGCGCATGGTCTCGAAGTAGCCGGGGCCGACGAAGCTGGAGTGGACCTCCATGTCCTCGCCGGGGCCGGGCTCGTATCCGACGACACGCAGACCCTGGCGCCCGCCGCCGAGCGAGAGCGGCAGCCGGCTCGCGACGCTGGCCGCTTCGACGCCCGGCAGCGCCTCGAGCCGCTGCTGAAGGTCGACGTAGAAGGAAGCGCTCCGCGCCGGTTCGTACCCTTGTGGCCCCAGGTCGATCGAGAACACCAGCACGCCGCTCGGATCGAAGCCGGGGTCGATCGCGCTCGCGTTCCTGAGGCTGCGCAGGAACAGACCCGTCCCGACGAGCAGCACCAGCGAGCCGGCCACCTGTGCGATCACGAGCGCCTCGCGCGCCGCGAGCCTCCGCCCCGCACGCGGCCAGGAGGCGCCCGCCTTCAGCGACTCGATCGGGCTGGCGCTCGAGGCGCGCAGCGCCGGCCACAGGCCGAACAGCACTCCGATCGCGATCGAGAGCAGCAGCGCGAACAGCAGCACCCGCCGGTCGAGCTCCAGCCCGAGCGCGAGCGTGACCGGCAGCGGCGGCTGGAAGGCGAGGATCAGCTGCAGGCCGAGGGACGCGAGCGCCACTCCCAGCACTCCGGCGCCGCACGAGAGCAGCAGGCTCTCGGCGAGCAGCTGGCGCACCAGCTGACCGCGCCGCGCACCGAGCGCCACGCGGACGGCGATCTCTCGCCGCCGTGCGCGCGCTCGCGCCAGCTGGAGGTTCGCGACGTTCGAGCAGGCGAGCAGCAGCACGAGGCCCACAGCGCCGAACAGCACTGCGAGGAACCCGGCGAGCGGCCCGCGCGCCTGCGGCAGAACGCGCGAGGCCGCTTCGGGCAGGACGCTGACCGCGCGGGGCTCGCCGTGCCGGTTGGTCCAGCTGTCGGGGTGGCTTGCGTGGAGCCGCTGGCCCACCAGGGCGAGCTCGGCGCGCGCGCCCTCGATGCCTCTGCCTTCGCCCAGGCGGCCGATCAGCATCAGGCCCCGGTTGCCGCGCTCCTCGAGCGACTCGCCGCCGAGGTCGCGTTGCATCCCGAGCGGCACGAACACGTCTACCGAGAGGCCGCGCATCATCCCCGCGAAGCCGGGTGGCGTCACGCCGACCACCGTGAACGGGCGGCCGTTGAGGGCGACCTCCCGCCCGATCACGCCGGGGTCGGCGCCGAAGCGACCCCGCCAGAAGGCATCGCTCAGCACCGCGACGGCGTGCCGCCCCGGGGTTTCTTCCGCTTCGAGGATCGTGCGCCCGTACGCGGCGCCCAGGCCGATCACGTCGAAGAAGTTGCCACTTACGAGCTGGGCGAGCACGCGCCGGCTCTCGCCCGCGTCCGACAGCACGAGCGGCTGCAGCCCGTACGCCGCAAGTCCGTCGAAGCTGCGGCTTTGCGCACGGAAGTCGAGATAGTCCGGGTACGACGAAGCGCCGTAGGCGGGGCCGCTGTAGTCGCTGGTGTAGACGGTCGCGAGCCGCGTCGGGTCGCGCCCAGGCAGCGGCCGCAGCAGCAGGGCGTTCAGCAGGCTGAATATGGTGGCGTTCGCGCCGATGCCCAGCGCCAACGAGAGCACGGCCACGCCCGTGAAGCCCGGGCTCTTCGAGAGCACGCGACCGGCGAGACGGACGTCCGACCAGAGCTGCTGCAAGCGGCACCTCCCGCGCAGGCCTTTACTGCCTGGGATACGGCCCGGAAGTCAGGGGGGTTCGAATTACTGAGGAGGACCGACCGCGCCGCTACGGCTCGGCGGGGCCGCGGCCGACGCCCAGCGCGTCGGCGACGCGGTTGATGTAATTGAACCAGGACGCGATCAGGGTGATCTGCAGGATGCCGCGGTCGTCGAAGCCCGCCTCGCGCAGCCGCCTGTGGTGCGAGGGCGTGACCTTGGTCGCGTCCCTGGTGACGACGCCCACGTAGTCGAGCATCACGCGGTCCTGCGGCGCGAGCGGGGCGTTCTCGTAGTCTTCGACCAGCGCCTTCACGAAGCCGTCGTCCAACGTCACGGCACGCAGAAACTCTGCGTGGGAGTCCAGTCAATAATGGCAGCGGTTGAGCGCCGAGACGTGCGTCGTGATCATCTCGTGCTGCGCGCGCGAGAGCGGCAGCGACGGCGACAGGAGCGCGCCGAAGGCCGCGAAAGCGTGGTGCAGCGCCTCGGGGATCAGCGTGTGGGTGGAGACGATGCTCTCGCTCAGGTCCCCGGGCTTGCGGTCGTACTCCTTCGGGTAGAGCGCGCGCTGGGCCTCGAGCGCCCGGCGCAGCGGCTCGTCGGCCTCGCCTTCGGGAATCGTCTTGATCCAGGCCATCAGGCTTCCTCCAGGCGGGCGTTCTTCGCCGGGGCGTGCCGCGGCGCGACGAGCAGGCGATACACCGGCGCACCCGCCGCCACCACCGCGAGCCCGAGCAGCGCCTGGCGCGGATTCCCCGCACCGAGCAGCCCGAGCGTGACCAGCAGCATCGCCAGGAAGACGAGCGGCGTCAGCGGCCAGCCCGGGACGCGGTAGGCGCCGGGCTCGGGCCGCGGCAGCCGGTAGAGGCCTGCCACGGTCAGGGCCAGGAACGCCACGGTCACGAAGACGAAGTACGCGACGATGGTGTCGAAGCTGCCGAGCATCACGAGCACCGCCGCCAGCGAGGCCTGCACCAGGATCGCCAGCACGGGGCTGCCGGTCCGCGCGTGGATGCGGCCGGCGAAGGCCGGCGCGGCGCCGTCCCGGGCCATCGCGTAGTAGAGCCGCGGCGCGAAAGTCATGAACGCGAACAGCGTCGAGGCCACGAACACGACCACGAGCGCCGACAGCGCACGGCCGCCGCTCGCACCGAAGAGCGCGATCCCCGCCTGGGCGGCGAAGGTCTCGTCCGAGCCCGGGGTGTCGATCGGGACCAGGTAGAGGAACGCGGCGCTCACGCCGGCATAGAGCAGCGTGACCGCGCCCACTCCCAGCGCGAGCGCACGCGGCAGCACCCGGCGCGGGTCGCGCACCTCGCCGGCGAGCTTGGCCGCTTCCCACCAGCCGCCGAACGAGAAGAACGCCAGCACGAGCGCGCCCGCGAGCGCGGGAACGAGAGGCCCCGCGCCGGGACGCCGCTCGAAGAAGGGCGAGAAGCGTTGCAGCTCGCCCGCGCCGGAGGCGAATCCCCACAGCACGAGGCCCACCAGGAGCGCGATCTTGACGACCGCCAGCCCGTGCCCGATGGCACTCGCGAGGCGCACGCCCAGGACGTTGGCGACGGCGATCGCCAGGATCGCCGACAGCGCCACGGCCTTCGGGGCGAAACCGGGGAGCGTGGCCTCGGCGTAGGCGCCGAGGCCCATCGCGAGGGCCGCGGTCAGCCCCGGGTCCATCACCAGCAGGCACTTCCAGCCGTACAGAAACGCCACCGCCGGCCCGTACGCCTCGCGCAGGTAGACGTACGAGCCGCCGGCTTGCGGGTAGCGCGCCGCGAGCTCGCCCAGGCTGAGCGCGCCGCAGAGCGCCGCCGCGCCCATGAACGCCCACACCAGGAACACGAGGCCGGGAGACCCGAGCCCGCGCGCCATGCCGGCGGGCGTGAGGAAGATCCCCACGCCGACCGTCCCCCCCACCACGAGGGCCGCCGCGGCGCCGAGACCGATGCGCCGCTGCAGCCCGGGAGCGACGTCCGCGCTCAGAACTGCGCCCTCAGACCGACCTGGAAGGCGCGCGGGCCGCCGGATCCGAACACGCCGCCCGCGGTCGTCCGCGCGCGGCCGAAGGACGACGAGCGCAGGAAGCCGGGGTCGCCCGGCTCGGAGCTGTCGCGCGCGAGCACGTTCGCGAAGCCCGAGTAGTTGGTCTTCGAGACGCCGAGGATGTTCGTGACGTTGAAGACGTTGAAGCACTCGACGATGGCTTCGAGGCTGAACGACTTCGTGAGCGCGAAGCGGCGGGAGAGGCGCAGGTCGAGCGAGTCGAAGCCGTCGTTGAACAGCGCGTCCTCCCCCACCAGCGGCAGCGGCACGCCGTCGATGCCGCCGCTCGCGTTGAGCGTGGTGATGTAGGAGTTGAGCTCCGAGGCCGTCTCGAACTCCCGCCCGCCCGCGTTGCGCGACAGCGTCGGCACGCGGCTCGAGGCGTCTGGCATCAGGATGTCCATCGGTACGCCCGAGGCGATCGTCCAGATGCCGGAGAGCCGCAGCTCCAGCGGCAGCACGAACGAGCCCGACAGCACCAGCCGGTGGCGCTGCTCGTTGGGCGTCGGGCCGTACTCGCGCTCGAGGTCGTTCGGGTCGATCGGGCCCGTGCCGAAGGGGATCTGGTCGTCGTTGGCGTAGTTGCGGGCCCGCGCCAGGCTGTAGGAGACGCGCAGCTGCTGCCCCGCGCCCCAGCGCCTCTCGAGGCTCGCGAGCAGCGCGTCGTAGCGCGTGCCGACGCTCGACTCCAGGTTGATCACGCGGTCGGGGCCGCCCACGACCGGATTGTAGACCTCGCCGATCGGCCGGCCGATGATGAAGTGCGTGCCGCGGTTGTGCACGAGGTCGAGCTGGAGCACGGCGTCGCCCGGCAGCCTGAATCGGGTCCCGAGGTTGTACTGCTGCACGGTCGGGTTCTCGAGCGTGTTGTCGATGATGTTGATGCCGGAAGCGCCCGCGCCCGGCAAGATGAAGCCGGTGAAGGGATCGGCGAAGGTCGGCGCGAAGGGCGGCACGCCGCCGGTGCCGGGGTCGAGGAAGAAGACGTTGCCGGCCCGCACCTCGATCGGCAGCGCCCGGCCGTCGAGCCCGCGCTCGAGCGAGATGATCTCGAGCGTCACGCGGTCGTAGTAGAGGCCGAAGCCGCCGTGGAGCTGGAACGTGCCCCGCTGGTTGGTCCAGGCGAAGCCCAGCCGCGGGCCGAAGTTGTCGAGGTCGCGGCCGCGCTCGCCCTGGTAGAAGGGCTGCACGATCGGGTTGGTGTCGGCGTAGCCCGAGATGTTCTTGACGTTGGTGTCGAGCTCGTAGCGCAGCCCGACGTTGAGCGTGAGCTGGGGCGTCACGCGCCAGTCGTCCTGGACGAAGCCCGCGAAGTAGTTGCTGCTGCAGTCGTCGAGCAGCAGGTTCTGGTCGGGCTTGCCGCTCCGCAGCGTGACCGCGAACAGCAGGTCGTCGTCGTCGGTCCGGCCGTCGCGGTTGAGGTCGAACTGGGCGAAGTCCTGCACCAGCTCGACGCGGCCGTCGCGGAAGACGCCGAGGTCGAACTCCCCGTAGGTGTGCGACCACTCGGCGCCGACGCGCAGCGTGTGGGCGCCCTTGACCCAGGAGACCGAGTCGGCGAGCTGCCAGCGCTTCTGGATCGTCCCCTGCGGCACGCGGAAGCTGGCCCCGTCCTGGATGCTCGGGAAAGTGTTCTGGCGACCGGGTGCCACGGGGACGATCGAGTTCTGGAAGTCGCTGTAGCTCGCGCGCAGGGTGTTGACGGCGGTCGCCCCGACGACGCGGGTCCAGGTGACGAGGCCCTGGTGGTGGCGGTTCTCGCTCGCCTGGCGCTGCGTGGCCGAGCCGATCGAGCGGTCGAGCGTGCTCGCCGCCGTGTCCTGCTCGTCCTGCACCAGGTAGCGTACGCCGAGCGTGTCGGCGTCGGAGAGCCGCACGTCGACGCGCGCCAGGCCCAGGAAGTCGTCGAGCGGCGCCGCCGCCAGCGTCTGCCGGATCGTGCGCGTCGCCACGTCGCGCGTGCCGGTCTGCACCACCGCGTCCTGGTTGCGGTACTCGGCCGCCGCGAACCACCAGGCCTTGCCGCGCGCGATCGGCCCGCCGAGCGTCGCCGAGTACTGCTCGCGGCTGAAGGGGGGCGCCTCGCCGGTGCTGCGGTCGTAAGTCGCGGGCAGGCCCTGGAGCGCGTCGTCGCGCAGCAGGAACGTGGCCGATCCCGCGAGGGTGTCCGTCCCGCTGCGTGTCACCACGTTGATCGCGGCGGCAGCCGATCGCCCCTGCTCGGCCGAGTAGCGGCCGGTCGCCATCTGAAACTCCTGGACCGCGTCCTGCGGCAGGTTGGCGAGCGGGCCGCCCACGACGTCGTCGTTGTTGTCCTGGCCGTCGATCGTGATGTTGCCGCCGCGCCCGAGCTGCCCGGCGGCCGAGATCGCGAGCACGTTGGTCTTGGTCGGGTCGAAGTTCGGCGCCGGCGCGTTGCCCGGCATCAGGAACGCGAGCTCGAGGAAGTTGCGGCCGTTGAGCGGGAGGTTTTCCACGACGCCCGCGCTCACCACGCCCCCCACCAGCGAGGTGCCCGTGGACACGCCCACGGTGCTGTCCTGAACCTCGACCGCCTCGGCGCGGCCCTGCACGTCCAGCACGGCGTCGATGAAGACGCGGCGGCCGACCTCCACCACCACCGGGTCGAACGTGCGCGAGCTGAACCCGGCGGCTTCGAAGACGACGCGGTACTCGCCCGGCGTCAGGCTCGTGAGCGAGTGCGTGCCCGTCCCGTCGGTCGCGGTCTCGCGCACCGCCGCGGTCGCCTTGCGCGTCGCGACCACGCGTACGCCCGCGAGCGCGTGGCCGGTGGCGTCCACCACGCGACCCGTCAGCACGCCCGTCGCCGCGTCCTGCGCGCGCGTGGCGGTGGCCGGCAGCACCAGGAGCAGACCGGTCGCGGCGATTCGAAGGGTTCGGTTCAAGGCTAGCCTCCAGTTGGGGTCCGGACATGAAGAGCAAGCCGCGTGCCACCCGCGGGTTGCGGTGATCATGGAACTTAGGTTCAAGATCACACGTCGGTGGCTCATAGAGCCCACGCTTTATGCGAAAGCGCTATGAGGCTTAGAATCGCTCCATGCCTGCCCGCTCGATCGGTACCGGAACCCTGTCTTTCGGGATGGTGTCCATCCCGATCCGCATGTACTCGGCCGGCGAGTCCGCCTCGGCGGTCTCGTTCAACCTGCTGCACGAGAAGTGCAAGTCGCGCCTGAAGCAGCAGTACGTCTGCCCGAAGGACAACGAGATCGTCCCGCGCGACCAGATGGTGAAGGGCTACGAGTTCTCCAAGGAGCAGTACGTCACGTTCACCGAGGAGGAGCTGAAGGCGATGGCCGAGGAGGCGCAGAAGGCCATCGAGATCACCGAGTTCGTGCCCGCGTCCAAGGTCGACCCGGTCTACTTCGACGGGGCGTACTACCTCGGACCCGACAAGGGCGGCGAGAAGGCCTACAAGCTGATCAACGAGGCGATGAAGCAGACCGGGCGCGCCGCGCTCGCCAAGTGGGCCGCGCGCGGCAAGCAGTACCTGGTGCTGATCCGACCGGTCGACAACGGCCTGGTGATGCAGCAGCTGCTCTACAAGGACGAGGTGCGCACGATCGCCGAGGTGCCGATCGGAGAGGCGGAGCTCAAGGACAGCGAGCTCAAGCTCGCCGTGCAGCTGATCGAGCAGATCGCGAACGACGAGTTCCGGCCCGAGAACTACGAGGACGAGGTGCGCAAGCGCTACCACGAGGCGATCCAGCGCAAGGTCGAGGGCCAGGAGATCACCACCTCGGCCGAGGCCCCGAAGAGCGCGCAGATCATCGACCTGATGGAGGCGCTCAAGGCCAGCCTCGCGGCCAAGAACGCGGCCGCGGCGGATGCCAAGGCCGACGCGAAGAAAACAGTTTCCGGCGAGAAGAAGACCGGCACCGAAGGCTAGACGCCAGCGGGACGGCCAGGATCGCGGGGCCCGATGCCGGACAGCCTGAGCCGCGTCAGCCGCGAGGTGGTCGCCTGCGAGCGGTGTCCGCGCCTGCGCCGCTGGTGCCGCCAGACGGCGGCCGAGAAGGTGAAGCGCTTCCGCGACCAGGAGTACTGGGGCCGGCCGGTGCCCGGCTTCGGCGACGCGCGGGCGCGCCTGCTGGTGGTGGGCCTCGCGCCGGCGGCCCACGGCGGCAACCGGACCGGCCGGGTCTTCACCGGCGACCGCTCGGGCGACTTCCTGTTCGCCGCGCTGCATCGCGCGGGCTTCGCGAATCAGCCGGAGTCGACGGGACGCAGCGACGGCCTGGCGCTGCGCGACTGCTACGTCGCGCCCGTTGCGCGCTGCGCGCCGCCCGCCAACAAGCCGACGCCGGCCGAGATCGGGCGCTGCCGCGAGTACCTCGCGCGCGAGTGGACGCTGCTCACCGAGCTGCGAGCGGTGCTGGTGCTCGGGCGCATCGCGATGGACGGCTTCCTGGCGATGCTTCGGGACCGGGGGGTGGCACTTCCCCGCCGCCTCGAGTTCTCCCACGGCGCGTCCCACGACCTCGGCGACGGGGTCCGGCTCTTCTGCTCCTACCACGTCTCGCAGCAGAACACCTTCACGGGTCGCCTCACGGCGCAGAGCTTCGACGCGGTGCTCGCGAGCGTGACGCGTCACCTCGGCCGGCCGACGGGCGCCTGAAGCGCCGCGGGAGCCCGCTTGGACGATCGGGCCGGTGGTAGCATGCGGCCCTTCCAGGAGAGGTGACCATGGGCCCGGTGCTCGCAGTGCTGCTGGCGGCGCTTCCGCCGTCCGTGACTCCGGTTCGACCCGTGGCCACCTACTCGATCGTCGCTCGCGACCCCACGACCGGCGAGCTGGGTGTCGCGGTGCAGAGCCACTGGTTCTCGGTCGGCTCGGTCGTGTCCTGGGCCGAGGCCGGCGTGGGAGCGGTCGCGACCCAGTCGTTCGTCGATCCGAGCTACGGCCCGCTCGGGCTGCAGCTGATGCGGGCCGGCCGCACGGCTCCGGACGCCCTCAAGGCGCTGCTGGCCGGCGATGCGCAGCGCGACGTGCGGCAGGTCGGCATGGTCGACGCCATGGGCCGCACCGCCACCCACACGGGTGCGCTGTGCATCCCGGCCGCGGGCGGGCAGGCGGGCCGCGAGTACGTGGTGCAGGCGAACCTGATGGAGAAGCCGAGCGTCTGGCCGGCGATGGCGCGCGCCTTCGAGGCGGCACAGGGGGACCTCGCCGAGCGCATGCTCGCGGCCCTCGACGCGGCCGAGGCCGAGGGCGGGGACATCCGGGGCCGCCAGTCGGCGGCGCTCGTGGTGGTCAAGGCCCGCTCGAGCGGCCGGGCGTGGTCCGACCGCGTTTTCGACCTTCGCGTCGAGGACCATCCGCAGCCGCTCGCCGAGCTGCGGCGGCTGGTGCGGCTGCAGCGCGCCTACAACCACATGACCGCGGGCGACGACTGCGTGGCGCTCTCCGACTGGACGTGCGCGGAGCGCGAGTACGGCGCTGCGCGCGCGCTCGAGCCCGGGCACGCGGAGATGGGGTTCTGGTACGCGGTGGCGCTGGCCACGGCCGGCAAGCTCGACGCCGCGCGGCCGCTCTTCGCGCAGGCCTTCGCCGCCGACCCGCGCTGGCGCGAGCTCGTGAAGCGGCTGCCCGAGGTGAACCAGCTGCCGAAAGACCCGCGGCTCGTCGACGCGATCCTCTCCATCCGGTGATGACCTCGAGTGGTTCGCAGAGCGCGTACTCGATGCGAAGTGAGCCGAGGGTGAGAGCCGTTTCGTTGGCGCTGGCCCTCGGCCTGCTGTCGCTCGCCGCGGCTCCCGCGGCTCGCGGCGAGCTGCGCTCCGCCACGTTCACCTCGGCCGCGCTCGGCCGCGAGGTCGCCTACGTCGTGGACCTGCCAGCGTCGTACGAAGCGTCGGGCAAGCGGAACTACCCGGTGGTCTACGCGCTCCACGGCCTCTTCGAGGGGTCCGGCTTCTGGGAGCGGCGCGGGCTCGCGGCCGCTCTCGCGCAGCTGCGGGCGAGTGGCGGCCTGCCCGAGTTCCTGGTGGTCGCGGTCGACGGCGGCAACTCGTTCTTCGTGAACGCACCCGGCGGCCGCTACGAGGACCTGGTCACCCAGGACCTCATCGCGCACGTCGAGGCCAGCTACCGGGTAGCGCCGGGCCGGGCGGCGCGCGGCCTGCTCGGCATCTCGATGGGCGGCTACGCGGCGCTGCACATCGCCTTCGACCAGCCGGCGCTCGTCGCGGCGGTCGCCACGCACAGCGCGATGCTGCTCGAGGCGCCTCCCTCGGCGGCGCAGGGCGCCCGCCGCGGGCAGATGGCCGCGTTCCACCAGGTCTTCGGCGACCCGATCGACGCGGCGTTGTGGGGCGCCAACGACCCGCTGGCCCTGGCCCGACGCCTGGACGCGAAGGCCGCGCCGGCGCTCTACCTCGACTGCGGAGCCGAGGACCGCTACGGGCTCGCGAGCGGCCACCGCGCGCTCCATCGCATCCTGGAAGCGCGCGGCGTCGCCCACAGGTTCGAGCTGCCGCCGGGTGACCACGGCTACGACTTCGTGCGCGCGCGGATCGAGAGGGGCCTGCGCTTCCTGGGCGAGCGGCTGCGCTAGCCGTCCGTTTCGGTCGGGCCCCTCAGGGTGCCGGCTTGCCGGACGGCTGGCCGCCGAAGCTGTAGGCGGGCTCGTAGAGGCCGTCGGCCGGCGCGGGGCTCATGACCACGGCCTTCAGGTGGGGCTCGAGGCAAGCCAGGTAGCCCGCGACCTCGGGCGGGCGCTGGGCCTTCGAGAGCGCCCGCTTCGCGGCACCACCCTGGACCGCCACCTCCGACAGCGCGACGCGCGTCATGCGGCCGCCCTTGACCTCGATCATGAAGGCAAAGTGCAGCGTCTCGCGGAACGGGTTCTCCAGGGGGCAGACCTCCTCGTGCCGCTGCATCGCGAGGAACACGTAGCGCGCCAGGCGCGCGAGGTCGGAGATGCCGGGCTCGGCGGGGTCGTTCGGGTCGGCGGCGGGCGCGGCCGGCGGGGTCGCGGGGCGCGCCGGGGCGGCGGGCGGCGCGGACCCGAGGTCGTTCACCGGACGCGGGGCGTCGCGATCGCTGCAAGCGGCGAGAGCCGCGGCGAGGAGCACGAGGGCGTAGCGCATGGGTCAGGCTTCGCGCAGCGCCTGCGTGATCGGCATCCGCGAGCCGCGCAGCGCCGGCAGCAGCCCGCCGAGGACACCCATCACCACCGCGAATCCCATGCCGATCAGCACGATCTCGGGCGTGATGCGGAAGTCGAAGGCGATCTCGCTGAAGCTCTGGGTCTGGCCCGTCCCGGTGGAGAATCCGTTCATCGGGAACGCCAGCAGGACGCCGATCGCGCCGCCGATCGCGGCCAGGATCACGGACTCGATCAGGAACGAGGCCAGGATCGCGCGCCGGGAGAAGCCTAGGGCGCGCAGGGTCCCGATCTCGCGCGTGCGCGCGGAGACGATCGCGTACATGGTGTTGATCGCACCGAACACGGCGCCGATGCCCATGATGCCGGCCACGAAGCTCGCGAGACGCTGCAGGATGCTCGCGAGCGGTCCCGCCTGCTCCTCGTAGTACCGAGGCTCCGCGAGCGCCTGCAGCTGCATCTGCGGCTGGGCGCGCACGTAGCGGTCGAGCTCCGGGATCGCCGCCTTGTCCTTCATTCGCACCACCAGCGAGTTGCTGCCGCCGCCGCGCTGGAAGATGGCCGAGAAGGTGTCGTAGTCGCCCCAGACCTCGCTCTCGAAGGCCGCGCCGGTCGACTCGAAGAGCCCGACGATCTTGAAGAGCTTCTGCTGGTACTTCACGTGGCCGCCGATCTCGACGCCGCTGATCCGCTTCGTCAGCCTGCGTCCCACGATCACCTCGTCGAGCCCGGGCGTGAAGTTGCGGCCCTCGACCACCCGGATGCCGCCGCGCACCTCGAAGGCGCGCGGCGTCACCGCTCGCAGCGTGACGTTGGCCTGCTGGCCGTCGCTGAGGCGCGGCAGGCCGATCACCACCACCAGCTCCCAGGACGCGAGCGGCTGCCCGCTCGCGTCGCGCGCGACGCGCTCGTCGACGACGATCATGTTGCGGTCGGCGAGCGGCACGCCGGAGGTCATCTCGGAGCTGGAGCCGCGCTGCACCACGATCGCGTTGTCGGGGCGGCCGGTCGAGCGCAGCGCCGCCTTGAAGCCCTCGGACATCGCCATCAGCACCGCGAAAACGGCCACCACCAGGGCGATCCCGGAGATGGCGAGCAGCGTGACCTGCCAGCGCATGCGAACATTGCGGAGGTTGTAGGAAAGCGGGATGGCCATCGTCACACCGTGCGCAGCATGTCGGTGATGCGGGCACGATAGGCCCCGAGCGCCGGCACGAAGCCGGCCGCGAAGCCGAGGAGCACCGCCACCCCGAAGCCCAGGGCGGCCACGAGCGGCTGCAGCGTCAGCTCGGAAAGGCCGATCCCCGCGAGCGCGCCCTGGATCTCGGGGATGTTGGTGACCAGCCACATGACGCCGCGGCTTCCCGCGATCCCGAGCGCGCCCCCGATTGCGGCGATCAGCAGCGACTCGGCCACCACCAGCCCCATCACCTGGCCGCTCGTGAAGCCGAGCGTCTTGAGCACGCCGATCTCCTTGCGCCGCTCGCGCACCGCGATGCTCATGGTGTTGGCCACCACCAGCAGGATCGTGAAGGTGACCGCGACGCCGATGCCGTTCAGCAGCAGCGCGAGGTTGCCCGCCATCGCGATGAAGCCCGCCGTGAACGCCTTCTCGGTCTCGGTGCGCGTCTGCGCGTCGGAGTTCTCGAAGAGCCGGTCGATCGCGGCGCCCACCTCCCCGGCCCTGTCGGGGTCCCGAATCTCCACGAAGTAGTAGCCCGCCTGCAGCCTGCGCCCGGTGGCCTCGTACAGGTACTTTCGGCTGTACACCATCCGGTTCGCCTGGCTTCCCGGGAACTTCACCGGGTCGACGTCGAAGATGGCTCGCACCACGAACTCGAAGGGCCCGTCGGGCTTGCGGTGCTCCGGGATGAAGCTCTCCAGGAAGAAGCTGTCGCCTATCTTCCAGCCGTACTTGTCGGCGAGCTTGCGGCCGATGGCGCAGCCGCGCTGGTCCTGCAGCAGCGCCTGGTACTGGTCGGGGGGGATCTCGTACTCCGGGTGCATCGCGAGGAACGGCTCGAGGTCGACCGCGAGGTTGTCGAAGTAGTTGCTCCAGTCGGTGGTCGAGGAGTCCTCGGCTTTTCCCTCCTTCTTCGTCGGGAGGAATCCGCCGAACCAGTTGGCCATCGCCACGCGCTCGACTCCGGGTACAGACTGGATCCGCCCCTCGTAGGCGATCGGCAGGTCGAACACGATGTTCACCGCGTTGCGGGTCACCAGGCGCTTGGCGCTCGTCCCCTCGAGCAGGGTGCCGATCTGCGCCAGCACCGACTGCAGCGTGCAGAACAGGAAGATGCACATCGCCATCGCCAGCACCGTGAGTGTCGTGCGGAACCAGTTCCGGCGAAGGTGCTTCAGCAGATACGGCAGGAACTTCATGGCGGCTCGCCTCCCGCGCCGTGCGCCCTAATCCCTGAGCACGCCCTTCTCGAGGTGGTGCTGGGTCTTCGCGCGCTCGGCCGCGCGCGGGTCGTGCGTCACCATCACGATCGTCTTCTTGAAGTCGGCGTTGAGCGTGCCCAAGAGGTCGAGGATCTCGTGGGCGCTCTTCGCGTCCAGGTCCCCGGTCGGCTCGTCGGCCACCAGCACCTTCGGGTCGGTCACGATCGCGCGCGCGATCGCCACCCGCTGCTCCTGGCCGCCCGAGAGCTGGCGCGGGTAGTGCGTGGCGCGATCGGAGAGGCCGACCACCTTGAGCGCGGTCGCCGCCCGCTCGCGCCGCTCGGCCTTCGAGAGGTGCGTCAGCAGCAGCGGCAGCTCGACGTTCTCGGTGGCGTTCAGCACCGGGATCAGGTTGTAGAACTGGAAGATGAAGCCGACGTTGTGGCTGCGGAAGCTGGCGAGCTCGGTCTCGCCGAGCTGGGCGACGTTGGTGCCTGCCACGATCACGTCGCCGGAGGTGGGCTTGTCGATCCCCGCGATCAGGTTGAGCAGCGTCGACTTTCCCGAGCCCGAGGGGCCCATCAGCGCGGCGTAGTCGCCCTCCTGCACCGAGAGGCTCAGGCCGTTGAGGACCACGAGCTCCTCGGCGTCCCTGCGGTACAGCTTCGTGACGTTGCGGACGTCCACCATCGCCATGCTGTCGCTCCTCGGCTAGCCCTTGACCCGGACCGGCACCCCGTCCGCGAGCTCGTCGCCCGGCTTCGCCACGATCGTCTCGCCGCCGGCGAGGCCGTCCTCGACGATGACCTGCCCCGCTCGCTCGGTCCCGAGCACCACCGCGCGCGCCTGGGCCTTGTCCTCGCGGACCAGGAAGACGGTGGACTTGCCGTCGCGCGTGACCACCGCCGCGCGCGGCACCAGCACCACGGGCTTGGCTGCGGCCGGCTCGGCCTGCCGCTGCTTCTCGGGCTCGAGGAAGGTGACCTTGGCGCTCATCTCGGGCTTCAGGTCCTTGTCCTTGTCGAGGATCGTGACCTTGACCTGGACGGTGGCCTTGGTGCGGTCGGCGGTCGGGATCACCTGGCGCAGCACCGCCTTGTAGCGCCGGTCGGGGATCGCTTCGACCGTCACCTCGGCGGGCTGGCCGCCCGCCACCTTGGCGACGTTCGCCTCGGCCACGTCGGCCTCGACCTCGAGCGTCCCGAGGTCCGCGAGCGCGACGATCGCGCCCGAGGAGGTCGAGATGTTCACGCCGGGCGGGATCGGCGCGACGCTCTCCCCCACCTCGGCCATCTTCTTGACCACGACGCCGCTGAAGGGCGCGCGGATCACGGTGTTCTGCAGCTGCGCCTCGGAGAAAGCCTGGTCGGCCGCCGCCTGCGCGACCTGCGCCTCAGCGATCCTGACGCGGCTCGCCGCCGCCTCGCGCTGGTCCTCGGAGACGATCTTCTGGCGCGCCAGGTCCTCCGACAGCCGCAGCTGGCGCCGGTACTCGGCGAGGTCGGCCTCGGCGCGCTGCACGGCGGCGCGCGCGCGCGCCACCGCGGCCTCGTAGTCGATCGACTCCAGGCGCGCGAGGATCTCGCCCTCGCGCACCACCGAGCCCTCCTCGACCCGCAGCTCGGAGAGCCGGCCCTGGATCTTGGCGGAGACCACCGCCTTGCGGCGCGCCACCACGTACCCGGACGCGGTCAGGATCGGGGTGCCGGCGCTCGGCTGCACGTCGCGGCTCACCGCGACCGTCACGGTCTCGACCTCGGTCGCCGAGAAAGCCTGGCGGGCGCGCAGGCCGTAGAGCACGAGCAGCCCGATCACGGCGGGTGTCAGCAGCAGCAGCGGCCAGCGCCACGGGCTCGCGCTCCTGCGATTGCGGTCGATCTTCAGCGAGGCCAGCTCGCCTTTCAGGTCCGTCACGTTCGTCTCCTGGAATCCGACGACTCCGGCAGCTCCCTCGTTTCTACGACGCCCCGCGCCCCGGGAGCCGCAGGAGTCGGCGAAACGGCGCCCACGACCGGCGAATGGGCGGGGGGTGAGAGGGGGAACACGGGTGGGTCCTCCTAGAAAGGCAGCCGGCGGATGTACTCGTCGAGCTGCTTCTTCCAGTAGGGCCAGTCATGGCCGCCGTCGGGCCCCCAGTCGTCGACCGAGTGGCGGATGCCGCGCGACCAGAGCACGTCGGACAGCTGGTAGGTCGGGCGCGAGTCCTCGAACGGGCCGCAGCCGGTGACCAGGCGGATGTCGTCCTGCGCCAGCTGCTCGAGGTACCAGGGATCGTGGAGGCTCGCCACGTAGTCGACGGGATTGTTGAAGTAGAAGTTGTCGTCGTAGTCGCCGTCCATGAAGCGGCGCAGGTCGTAGACGCCCGACAGGCCCAGGCAGCGCCGGAACAGCTGCGGGTGCTTGAGCAGGCTGTTGACGGCGTGGTACGCGCCGAACGAGGCGCCGGTGGTGGTGATCGCGATGCCGGGGGAGCGGCAGTTGTCGTGGACGAACGGCACCACTTCGAGCGCGATGTACGAGTCGTACAGCGACTGCACGTAGGAGCGGTGGCGCGGGTGGGCGCCCTTGTCGTACCAGCTCTGGTTGTTGACCGAGTTGACGCAGAACAGCTTGATCCTGCCGCCGTCGATGTGGTGGCCGAGGGCGGCGATCATGCCCTGACCCTCGAACTCCCACTCGTCGCCTCCGCTCGTCGGGAACGCCAGCAGCGGCGGGCCCCAGTGCCCGTAGACCCGGATCCCCATCTCGCGCCCGAGCCGGTGCGAGTGCCAGACGTGGTGCTCGACCTTCATCCGGCTCCTCCCGGGAGGCTAGCGGAATCTCCGCGCGGTTTGCGCCATCGACGAGGGCGCCACCAGGTTGCCGAGGAACACGGCGTTCGACGGCGTCTTCTGCAGCTTCTCGATCAGGAACTGCGCGGCCTCCGTCGCCGAGAGGTCGGCGAGCGCGCGGCGCAGCAGGTGGCGCTTCTGCAGCTCCTCGGGCGGCACCAGCAGCTCCTCGCGCCGTGTGCCCGAGCGGAGCACGTCGACCGCGGGGAAGATGCGCCGGTCGGCGATCGCGCGGTCGAGGATCAGCTCCATGTTCCCGGTGCCCTTGAACTCCTGGAAGATCACCTCGTCCATGCGCGAGCCGGTCTCGACGAGAGCGGTCGCGAGGATGGTGAGGCTGCCGGAGCCCTCGCAGTTGCGCGCCGCGCCGAAGAACTGGCGCGGGAACTGCAGCGCGCGGTTGTCGACGCCGCCGGACATGGTGCGCCCGCCCGGCCCCATCTCCCGGTTCGACGCGCGGCCGAGCCGGGTGAGCGAGTCGAGCAGGATCACCACGTGGCGCCCGGCCTCGACCAGCCGCTTGGCGCGCTCGATCGCGAGCCGCGACAGCCGGATGTGCGAGTCGGAGCTCGAGTCGGAAGTCGAGGCGAGCACCTCCGCGGGCACCACGCGGCGGAAGTGCGTGACCTCCTCCGGCCGCTCGTCGACGAGCAGCAGGATCAGGTGCGCGTCGGGGTGGCGCTCCACGATCGCCTTGCCCAGGTGCTCGAGCAGCGTCGTCTTGCCCGCCTTCGGCGGAGACACGATGAGCCCGCGCTGGCCCTTGCCCACCGGGGCGATGATGTCGATCACACGCAGGCTGATCTCGGAGCCCTCGCCCGAGAGATGGAACGCTTCGCTCGGGTTGATCGAGACGAGATCCTGGAAATGGGGCAACGCCCTGTACTGGGCGGGGTCCATTCCACCAGCTTGCGTGACTTCTACGAGAACGCGGCGACCGTTACCACCATCGCGCGCCAGGCCGACTATCTCCGTTCCGTCGCGCAAGCCGCTGTCCCGTGCAACGGTGTACGGGACCACGACGTCGTCGCGCTGCGGTAGATAGTTCTGTGCGACCTGCCTGACGTATCCCCCCGCCCCCTCGGTGAGCTCGACGACGCCCTGTACCGGCGAGGTGGGCCCCTCGGTTGGAATCGGGGCCTGGCGGGGATCTCTCGGACCCTTCTGACCACCCTGCGGGGGTCCTCCGGGTCCGCCTTGTCGATGGTGACGATGGCGCCGCGAGTGGCGCCCGTGCCTCACAGCAGGGCCACCCACCGCGGATGGTTCATCGTCTCCTCCGGTTTCCGACTATGCGGCCTCGTGACCGCTTCTGTCAAGTGGGCGACGCCGCGAGGCTACACGCCTCCGTACAAGGCCAGCGGAGCGAGCAGGACCTCGAGCCAGTACACGCGGTCGATCGAGCGGCCCTCGCGGCGCGCGAGCGGCAGCGCGACGGGAGCGAGGCGCTTGCGTCCCCGCGCCAGGCCGCCGAGCGCCAGCTCGAGCCGCGCGTCGGGCCCGAGCGCGACGTCGAACGCGAGCTCGAAGCAGCTCCCCGGGGCGAGCGCGTGGTAGCTCGGAGCCGAGGTGTCCTCGACGACGGCGACGCTGCAGCTCCACGGGCCCGTGGCGAAGCGCCCCGGCCCGTGGACGCGCGGGCGCCACGCGGCGCCGCTCGCGTCGCGCAGCACCACCTGGGCGGGGTCGAAGGAGTAGCCGAGCTCGCGCGGATCGAACACCAGCCGCAGCGCGAAGCTGGGGATCGCGGCCCGCCGCTTCGCGTAGTCGAGGCTCTCGAGCCGGATCTTCAGGCCCTCGATCTCGACGCTCGCGCTCGAGCCGGCCTTGCCCTTGACCCCCTTCGGCAGGGTCGCGACACCGCTGCGCGAGTAGCTGGTCGTCGCGCACGCGGCGGGCAGCAGGCAGGCGCCGCTCACGACCAGGAGACGTATCAGCTTCTGGCTCAGCATGCGACCCTCCCTGGAATCAGAATCCCAGCGCGAGGCCGAGCTCGACGCCGCCGCGCGGGAGCACGCGCAGGCGCGGGGCGAGCCCGCTCACGCGCGGCGCCGGCGGCGCGAGCGCGTCGAGCGCGACCGGGGTCCAGCGGTCCGTCTTGATCAAGGCCCCGATGCCGGTTCCCAACGCCCCGAAGCCCAGCGCGCCGTAGGCGATCGCCTCGCCGCGGCTGCACGCGTAGTCGTAGTCGTACTCGCAGGCGACGTCGTCGACCTCCATGGTCGAGCCGACGATCACCCCCAGCGCGACGCCGGCGAGCAGGCCGCGCAGCCAGTGCCGCTTGCTTCCAGTCTGCAGCTCGAAGCGCCCGACGGATGCGCTCGGGACGCGCAGCTGGTTCGCGCCGAGCGGAGGCGCGTTCTTCGGCACGACCGAGATGCTGGCCGCGTCGGCGCTCACCAGGATCCCCTCGATCCAGGCGCCCGGCGCAGCCGTCGTCTGCAGGCGAACGCGGGCGCCCATCGGCAGCGTGAGCAGCACCGGCTCGGCCGACTGGGGTGCGGGCGAAGGAGTGGGCTCTACGACCGACTGGGCCAGGGCCCCACGCCCCGGCACACCCAGGATCACGGCCAGTACCAGCGCGGCCTTCGTTCCCATGTCACCCTCCGCAGGTTGAAGATAGGGTGCCGCGCTCCCTTTGGCCGCTGGGCTTGGGACGCTTTCGCCACCGTCACAAGGCGGGGGCCTGGCTCAGCGACGAGGATCTGCCCCGCGGGTCAGGGGTTCTCGCCGGGCAGCAGCGGCCGCAGCGTCACCGCGTAGCGCCGGTCCTCGACACAGACTGACGCCGGCATCGCGCCGGTCGGCCAGGAGGCGGCGTCGGCGGCCGGGACGGCGCGCGGGCCCGCGAGCGCGTCCGCGATCGGGAGCGGCAGCGCCCAGGGCCGGCACCCGCCGGCGAGGCGCGCTTCCCGCACCGTCAGGGAATAGGAGGATGGCGCGTACGGCCGCAGGCTCGCGTGGTGGAAGTCCTCGAGGTCCCGGAGCAGCGCGGCGAGCGGGGCGAGCGTGGCCGGAACGGAGACCGGATCGCTCGCAGTGGCGCCCGCTGCGGGCGGCACGCCGGTGGCGACGATCTCGAGCGGCTCGTCCTCGAGCAGGCGCAGGCGCGCGACGCGATCCACCGAGCCGCCGAAGGAGACCGGCGATCCGATCCCGGGCAGCTTTCGCAGCGCCGACGCGCGCTTCTGCAGCGCCTGCGCCTCGCCCTTCTCGAGGCGGCCCGCCTCCAGGAGCGAGCTGCCGCCCACGAACACCTGGCCGTCCTTCAGCAGCACGAAGCGCGGCGGGGCTCCGGAAGGGTCGCTTCCCGGCGTGCCGGGGGCCAATTCCAGCACCAGCACGGCGCCAGGGATCTGCCCCGCCCCGAGCGGGGGCGCCAGGAGCGCGACCAGCAGCGCGGCCGCCAGCGCGCGTCTCACTTCGGCGGGGCCCCCGGGCCGACGGTGCAGTTGCGGCCCTTCTCCTTGGCCTGGTAGAGCCGCGCGTCCGCCACCTTCACGAGCCCGATGTCGTCCTGCGCGTCGAGCGGGAAGGTCGCGACGCCGCTCGACACGGTCATGCGCCCGAGCGGCTGGCTCGCCTCTCCGGAGAATCCGTGCGTGCCGACGGCCTGGCGGAACGCCTCGGCGAAGCGCCAGGCGTCCGTGGCGGTCGCTCCGTACAGGAGCGCCACGAACTCCTCGCCCCCGTAGCGCGCCAGCACGTCGCCACGGCGGCCGGTCTGACGCAGCAGCTCGGCTACCTTCTGCAGCACGCGGTTGCCTTCCTGGTGGCCGTGGCTGTCGTTGTAGCTCTTGAAGTGGTCGAGGTCGAACATCGCGAGCGCCACCGGGTCGCCGGTCAGCTGGGCGCGCTCGAGCTCGAGCGCCAGCCGCTCGCGGAAGAAGCCGTAGTTGTAGAGACCCGTGAGCGGGTCGGTGATCGCCTTGTGGTGGGTGCGGCTGACGCGCCAGGTCAGGCTCCGCACCCGCTCGACCTGCAGCCAGAACAGCTGCTCCAGCAGGTCGGGGCGCGAGCGCAGGAACTCGCGGAAGCTCCCCGCGGGGATCACCAGCACGCGCGACGCGCCGTGGGCGCGCACGGTCGCCGAGCGCGCCTGTCCGTCGAGCGCCGCCATCTCCCCGGCCACGGCTCCGGGGTACAGGTGGCGGATCGTGATCTCGTCGCCGTCCGGCGTCTGGTGCGAGACCTCGAGCCGCCCTTCGATCAGCAGGATCACGTGGTCGCCCGGGTCGCCCTCCTTCCACAGCACGGCGCCCGCGTCGAGCGCCTGCTCGCGCCCCAGCGGCCCGAGATCGGCGAAGGTCCCCGGCAGGGTGTGCACGAAGAGTCCGGGCCCCTCGTCCTTCGGCACTCCGCTCACGATGGCCCCATCATAGCGCCGGCCGCCTCCCCCACAAGCCCCGGCCAGGCCGCTTTTGAAGCCGCGGCGCCGCCGGTGATAGCCTCTCGACCGCAATGAAGACACGCCGCCTCGGACTCGTCCTGTCGCTCGCGCTCGTGCCGGCCGCCGCGGGCTGGGCGGCCTCGGTGCCGGTCCGCGCCAAGAACGCGATGGTCGCGTCCCAGAACGCGATCGCCTCCCAGGTCGGGATGGAGGTGCTGCTCGCCGGCGGCAACGCCGTCGACGCCGCGGTGGCGACGGCGTTCGCGCTCGCGGTGGTGCACCCCGAGGCCGGCAACATCGGCGGCGGCGGCTTCCTGCTGCTGCGCCCGGCGAGCGGAGCGGCGGCCCTCTACGACTTCCGGGAGCAGGCGCCCGCCCGTGCGCAGCCGACGATGTTCCTGGTCAACGGCCGCTACGACCGAGAGCGCCATCACGAGAGCCACATCGCGGTCGGCGTGCCGGGCACGGTGGGAGGCCTGCACGCCGCCTGGACCGACAACGGCCGCCTGCCCTGGAAGGAGCTACTGCAGCCGGCGATCGCGCTCGCTCGCGAGGGGTTCATGGTGTCCGACGGCCTGGCGCGTGGCCTGCGCGCGGAGCTGCCGCGGCTGAAGCGCTACCCGGCGTCGCTCGCGCAGTTCTCGCGCGCGGGGGTGCCCTTCGAGCTGGGCGACCGGCTCCAGCAGCCGGACCTCGCGAAGACGCTCGAGCGCATCGCCGAGAAGGGAGCGCGCGGCTTCTACGAGGGCGAGACGGCGCTCCTGATCGAGAAGGAGATGGCTGCCCGCGGCGGGCTCATCACGCGCGAGGACCTGCGCGGCTACACGATCTACAGGCGCCCTCCGCTGCGCGGGAGCTATCGCGGGTACGAGGTGCTCGCGCCGCCGCCGCCGAGCTCCGGCGGGACCGGCCTGCTCACGTGCCTGAACGTGCTCGAGGGCTACGACCTCAAGGCGATGGGATTCGGCTCGTCGCGCTACCTGCACCACGTGGCCGAGGCGCTGCGGCGGGCGTTCGCCGACCGCGCGCGCTGGCTCGGCGACCCCGCCTTCGTCAAGGACATGCCCGTCGAGCGCCTGGTCTCGAAGGAGTACGCGGCGTCGCTGCGCCGCACGATCCTCGAGAGCCGCGCGTCGGTTTCGTCGCCCGCGTCCTTCGAGTGGCCGGCCGAGAGCAACGAGACCACGCACTTCTCGGTGGTGGACGCGGAGCGCAACGCCGTCGCGCTCACCTACACGCTCGAGGACGGCTACGGCTCCGGGATCGTGGTGCCCGGCGCGGGCTTCCTGCTGAACAACGAGATGGGCGACTTCAACGCGGGGCCCGGCCTCACCGATGCGACCGGGCTCATCGGGACCGAGCCCAACCTCGCCGCCCCCGGCAAGCGGATGCTGTCGAACATGACGCCGACGATCGTGACGAAGGACGGCGCCCCTGTGCTCGTCGTCGGCGCGGCCGGCGGGCGCAAGATCCCGGGCACGGTGCTGCAGATCGTGCTCGCGATGCTGGACTTCGGCATGAACGTGCAGGAGGCGATCGACGCCCCGCGCATCAGCCACCAGTGGCTGCCCGACGTGATCCTGCACGAGCCCTTCGGCGTCTCGGCCGACACCGCCGATGCGCTGCGAGCGCGCGGGCACCGGGTCGAGGAGCGCGGGGCCGGCGAGTGGAGCCGCGCCCACGGCATCGCCGTGCGCGAGGGCCTGCTCGAGGGCGGCAGCGACCGCCGCAAGCCCGACGGAGCGGCGATCGGGCGTTAGGGAGACGAGCTCACGACCCGCAAGCGAGCACGAGCGGCAGCCGGGCCCTTCGACACCTATGCCTACT
>CAZMRX010000030.1:8232-25299 GCA_964568755.1 uncultured Acidobacteriota bacterium | reverse complement strand
GCCGAACGGCTACCTGCACATCGGCCACGCCAAGTCGATCTGCCTGAACTTCGGCGTCGCGACCGAGTTCGGGGGGCGCTGCCACCTGCGCTTCGACGACACCAACCCCACCAAGGAGGAGCAGGAGTACATCGACGCGATCGAGGCGGACGTGCGCTGGCTCGGCTTCGACTGGGGACAGCACCTCTACCACGCGTCGGACTACTTCGAGCAGCTCTACGCCTGGGCGGTGCACCTGATCGAGGGCGGCAAGGCCTACGTCGACGACCTCTCGGCCGACGAGATCCGCGAGCACCGCGGCACGCTCACCGAGCCGGGCCGGAACAGCCCGTACCGCGAGCGCAGCGTTGCGGAGAACCTCGACCTGTTCGCGCGCATGCGCCAGGGCGAGTTCCCGAACGGCGCGCGCGTGCTGCGCGCGAAGATCGACATGGCCTCGGGCAACATCAACCTGCGCGACCCGGTGCTGTACCGGATCCTGCACGCGGCGCACCCGCGCACCGGCGACGCGTGGTGCGTGTACCCGACCTACGACTTCGCGCACGGCCAGTCGGACGCGATCGAGGGCATCACGCACTCGATCTGCACGCTCGAGTTCGAGGACCACCGGCCGCTCTACGACTGGTTCATCGAGAACCTGCCGGTGCCCTCGCGGCCGCGGCAGTACGAGTTCGCACGCTTGAACCTGAGCCACACCGTGCTCTCGAAGCGCTTCCTGCTGAAGCTCGTGGCCGACGGCCGGGTGCGCGGCTGGGACGACCCGCGCATGCCGACCATATCCGGCATCAGGAGGCGCGGCTTCCCCGCCGAGGGAATGCGGGACTTCGCCGCGATGATCGGGGTCGGCCGGCGCGACGGCGTCGTCGACTACGCGATGCTCGAGCACTGCGTGCGCGACGTGCTGAACCGCAAGGCGCCGCGGCGCTTCGGCGTGCTGCGCCCGCTCAAGCTCACGATCGAGAACTACCCCGCCGGCCAGGTGGAGGAGCTCGACGCCGTCAACAACCCCGAGGACCCGGGCGCCGGCACGCGCAAGGTGCGCTTCTCGCGCGAGCTGTGGATCGAGCGCGAGGACTTCATGGAGGACCCGCCGAAGAAGTTCTTCCGCCTCGCGCCGGGGCGCGAGGTGCGCCTGCGCTACGCCTACTTCGTGACCTGTCGCGAGGTGGTCAAGAACGCGCAGGGCGAGATCGTGGAGCTCGTCTGCAGCTACGATCCGGCGACGCGCGGCGGCGACGCGCCCGACGGGCGCCGGCCCAAGGCCACGCTGCACTGGCTCTCGGCGGAGAGCGCGGTGTCGGCCGAGGTGCGCCTCTACGAGCACCTCTTCGCGCGGCCGGACCCGGGTGCGGACGGCGATCTCCTCGCGGATCTCAACCCCGCGTCCGAGGAGGTCGTGACCGGCGCGCTCGTCGAGCCCGCCGCCGCCACGCTCGCGGTCGGGGAGACGGTGCAGTTCGAGCGGCTGGGCTACTTCTGCCCCGACCGCGACTCGAAGGCGGGACACCCGGTCTTCAACCGCACGCTCACGCTGAAGGACACCTGGGTGAAGGTTCAGGCCAAGGGGAAGCAGGACGAGTAGCCGCCGAAGTGAAACGGCGGTCTTGTGCGAGCGCTTCGGGGAGCCTGCCGGGTAGGGGCCAACAGCCCGGCCCAGAGAGCGACGTTTCGCACTGCCCCGACAACGGACATTGGCGAAACGTCGCTAGGAAATCGACTTCAGCCGGGCCTTGGGCACCCGCTCGCGCGGGATGTTGTAGCGCTGAAGCCGCAGGTAGACGGTGCGGCGCGTGACGCCCATCATGCGGGCGACGCGCGCGATGTTCCACTCGTTGCGGTTCAGCAGCAGAAGCAGCTTCTCGCGCTCCATGTCTTCCACCGGCGTGCGCTCGAGGTAGGCCTCCCACGAGTCGCCCGTGCCGCCGGCCGGCCGCGGAGAGGCGCTGTCCTGCACCGACTTCGCCACGATGCGGGAGAACTTCGAGAGCCGCTCGAGGTCGTGCGCGTCGCAGAAGTGCGGGTCCTGGCTGTCGACGTAGAGCAGCGCGACCAGGGCCTCGTCCTCGAGCACCGGCACGACCACGAAGCTCGCCGGGCCCGGCCGATCGGGCGGCAGCGTGGGCACCCGGCGCTCGGCGATGCGGTCGGGCACGTAGAGCAGCTCGCCGCGGCGCAGGCTGTCCTTCTGCGCCCCCCAGGCCAGCGGGACGATCTCGAGCACGGCCTGGTCGATCCCGCGAGACGCGAAAAGCGTGACGTCGTTGCCGGCGCTCGTGAACACGGCGCTGCTGCGTCCGTTCAGCAGCGACATCACCACTTCGAGCGTCCGTTCGGCGAGCCTTCGTGGATCGTCGGCTCCCACGACGAGCTCGGTAAACTGATCAATCAGGTCCAGGCGTCGGGCCATCGCCCACCTCTTTCAGTCACAAGATATACGTTTGTGGCTCGAGAGTCAAGCTTAACGGATAATATAATGTCACTCCTCGGGGCGCGTGCGTTACTAATATCGATCAATATGTGTACGTTTCATGCCCATGGTCCGATTGGATGCTGCCGTACGCGTCAGAAGCGGCGGGGGCCCACCGCGTCGATCCTGCGATCCGTGCGCGGCCGGTCCTCTGGTGTGTTCGGCGTGCGCGGCTAAGATGGAGCTGCCGCCTGCGAAAGCGGCTGGCGGAGAGGGGGGGATTCGAACCCCCGGTACAGGCTTTATACCCGTACAACAGATTAGCAATCTGCCCTGTTCAGCCACTCCAGCACCTCTCCGCAGGAGGCGTCTTCCGGTCACGTCTTGGAGGAGGGGCCCGGACTCGTAAGCCTAGCACAAGCGGCGGGCCGACTTCGGGCAGGAGCCTTGGGAACGATGGCGAAAGCAGGACGTCCGGCGCGTGTGGCGTGGGTGCTCGCGGGCGCCTGGCTGCTCGCGGGCTGCGGCCCGGGCCCGCGGCCCTCGCCGGCGGTGAGGGACGACGCGGTCCGCCCGTGGATCCTGCTCGTGACCCTCGACACGACCCGCGCCGACGCCATCGGTCCCGAGGCCGCGAGGGTCGAGACCCCGGCCTTCGGCGCGCTCGCGCGGCGCGGCACGCTCTTCCGGCAGGCCTACGCGACCGCGCCCGAGACGCTGCCGGCGCACGCCTCGATCCTGACGGGCCTGCTGCCCGCCGGCCACGGCGTTCACGAGAACGCCCGCACGCTCCCCGCGCAGCACCCGCTCCTCGCCGAGCGCCTGCGGCTGGCCGGGTACCGCACGGCGGCGTTCGTCTCGAGCTTCGTGCTGGCGCGACGCTACGGGCTCGCGCGCGGGTTCGACGTCTACGACGACGAGCTCCCCTCGGGTGGAGTCGAGCGCACGGCGGCGGAGACGACCGACCGCGCCGTGGCCTTCCTGGCCGAGGCGGAAGCGCAGCCGCTGCTGCTCTGGGTCCACTACTACGATCCGCACCATCCCTACAGCCCGCCCGAGCCCTTCCGCACCCGGTACGCGAGCGACGCGTACCTCGGCGAGGTCGCGGCGATGGACGAGCAGCTCGGGCGCCTGGTCCAGGCGTTCGAGCGGCGGGCGGCGGGACGCGCGGCGGTCGTGGTGGCCGGCGATCACGGCGAGGGGCTCGGGGACCACGGCGAGTCGCAGCACGGGAAGCTGCTCTACCAGGCGACGATGCGCGTGCCGCTCGTGGCCGTGGGTCCGGGCTTTCCGCCGGGCGTGAGCGACGCCCCGGTGAGCGCGCGCCGGGTGTTCCACACCGTCCTGGACTGGGCGGGACAGGAGCCGGGGCTGAGCCTGCGTGCGGAAAGCGGGGAGATCGTGCTCGGCGAGGGCATGAAGCCGTTCCTGGCGTACGGCTGGCAGCCGCAGGTGATGGCGGTCGAAGGGCGGACGAAGGTGATCCAGGCCGGCACGCCGGAGGTCTACGACCTCGCGGCCGATCCCGGTGAGAGGCGCGATCTGGCGCAGACGGCCGAGCTGTCGCGAGCGCTGCGGACGGCGCTTCTCGACTACCCCGTCCCGTCGCTCGCGCCGCAACCCGGGCCCGCGCTCGGCGAGGAGGAGCGCCAGAAGCTGGCCACCCTCGGCTACGTCAGCGCGGGGGCCCGGCCCGCGGTGCGCAAGGACGCACCGCGGCCGGTCGCGATGGCGGCGCTCTTCGACACGCTCGACACGGCGTCCACGCTCTTCGTGCGCGAGGAGTACGCGCGGGTGATCCCGCTGCTGCGCCTGGTGCTGGCCCGCGACCCCGGGAACCTCGACGCCGCGCTTCGCCTCGCCACGGCGCACTCGGCCCTGGGACAGGACGCGCAGGCCGAGAAGGCGTTCGCGACGGCCGCGACGATCGCTCCCGACTCGCCGGACGTGCGCGTCTACCGGGCGCTGCACCAGGCGCGCGGCCGCGACTGGGAGCGGGCGGTTCCAGTGCTGGAGCAGGCGATCCGGGAGTCGCCCGATCGCCTGCCCGCTCTCGAGGCTCTCGCGCGGTTGCGGGAGCGCCAGGGCCGGGCGGCCGAGGCTCTCGGGCTGTGGGGGAGGGTGCACGAGCTGAGAAGGCCGACCCCCGCCGAGCGCGTGCGCGTGGGTGAGCTGGCGATGGGCCTCGGGCAGACGGCGCTCGCCCTGGACTCGTTCGAGGCGGCGCGCGGAGCCCAGGGGACGGCCTTCGCCCACGACCTCGAGCTTGGCGTGCTGTACCTCGCGGCACGGCGCCTTCCCGAGGCACGCGATTCGCTCGACCGCGTGCGGCCCTCGCACCCGGGCTACGCGATGGCGCTGTTCAAGCGCGCGCAGGTGAGCGTGCTGCTCGGCGAGCCCGACCGGGCCGCGCGCATCGAGCGGGCGCGCCAGAAGGCCGACGCCACCACGCGCGAGCTGATCGCCAGGGAACGGCTGTTTGCCGGAGCCGACGGGCAACCCTAGGACGGACGACCGACGACGAGCCGCTCGTCCTGCGGGGGGGCATCCCGCCCCCCCGCAGCCCCCCGGGGCGGGGCGTTAGAACTGGAAGCGTGCGGCGATCTGCAGCCGGCGCGGGTCGAAGTACAGGCGCGGCTGGCCGTAGAGCGAGTTGTGGAAGCGCGGCTCGATGCTGTAGCCGGTCTGCTTGTCGAACACGTTGTAGAGGTCGGCGACCACCTGCAGCGTGTAGCGCGACCCGAAGCGGAAGTTCTGGGTGTAGTTGAGGTCGAGCTGGTAGTGCGAGTCCGAGCGCCGCGAGCCGGCCGGCTCCGCGTAGCGGATCGTCTCGTTGGTCGAGGTGGTGAGACCGATGTAGGGCTCGTAGTTCCACTGCTCCCAGGGCTGACCCGACTGGGCGAAGGCGAAGAAGCCGACCTGGCCGTTCCACGGCAGCATGCGGTAGCCGTAGAGCTTCAGCATGTGGGGGCGGTCGCCACGCAGGTCGCCGTCCTTGAAGTCCCACAGCTGCCGTCCCGCGTCGTCGGCGATGTTCGAGGAGCCGATGAAGATGTTCAGGTCGTTGTCGACCGTGGAGTTGTCCTGGTCGAAGTTGCCGTAGTAGTGGCTCCAGGTGTACGAGCCGCGCAGGTAGGTCTTGGCGGTCCGGTACTCGGTCTCGAGCGTCGCCTCCCAGTACTTGGTGTAGGCCCCGTCGAGCTCGGCGATCACGTAGCTCGAGCCGCTGCCGATCTGGGCCCGCCGCTCCGCCAGGTCCGGGATGTAGAGCTCGCGGGGGACTCCCGGAGGCGGGTTGAAGCGGACGCGGGCGTCGTTGTTGGTGTCCTCCCAGAAGTTGCTGCCCTCGCGGTAGCGGCCGTAGAGGCGCCCCGACCAGCTCTGGCTGAACTGCCGGGCGGTGCCGAGCACGAACTCGTCGATCCCGCGCGGCGTCATGTCCTCGACGAACAGCTTGCCGGACGAGGAGGCCACGGGGTCGGTCGCGAACAGGACGCCGTTGGCGTCGAAGTAGCCGCGGATCGTGGTGGCGAGGTTCCTGTCCCAGGACGCGGCGCGCGGCAGCGAGCTCGCCGCCGGGTTGTACTTGGCGTAGCCCGCGAAGATCGTGTCCTTGCCGTTGTAGGCCCAGGTCGCCCCGATGCGCGGCTGGATCATCTTCTCCCAGCCGATCTCGTACATCTTGTACTTGTTGCCCGGGGCGAGCGTGTAGCCGGACAGCACCGACGAGTCCTCACGCAGGCCCTGGCCGTACAGCGTGTCGTTGCTCACCAGCACGCCCAGGTTGAAGGTCCAGTCCTGCCACTTGATGGTGTCGTTGAGCTCGATGCTCTGCGAGCGGTACTCCGAGTGGATCGTGGGCACGAGGCCCGTGGTCTGCTGCTGGAAGGCGGTCTGGTAGAAGATCGGCCGCCCCTGGAAGCTGGTGCGCCCGCCGGGGACGGTGATGTCGCCCCAGCCGTTCGAGCTGCGCGTCAGGTCCTCCTCGTCGGTGTACCACTGGTAGCCGACGTGCAGCTCGTGCTGCACGCTGCTGCCGAGCGTGATGTTGTAGCCCACCTGGAACGCGTCGCGGAAGAAGTCGTCGTTGTCGAAGGTGGTGCCGTAGCCGACCAGGCCGCCGCCGGTCTTGACGCCGCTCACGTCGTAGCCGTAGCGATCGATCAGGGGCTGGACGAAGGCGTTGTAGGCGGGCTGGCCGCTCACCGTGACCGGCACGCCCAGCCGACCCTGCGTGTCGAGGCTGTTCACGTCCAGCAGCGTGCCGATCGCCGTCGAGATGTCCACGTTGGCGATGTTGTCGGGCCGGCCCTGGGTGTCGTTCACGAAGTGCGTGAACTTGGCCGTGGCGAAGCTTCTCGAGTTGATCACCCACGAGCCCTCGGCGGTGCCGATCTTGAGGCGGGCCTCGCTGCCGGTCCCGGTGGTGGACGAGGCGTTCGAAGCGAAGGTGGAGCCGGTGTCGACGCGCTTGGAGTCGCGGTAGCTGAAGTTGAGCAGCACCGTCTTGGTCGGCGTGAAGGTGAGCTTGCCGAAGCCCTCGTTGCGCGTGCTGTCGTAGTCGGGCAGCTCGCCGTAGAGGTTGGCGCGGTTCTCGCGGGTGCGGGTCGGGCGGTAGTAGGAGCCGTAGAAGTAGAGCCGGTCCTTCACGATCGGGCCGCCCAGGTTCGCCGTCAGCCAGGTGCGGTCCTGCTCGTAGCGCGACAGGCTGCCGCTCTCGAGGTCGGAGGACATGTTGTTGTCCTGGAACTGGTAGCTGAGCAGGCCGTGGAACTGCGCCGTGCCCGACTTGCTGACCGAGTCCATCGAGAAGCCGCCGGAGCGGTCGAAGTCGACGGCGCGCGCGCCGGCCTTGATCACGGTCACCTGCGCGATGTCGTGCGAGGCGGGCTCGGCGGAGAGCGTCCCGAACAGCGGCAGCGTGACGTTGACGCCGTCGAACAGGTAGACGTTGTCCTGCCCGTTGCCCCCCGCGCTCGGCCCGCGCGTCGTGTCCTGGCTGACCTGGACGCCGGGTATCAGCTTCTGCAGGTCGCGGTACTCCTGCCCGACCGGCAGGCCCACGATCTGCTCGTTGGCGATGGCGCTCGCGATCGTGGCGGAGTCCTTGTCGATGATCGAGGACTCGGCGGTGACCGTGATCGTCTCGCTGATGCCCACGCCGAGCGTCACGTCGAGCGGCGTCTGCTGCGAGAGCTGGACGGCGGCCTTGCGGCTCGCTGTCTGCATCCCGGACAGCGCGAACTCGACGGTGTACGAGCCGGGAGGCAGCGCGGGCAGCATGTA
This sequence comes from uncultured Acidobacteriota bacterium, assembly GCA_964568755.1. Classification (GTDB taxonomy): domain Bacteria; phylum Acidobacteriota; class Vicinamibacteria; order Fen-336; family Fen-336; genus DATBSL01. The sequence continues at coordinate 17,606 of CAZMRX010000030.1, read as the reverse complement.
CTCGCCGTTGGCCGCCGTCACCGTCTCGCGCGGCTGCGGCAGCACGTCGGAGCGCGCGGTCACGGTCACGCCCGGGAGCGTCGCGCCGTCCGAGGTCGTGACCTTGCCGCGGATCGCGCCGGTCTGCTGGGCAAAGACTGGTGCGGCCAAAGCCGTCAGGAGCAGGAAAACGAGCGTGCGACGCACGCCAGCCGACAAAGACGCCATTGGGACCTCCACGAATGCGCGGCGGAGAGGAATGCTGTTCCGCCGCGGGTGTGCCGGGGCCGTCATCTTTCGAGCTTGGAGTCTCGCGGGCGCGCCGCAACCCGCAGTGGCCGGAGTCTACTACAACAGGAGCCCGGGGCGACCGTGGGGTTCGGCGGCAGGCTGGCGGAGGGCGGGGGACTCGAACCCCCAAGGGCCGTGAGGCCCGGGAGCTTTCAAGGCTCCTGCCTTACCAGTTAGACTAGCCCTCCGCCCCTGATTATGCGCCCGCCGGGCCCTCCGGGTCGCGCTGCGGAGCGCCGAGATGGGGGCGCAGCCTGCGGGTGAGCAGCTTCACCAGCTCCGGGTCGCCGCGGTGCCAGCGGTCCTCCACGTCGAGGTCGACGAGCGGCCGGTCGATGTCGGGAAAGCGGATCCGGATCAGCGTCCGGTGCTGGTCCTCGCGCTCGTTCATCACGAAGACGCGGTCCGCCCACAGCAGCAGGTCGCGCGTCACGACCACGGTGGCGAAAGGCGCGACCCCGGCCGAGCGCACCTCGTAGCGCGAGTCCTGCCGATACATGTCCTCCGCAGTGCGGCTGCGGTCGACGTTGGCGGTGCAGACGAACAGGATGCGCTCGCGGGACGTATGGTCGATGGACACGAGAGCGATTGTAAGGCCGGCGGTGCTACACTCGCGCGAGCTTGAACATCGACCGCCTGCTGCGCGACGTCGAGGCTCGGCTCGCCGACTGGGACGAGCCGCAGCGGCTCGAGGTGATGGACGCCGTGCGCGAGGCCTTCGCGCGCGAGCGGCGCTCGCTCGACCCGAGCTTCACGGTCGAGAGCGAGCGCGAAAGGCGCCAGAACGCCGAGGAGCTGCGCGGCGCGCTCGAGGCGATCCACCGCTCGGTGCGCTCGCCGGAGGCGCTCGAGGAGGTGCTGAAGCAGCTCGAGCGCGTGGTGCCCACCGACTTCGCGGTGCTGGCGGTGGCCGAGCCGGGGGCGGGCCTGCGCATCTCCGCCGTGCGCGGCGCCGAGCCCCAGGTCTTCGAGGGCGCGCTGCTCGCCGACGACCCGCGCGTGACGCTCGCGCGCCAGGAGCGGATCGCGGTGTCCGTGCGCGACGCCGACGCGGACAAGGCGCCGTTTCCGCTGGTGGGCGCCCCGCCGATGCGCTCGTGGATGGCGCTGCCGCTGCTGCTCGAGGGCGACGTGGTGGGCTTGCTGGTGGCCGGGCGGCACGCGCTCGACACCTTCAGCAACGAGGACGTGCTGCGCGCCAAGGCGGTCGCGTCCTGGACCGCGGCGACGCTGCGGCGCGTGCAGCAGCTCGACCAGCTCCGCCGCTACGCGACGCTGCTCGAGCAGGTGGCGGACGTGGACCAGCGCGTCTTCAGCGGCGAGAGCCCCGAGGCGCTCGCCACCGCGATCGTCGAAGGCGCCTGCCGGGTCGGCAGCTACCGCGGCGGCCTGCTGGTGCTGCAGACCCCGCGCGGGCCGGTGGTGGCGGCGGCCGTCGGCGAGAGCCTCGCGGGCGCCGCCGGCCGGATGGCGCCGGCCGACCTCGCGTCGGCCACGGCTCGACGCCTGCCCGCGGCGCGCATGCTCGACGTGGCCGAGTCGCTCGGGATGGAGCTGCCGGCGGAGCAGACGTACCTGGTCCCGCTCGTCGCGCCCGAGGGCTTCGTGGGCTGCCTGGCGCTGCTCGACCCGAACGGCGAGTCGCCCGACGACCGCCTGATGGAGGCCTACGGCTCGCGCACCGCGCTCGCCTATCGCCACGCCGCGATGCGGCACGGGCGCCCCTGAAGTCGTTGTAGACTCCCACCTCCCACGCCATCCCGGAGGTCTCATGCGACGACTGCCGCTACTCGCGACGCTGGCGCTCGCGCCTCTTCCCGCGCACGCGCAGCAGGCCGACACCCACGCGATCGCCGGCGCGCGCGTGATCACGGTGTCGGGACCCGCCTGGGAGAAGGCGACGATCGTGATGCGCGACGGGCTCATCCTCGCCGTCGGGCCGGACGTCACGCCCCCCGCGGGCGCGCGCGTGATCGACGGAAAGGGCCTCGTCGTCACGCCGGGCCTGTTCGACGGCTTGTCGTCGATCGGACTGCCGGCGGCCGCCCGTCCCGCGGGCGGCGCCGCGGGCGGACCCACCGCGAGCCCCGCGCCGTCGCCGCTCGCGCCGCAGGCGCTCGCGCTCGACCGAGTCCGCGCGGCCGAGATCGCGAAGGCCCGCAGCGCCGGGATCACGACCGCTCTCGTGATCCCGCGCGAGGGCGTGCTGCCCGGGCAGAGCGCCATCCTGAACCTGGCGGGCGAGCGGCCCGAGGCGATGGTGCTGCGCCAGCCCGCGGCGCTGCACCTGCACATGACACAGGCCGCGCGCCAGTACCCGGGATCGCTGATGGGCACGATGGCCTACACGCGCCAGGCGCTTCTCGACGCCGCGCGCGCGCGTGACGCCTGGGCGGCGTGGGAGAAGTCCCCGCGCGGGCAGAAGCGGCCCCGCTACGACGCGAGCCTCGCGCCGTGGCAGCAGGTGCTCGCGGGGCGCCTGCCGCTCGTCGTCACCTGCACGCTCGAGAACGACGTGCGGCGGGCGCTCGCGCTCGCCGACGAGTTCGGCATCCGAGTGGTCCTCGCAGGCCTTCCCCAGGGCTTCCGCTCGGCCGAGATCCTGAAGGCGCGCCGCGTGCCGCTGCTGGTGAGCGTCAACTTCGACCCGCCGCGGGCGGCCGGCGGCTTCTTCGGCTTCTTCGAGGAGCAGGAGCGGCGGCGGATCCGGGACGCCGAGCGCAACCCCGCGGAGCTCGCCAGGGCGGGCGTGGCTTTCGCGCTCGCCTCGGCCTGGGCTCCCGATTTCGTGGCCGGCGTCCGGACCGCGGTCGAGAAGGGCCTCGCGAGCGAGACGGCGCTGCGCGCGGCGACGCTCGGGGCCGCCGAGGCGCTTTCGCTCGCGGACACGACCGGCAGCCTCGAGCCGGGCAAGCTCGCGAACGTCGTGGCCTGGTCCGGCGAGCCGTTCGCGAAGGACACGAAGGCGCGCTACGTCTTCGTGGACGGCCGGCTCTACGAGCCGGAGGAAGAGGAGCGACGCGACGCGAGCCGGCGCCCGGGTGGTGGCGCGAGCGCCACGACTGGCGCGAGCGGATCGGTTGCGGCCGGCGGCGACGCCGCGGCGAAGGCCGACACGCCGGAGGAGAAGCTGCTGCCGCCGCTGCCGGTGTCGCCTCCGCCGTTCCCGGCCGGCCAGGCGGTCGCGATCACGGGCGGCACCGTCCTCACGGTGGGGCCGCAGGGAGCGATCGCGAACGGCACGGTGCTGATCCGCGACGGCAAGATCGCCGCCGTGGGCCGGGACGTGGCCGTGCCGCAGGGCGCCGTCGTGATCGACGCGAAGGGCCGCTACGTGATGCCCGGCATCATCGACACCCACTCGCACACCGCGGTCGATGGCAGCGTCAACGAGTGCACGGACGTGATCACCGCCGAGACGCGGATCCGGGACGTGATCGACCAGCGCGACGTCTCGATCTACCGGCAGCTGGCCGGCGGCGTCACCGCGATCAACGTGCTGCACGGCTCCTGCAACGCGATCGGCGGCCAGAACGCCGTGCTCAAGCTGCGCTGGGGCAAGGGGCCTGACGAGCTGGTGTTCAAGGAGGCGCCGCGCGGGATCAAGTTCGCGCTCGGCGAGAACGTCCCGCGCGCGAACTGCCGCGCCCCGGGGGAGCCGCGCTCCCCCGGCACGCGCATGGGCGTCGAGGTCGTCCTGCGCGAGGGCTTCCTGCGCGCGCGCGCCTACAAGAAGGAGTGGGCCGAGTACGAGGCAAAGCTCGCGGGGCTGCCCGCGAAGGCCGAGAAGCCGGTTGCGCCGCGGCGCGACCTGCGGCTCGAGACGCTCGCCGACATCCTGGACGGCAAGATCATGGTCCACTCCCACGGCTACCGCGCCGACGAGATGCTGATGCTGATGAGCGTCGCGGACGAGTTCGGCTTCAAGGTGCGCACCTTCCAGCACGGGCTCGAGGCCTACAAGATCGCGAGCGAGATCTCCCGCCACGGCGCGGGCGTCGGCACCTTCATCGACTGGTGGGCGTTCAAGGTCGAGGCGCTCGGCGCGAGCCCCTACAACCCCGCCATCCTGGCGAGCAAGGGCGTCCGGGTGTCGCTCAACTCGGACTCCGCCGAGCTCGCGCGCCGGCTTTACTGGGACGCCGCGAAGGCGGTGAAGTACGGCGGTGTGAGCGAGGCCGAGGCGCTCCGGATGATCACGCTGAACGCGGCGTGGCAGCTCGGGGTCGACCGCTACGTGGGCTCGCTCGAGGCGGGCAAGCAGGCCGACGTCGCGATCTTCAGCGGCCACCCGCTGTCGGCCCAGGCCCGCTGCGAGATGACGCTCGTCGACGGGCAGGTCTACTTCGACCGGCTTCGGGACCTGGAGGCTCGCCGCGCGACCGCCGAGTGGGCGCCGCTCGCCCCACCGCCAGGGCCCGCGGTGGCGGGAGGTGCGCGATGAGGGCGATTCGCGTCGTCGCGGTCCTGGCAGGGGCCGCGCTCGTCCCCGCCCTCGCGCTCGCGCAGGACGTGCCGCTCGCCATCCGCGGCGCCCGGGTCGTCACGGTGTCGGGCCCGGTGATCGAGCAGGGCACCGTGGTCGTGCAGCACGGCCGCATCGTCGCCGTCGGTCCCGACGTCGCGGTTCCCCAGGGCGCGAGCGTGCTGGAAGGCGCCGGCAAGACGCTCTACCCCGGACTGGTGGACGCGCTCACCAGCATCGGGCTGGCCGAGGTGGCGAGCGTGCCGGCGACGCTCGACACGACCGAGGTCGGGGACATGAACCCGCACGCGCGCGCCTGGGTGGCGCTGCACCCTGACAGCGAGCTGATCCCGGTGGCGCGCGCCAACGGCATCACGACGGTGCTGAGCGCGCCTGCCGGCGGGCTCGTCTCGGGCCAGAGCGCTCTCGTGCGGCTCGCCGGGACGACGCCCGCCTCGATGGTCGTGAAAGCGCCGGCGGCGCTCCACGCCGTCTACCCGAGCGGCCGCCCCCCCTTCGACGTGGCGCGCCTGTTCGACGAGCCCGAGCTGCAGACGCTCGCGGAGCGTCTCAAGGACCGGGAGAAGAACCGGAAGAAGGCGCTCGACCGGCTGGCCGGCCTGCTGGCGGAGGCCAAGGCCCATGCGGCGGCCCGCGCCGACGCCACGCGTGAGGCGCCCGAGACCAGCCTGGCGCTCGAGGCGCTCGCTCCGTTCGCGCGCGGCGAGGCGCCCGTCGTGATGCGGGCCGACGACGAAAACGATATCCGGGCATCCGTAGGCTTCGCCTCCGAGAACGGGCTCAAGCTCGTGATCGCGGGGGGTCTCGAGGCCTGGCGCTGCGCGGAGCTGCTCAAGGAGAAGGACGTGGCGGTGCTGCTCAAGGTGCTGCGCGTGCCGGCGCGCGAGTCCGACCCCTACGATGCGGCCTACGCCAACGCGGCCGTGCTCCACCGCGCGGGAGTGCGCTTCGCGATCGTCAGCGACGACTCGGAGCACGTGCGCAACCTGCCCTACGAGGCGGCGATGGCCGCGGCCTACGGGCTGCCCGAGGCTGCGGCGCTGCGCGCGATCACGCTGTCGCCCGCCGAGATCTTCGGCGCCGCCGACCGTATCGGCCAGATCGCACCGGGGCGCGAGGCCAACCTGGTGCTGGCGACCGGCGACATCCTCGACACGCGCACGCAGGTGACGCACGTGCTCGTCGCAGGCGAGGCCCAGTCGCTCGAGACGCTCCACACGCGGCTCTACCACCGCTACAAGGACCGGCCGTGACGCGGGCGCGGCGAATCGCCGCCGCCCTGCTGCTGGCGCTCCTCGGCGCCACGGCGACGGCTCACGCGCAGCACTACCAGTCGGACTTCCCGCCCGAGGAGCTCCGCTCGCGCTGGACGCGAGTGCTCGACGCGATCGGCAACGAGGCCGTCGCCGTCGTCCAGGGAGCCCCGCTCACGAACGGCTTCCAGCTCCCGCGCCAGTCCAACTCCATCTACTACCTGTCGGGCATCGAGACGCCGCACGCGTACTTGAAGCTCGACGGCCGTGAGCGTCGCGTCACGCTCTACCTGCCGCCGCGCAACGAGCGGCTCGAGCGCTCGGAGGGCAAGGTGCTGTCGGCCGCCGATGCCGACGTCGTGAAGCGCCTGACGGGCGTCGACGCGGTGCTCTCCACGGAAGCGATGGACGCCAGCTGGCCGCTCGGCGAGGGCCGACCCGCGGCGATCTACGCCGAGACCGTTCCGGCGGAGGGCTACGCGCAGAGCCGTCACGAGCTGCAGGCGGCCGACGCTTCGATCGCCAACGACTTCTGGGACGGGCGCTCGTCGCGCGAGAGCCGCTTCGTCGAGCTGCTGCGCTCCCGCCACCCGCGCGCCAAGATTCAAGACCTGACCCCGATCCTCGACGAGCTTCGCAGCGTGAAGAGCCCGCGCGAGATCGCCCTGATACGCCGCGCGTCGCAGCTCGCCGGGCTCGGCGTGATGGAGGCGATCCGCAGCACCGAGCCGGGTGTCTTCGAGTACCAGCTCGACGCCGCCTGCCGCTACGTGTTCCTGCTGAACGACGCGCGGCTCGACGGCTACCGCTCGATCACGGCCTCCGGCACCGCGAACATCTGGAACGCCCACTACTTCAGGAACAGCAAGAAGCTCGAGGCCGGGGACCTGGTGCTGATGGACTACGCGCCGGACTACCGCTACTACGTGAGCGACATCGGGCGCATGTGGCCGGTCGACGGCAGCTACCGCCCGTGGCAGCGCGAGCTGCTGCAGTTCGTGCTCGAGTATCGGAACGCCGTGCTCGCGCGGATCCGGCCCGGCGTCTCGGCGGACGCCATCCGCGCCGAGGCCAAGCTGGCGATGGAGCCGGTGTTCGCGCGGACCCGCTTCTCGAAGCCGACGTTCGAGGCCGCGGCCCGCAAGCTGGTCGAGACCGGCGGCGGGGTGTTCTCCCACACGGTGGGGATGGCGGTCCACGACGTGGGCAGCTACCGCGGCCTGCTCCAGCCCGGGCAGGTGTTCTCGGTCGACCCGCAGCTATGGGTGCCCGAGGAGAACCTCTACTTCCGCTACGAGGACACCGTGGTCGTGACGGAGACGGGGGTCGAGAACTTCACGGCCTTCCTGCCGTCGGAGCTCGCGGACCTGGAGGCGCTCACGCGCGAGAAGGGCATCGTCCAGACGCTGCCGGCCGTGACCGAGGCCGGCTTCGAGCGGCTGCGGCGCCGCTAGCGTCGTTCCGCGCACGGTTCGTTGTCGTTGCCGAAGCGGAACGACGCTTTCTAGCCGCTCCTCTGGCTGGGCGGACTGGACGGCCTAAGAACGCACACGGACTCGGGCGAACGGACCGCGGGCGGAACGTCGCTAGGATCGCTTCGTGATTCGCTCGAGGCCGCCCATGTAGGGGCGCAGCGCCTCGGGCACCACGACCGAGCCGTCCTTCTGCTGGTAGTTCTCGAGCACGGCGACGAGCGTGCGGCCCACGGCGAGCCCGCTGCCGTTGAGCGTGTGCAGGAAGCGCGGCTTGCCACCGGGCTCCGGGCGGTAGCGCAGGCTCGCGCGCCGGGCCTGGAAGTCCGTGCAGTTCGAGCAGGAGGAGATCTCGCGGTAGGCCTGCTGGCCGGGCAGCCAGACCTCGATGTCGTAGGTCTTGGCAGCCGAGAAGCCCATGTCCCCGGTCGAGAGCACCACGACGCGGTACGGCAGGCCGAGGCGCTTCAGCACCTCCTCGGCGTCCGCGGTCATGCTCTCGAGCTCGTCCATCGACGACTCGGCCGAGGTGAGCTTCACGAGCTCGACCTTGTGGAACTGGTGCAGCCGGACCAGACCCTTCACGTCCTTGCCGTAGGAGCCCGCCTCCGAGCGGAAGCAGGGCGTGAAGGCGACGTACTTGCGCGGCAGCGTGGCGGCCTCGAGGATCTCGTCCCGGTGCAGGCCCGTGAGCGGGACCTCGGCGGTCGGGATCAGGTAGAGGTCGCGGTCGCCGGCCGAGGTCTTGAAGAGGTCGCCCTCGAACTTCGGCAGCTGTCCGGTCCCGGTCAGGGTCTCGGCGGTGACCAGGTAGGGCGGGATCACCTCGGTGTAGCCGCGGGAGGTCTGCAGCTCGAGCATGAGCTGGATGAGCGCCCGCTCCAGCCGGGCTCCCTCCGCCCAGTAGACCGCGAAGCGCGCCCCGGAGATCCGCGCGGCGCGCTCGAAGTCGAGGATCCCGAGCTCGCTGCCGAGGTCGGCGTGCCCACGCGGCTCGAAGTCGAACGCCCGCGGCTCGCCGACACGACGGACTTCCCGGTTGGCGGTGGCGTCCTTGCCGACCGGCACGCTCGCGTCGGGCAGGTTCGGAACCACCATCAGGAAGCGCTCGATCGCGCCCTTCACCTCCTCGAGGCGCGCCTCGCCCTGCTTGATGCGGTCCGCCACGCCCTTCATCTCGGCCTTCAGCTCCGAGGCGTCTTCCTTCGCCTTGCCGCGGCGGGCGATCTCCTCGCCCACGGTGCGCTGCTTGAAACGCAGCGCCTCGGTCTCCTGGATCAGTGCGCGGCGCTCGCCGTCGAGCGCCCAGGGGTCGACGCCCGCGAGGCCGGGAAAGGCCTGGATCGTCGCGAGGCCCTGGCCGCGGGCCGCGAGCGCGCCGAGCACGGCGTCGCGGTTGTCGACCACGAACTTCAGGTCCAGCATGACCGCGCAGGATAGCACGGGGTCGGCGGGCCGCTCCGGACGCGCGTGGTACGATTTTGGCGCATGACGACGAACCGCAGGATCCGAAAGGCCGTGTTCCCGGCGGCCGGCCTCGGGACACGCTTCCTCCCGGCCACGAAGGCCCAGCCCAAGGAGATGCTCCCGCTCGTCGACAAGCCGATCATCCAGTACGTGATCGAGGAGGCGGTCGCCTCGGGCCTCACCTCGATCATCATCGTGACCGGCAAGGGCAAGAACGCGATCGAGGACCACTTCGACGTCTCGTACGACCTCGAGCGCCACCTGGCCGCGCGCGGGCAGACCGATCAGCTCCAGCAGGTGCGCGCCATCTCGTCCATGATCAACGTCTCCTACGTGCGCCAGGGCGAGCAGCTGGGGCTGGGCCACGCGGTGCTGCAGGCGCGCGACCTCGTGGGCGACGAGCCGTTCGCGGTCATGCTCGGCGAC
>CAZMRX010000030.1:0-8222 GCA_964568755.1 uncultured Acidobacteriota bacterium | reverse complement strand
ATGAACGTGTTCGAGAGCTACGGGGGGCCGGTGGTGGCGGTGCAGCAGGTGCCGCGCTCCGAGATCTCGGCCTACGGTGTCATCGACGGGGCGCCCGAGGGAGACACCGGCCGGCTCTACCGGGTGCGCGACATGGTCGAGAAGCCGAAGGCCGAGGACGCCCCGAGCGACCTCGCCATCATCGGCCGCTACCTGCTGACCCCCGACATCTTCGACGAGATCGAGCGCACCGAGCGCGGCAAGGGCGGCGAGATCCAGCTCACCGACGGCCTGCGCCGCCTGGCCGACAAACGCCCGCTCTACGGCTACCAGTTCGCCGGCGTCCGCCACGACGCGGGCAACAAGCTCGGCTTCCTGAAGGCGACGGTGGAGTTCGCGCTCAAGCGCGACGACCTCGGCGGCCCGTTCCGCGAGTACCTGAAGGGGCTCACGCTATAGGGGGCTCGGGGGGGCGATCAGCCCCCCCGCATGGCCGGTCAACCAGACCGTGCGTCCTTCGGCTCATGCTCCGTTCGTCCGCCCGGGCGATTCGTCGGCTCGTTCCCGCTCGACCCGGGTGCTACTTCTTGTCGGTGCCGCTCGTGGAGCTGGTCTTGCTGTCGGACGAGGACGAAGCGGCCGGAGTCGCCTTGGCCGTGTCGCTCGAACTGGTCGAACCCGAGTCCTTGCCGCCCTTGTCTGCGCCGCCATCCTTCTTGCCGGCTGCTTCACCGCCCGTGGACTTGCGCGCGTAGTCGGTGATGTACCAGCCCGAACCCTTGAACTGGATCGCCGGGGCGGAAACCAGCTTCTCGATCGCTCCGCCGCAGGTCGGGCAGGCTTCGAGGGGCGGGTCGGAGAACTTGCGGACCAACTCGAAGGTTCCGTCTTTCGGGCACTGGTACTCGTAGAGCGGCAACTTTGGTCGACCTCCGAAACCTCTTTTGTAGCACCCGGCAGCGGGGCGGTCAAAAAGACCGATCCAGAAGCCGTCTGGAAGAACGGACTGGCTCGCCGGACGGAGCCAACGAAGCTGCCCAGAGAGCGTCGTTCCGCCCTTTCACCGACAACGAACGTTGCAGCGGAACGACGCTAGTGGACCTCGGCCCAGCTCCGGCCGAGGCGGGCGTCGGCGACGAGCGGGACGTCGAGCTTCAGCGCGCCTTCCATCACCCGCGTCACGAGGCCCTTCGCCTCGTCGGCCTCGGCCTCCGGCACCTCGAGCAGCAGCTCGTCGTGGATCTGCAGGATCAGGCGCGAGCGCAGCTTGCGCTCCTGAAGCTCGCGGTGGAGGTCGATCATCGCGCGCTTGATCAGGTCGGCCGCGGAGCCCTGGACCGGGGTGTTCATGGCCTGGCGCTCGGCCTCCATTCGCACCGGCACGTTCTTCGAGCGCAGGTCGGGAAGGCGCCGCAGCCGCCCCAGCAAGGTGCGGACCTGGCCGCTCTCGCGCGCCTCGGCGATCGTCCGGTCGATGAACTCGCGCACCTTCGGGTAGCGCGCGAAGTACGCCTCGATGAAGTCGGCCGCCTCGCCGCGCGAAACGCCGATGTCCTTCGCGAGCGTGAAGGCGGTCTTCCCGTAGAGCAGGGCGTAGTTGACCATCTTGGAGATGCGCCGCTGCTCGTCCGCGGGGATGGGCGAGAGCGGGCCGAAGATCTCGCGCGAGGTGCGATCGTGCACGTCCTCGCCGCGGCGGAACGTGTCGGTCAGGATCGGGTCGCCCGAGAGGTGCGCGAGCACGCGCAGCTCGATCTGGCTGTAGTCGGCGGAGAGCAGCAGGTGGCCCGGCTCGGCCACGAACGCCTCGCGGATGCGCCGGCCCTCCGCGGTGCGGATCGGGATGTTCTGCAGGTTCGGGTCGGTCGCCGACAGCCGGCCGGTGGCGGCCACCGTCTGGTTGAAGGTGGCGTGGATGCGGCCGGTCTCGGGGTGGACCAGCTCCGGCAGCGCGTCGACGTAGGTCGACTTGAGCTTCTGCACCGAGCGGTAGTCGAGGATCTTGCGCGGCAGCTCGTGGACGAGCGCCAGCTCCTCGAGCACGTCCTCGGCGGTGGAGGCGGCGCGCGTCTTGGCCGTCTTCTTGCCGCTCTTCAGGTTGAGCCGGTCGAACAGCACCTCGCGCAGCTGCACCGGCGAGTTGATGTTGAACTCGCCCTTGGCGAGGGCATGGATCTCGGTCGTGAGCGCCTGGAGCTGGGCCTCCATCTCGCGGCTCATGCGCGCGAGCAGGCCCGTGTCGATCTTGACTCCTGCCCGCTCCATGTCGGCGAGCACGAGGACCAGCGGCATCTCCATCGACTCGTAGATCGGGCGCAGGCCCTCCGCGTCCAGGCGCTCGGCCATCGGCTGCTGCAGGCGCAGCACGAGCTCGGCCTCGGCTCCCGCGGAGCGCGAGACGGGCAGGGCCGCGGCGTCGGGCGCGGCGAGCCCCTCGGTCCCCGGCGCGCGCCGCTCCCCGAGGTGCTCCATCGCCACGTCCTCGAGGGCGTAGGTCCTGCGCCCGGGGTCGAGCAGGTAGGCGGCGACGAGCGTGTCGAAGCCGAGGCTCGCGACGCGCACCCCCAGCCGCTCGAGCACGACCCGGTCGCGCTTGGCGTGGGCCGAGACCTTCTGCACCGCGGCGTCCTCGAGCAGGGGACGCAGCGCCGCCACCGCCTCGGACCTCGCGAGCGCCTGCGGCAGGTCGATCGCGGAATGGCCGAGCGGCACGTAGGCCGAGCGGCCGGGCGCCCAGGAGAGCGCCAGCCCGAGCGGGTGGGCCCGCATCGCCTGCGTGCCGGTCACCACGACGCCGAGCGCCACCCGGCCCGCGGCGCGGGCCTCCCGCACCACGGCGTCGACGTCGGCGCGTGTCGGCGCGAGGCGCTGGTCGGACGCGAGCGGCGCCACCTCGGGCGCGTACTCGCGGGCGAGCACCTGGAACTCGAGCTCCTTGAAGAGAGCGTGCGCGGCCGCCGGGTCGGGGCCGGCGAGCCGCAGCGCCTCGAGGTCGAGCGTTATCGGCACGTCCTCGCGCAGCGTGACGAGCTGCTTGGAGAGCAGCGCCTCGGCGCGCTGGGCCTTCAAGCCCTCGCGATAGGCGGCCCGCTTCACCTTGTCGGCGTTGTCGAGCACCGCCTCGAGCGGGCCGAACTCGCGGACCAGGTCGCGGGCGCCCTTGTCGCCGATCCCGGCGACGCCCGGGATGTTGTCCACCGAGTCCCCGACGAGCGCGAGCACGTCCACGATCCGCTCGGGCGGGACGCCCCACTTCTCCTCCACGGCACGCCGGTCGAAGCTCGTCGAGCCGCTCCCCTCGCGCCCCGGGTTCAGGACCCGCACGCGGTCGCCGACGAGCTGCAGCAGGTCCTTGTCGGCCGAGACCACCACCACGTCCAGGCCGGTCGCCACCGCCTGGCGGGAGAGCGTCGCGATCACGTCGTCCGCCTCGAAGCCCGGCACCTCGAGCACGGGCATGCGCAGCGCGTCACACACGCGCCGGATGTAGGGCAGCTGCAGCGCGAGGTCCTTGTCCATCGGCGGGCGGTTGGCCTTGTACTCCTCGAACTGGTCGTGACGGAACGTGCGGCCGGGCGGGTCGAAGACCACCGCCATGGCCTCGGGCTTCTCGTCCTCGAGGAGCTTGCGCAGCATCGTGGTGAAGCCGTAGGTCGCGTTCGTCGGCAGGCCCTTGCTGGTGGCGAGTCCGCGGATCGCGTGGAACGCGCGGTGGAACTGCCCGGAGCCGTCGACGAGATAGAGGGTGCGGCTCGAAGGGGGTCGTCCCATGTCGTGGCTCGGTGGAGGGCACCCATTCTACGCGGACGGGCGAGACGGAGCCGGAGCCCGGGACGAAAAAAGGGGGCCCTCGCGGGCCCCCTCACGTCGGTCGAGACCGTCCTGCGGGCTAGAAGTCGAGCCGCAGGCCCAGCTGGGCGATCCGCTGCTCGCCGCGCCGGAAGTCGCCCGAGTAGGTCGTCGGCTGGCCGAACGTGGCCGAGCGCATGTTGCCGACGTAGCCGCCCGGGTTCGTGTCGTTGAACACGTTGAACATCTCGGCGATGACCTCGACGCGGGCCCGGCTGCCGAGCGAGAAGCGCTTGGCGACGCGCAGGTCGAGCTGGCTGAAGTCCGATCCGCGGCCCGAGTTCTGCGTCTCGGCGGTCGACGGGATGTCGTTCGTCGCCCCGTCGCGGTTGTCGTCGAAGCCAGTGATGATGTTGTAGGGCGTCTTCGAGCGGTAGCGGAAGACGGGCGAGATGTTGAGGCCCCAGCCGGGGCTCCAGGTCCCGCTCAGCTGCACGCGGTGGCGGGCGTCGGTGAAGGTCGGGTTGAGCTGACGGTCGGCCCAGGGGTCGAAGGCGTTCAGCACGTTGTAGTCGCCGAACTCGTCGGTGGCGCGCAGGCTGGCGCTCGACTTGGAGTCCGAGAGCGTGTAGCTCGCCAGCATCTGGAGCTTGCCGTCCCAGCGCTTCTTGGCGACGAGGTTGATGCCCTTGTAGACGCTCTCGCCGCCCATCAGGTCGACGCGGAAGTTCGAGTTGCCCATGCGCGGGAGAATCCCGGAGAAGCGCCGCGCGCCGCCGTCGATGCGCACGTTGAGCAGCGGCCGGGTGCCGAGGTCCTGGCCCTTGGCGTAGACGCCCTCGATCTCGACCGCGTAGCCGTTGCCAAGCCGCTTGGCAAAGCCCACGTTGGCCTGGTCGGTGTAGGGCTGGACCGGCCGCGGCGTCGCGGCGTGGCTCGGCAGCGGCGTGCTGACGTTCGTGAGCTGGTTCGGCGGCAGCGGCTGTCCGACCTGGTAGAAGCTGCCGTCGGCGTTGCGGATGCCCGAGCTGTTGGTGTTCGAGTAGATCTGGCCGAAGGACGACTGCGCGCCGATCACGGCGAACAGGATGTTCGCGTTGGTGTAGGCGAAGTCGTAGTAGCGACCGGCGCCGCCGCGCAGGATCATGTCGCCGTCGCCCTTGAGGTCGTAGGTGAAGCCGACGCGCGGCGCGATGTTGTTCTTGTCCTCGGCCGGCTCCTTGCCGAAGTCCTCGAAGCCGATGCAGGGGCAGGGCAGGCCGGAGGAGTTGAAGACACCCGCCTTGGCCGCGGCCTGCAGCTCCGAGTACAGGATGTTCGCGTCCTGGTCGAAGGCGAAGCCCGTCACGAGGTCGTAGCGCACCCCGATGTCGAGCATCAGGCGGTCGGTGACGCGCCAGGCGTCCTGCACGTAGATCGCGTACTGGTTGTTCGGGATCGTGGCCCCGCTGAGGCCGCCTTCGCCGCCGATCGAGCCGTTGAAGCTGATGCTCGAGACGGGAGCGGTCCGGCTGTCGGCCTGGTGCACGTAGAGCGGCTGCTGGCCGGTCGAGAACGTGATGTCCAGCGTCGGCTCGTAGATGAAGCTCGCGCCCACCCGCAGCTGGTGCCGGCCCGCCGTCCAGGTGAAGTCGTCCCGGAACTGGTACTTGTGCTGCTCGGTCGTCTGCGGCACGTTGACGCTGGTGCCGACGAAGACGCCGTTCGGGTAGCTCTCCGAGGGCAGCGTGGAAGCCGCGGCGATGGTGTTCAGGAAGTACGAGTACTGGAAGGTGAACTCGTTGAGCTTGCCGCCTCCGAGCACCGAGCTCAGGTTCAGGTTCGCCGAGTGGAACGTGTTCGTGCTGTCGCCCCAGGACTCGGGCGGCGAGGACGCGCCCGCGCCGTACGGCTGGCTGTTGTCGTTGTAGCCGTAGCGCACCGAGAGGTAGTTGCTCGCGTTGACCTGGTGCGTGAGCTTGGCCACCGCCATGGTCTCACGGTAGGGGATGGCGAAGACGCCGTCCTTCTCCGGGTACAGCCCGCGCGTGTTGACGGCCTGCGTGGTGTCCTGGCTGATGCGCTCGAAGGACGCGAAGAAGTGGGTGCGGTCCTTGATGATCGGGCCGCCCAGGCTGGCGCCGTACTGCCAGCGCTCGTACTCGCCCTTGCCAGTGCCCGCGTTCTTCTCGGTCTGGGTCTCCGAGTTGAGCGCGTCGTTCCTGAAGTAGCCGAAGCCCGAGCCCTTCAGCTCGTTGGTGCCGCTCTTGGTCACGACCTTGATCGTGCCGCCGTTGGCGCGGCCGGTGTCGGCGCGGAAGCGCGAGGTCTCGAAGTTGAACTCGCCGATCGAGTCGAGCGGGAAGTTCTGGACCATCCCGCCGACGGTGTCGTCGTTGTTGTCGCCGCCGTCGATCAGGTAGTTGATGTTGCGGCCGCCGCCGCCGCCGACCTGCGGCGCGAACTGCGTGGACTTGGTGGGGTCGGTGTGGAAGCCCAGGCTCACGCCCGGCGCGAGCGCGGCCAGGTTGCCGAACTGCCGGCCGTTCAGCGGCAGGTTCTCGATCTGGGCGGAGGTGATGATCTCGCCCACGCCGCTGTCGGTCGAGTCGATGATCGGGGTCTCGGCCATGACCGTGACCTGCTCGGCCTGGCCCGCGACGCGCATGCGCACCTCCGGCGTCGTGGTCGCCGCCACGTTGACGATCACGGAGAGCGTGCTGGCGCCGAAGCCGGCGAGCTCGACCTTCACGGTGTAGGCCCCGACGAGCAGCCCGGGCAGCCGAAAGACGCCGCCGGCGTCGGTGACGGTCGAGCGTGTGAAGCCTGTCGATGGCCTCGTGGCGGTGACGTTGGCTCCGGGCAGGGCGAGGCCCTGATCGTCCGTGACCTTGCCCTCGATCGCGCCTGTCGTGCCCTGCGCGAACGCGGGGGCCACGGCCAGGAGCGTCAAGGCGAAGAGCGCCAGAAGCCGGCGCATGCTGTTCATGCCGATATCCTCCCTATTGGTTTCGGGCACTCCGCCGCAAGGCAGCATCGCCTACCCGAGGGGGTGTGTTTGCGGTCGAGCGGTGGGGTGATGCCCGGACTTCAGTGCAAAGCGGGTACCAGCCGGGCATCCACCACTTTTTGCAGATTCGAAACGAGTTATTTCAAATCCACCGAATCGCCGGCTCCAAAATCCCGCACTGAGATCCAAACCGTTGGTCTTGGCTGATGGATCAGCGGGTTCCGAGCTCGGCGCGTAGCTCCCGGGCCTTGGCGGCGACGCCTGGTTCGGGCTGGCTCACGAGCAGACGGTCCAGCTCCCCTCGCGCGTCCTCCAGACGCCCGTCCATGGCGAGGGCGACCGCCAGGTTCAATCGGGCCTCCGACAGGCTGGGTGCGAGCTCGAGCGCCCGGCGCAAGAGGACCGTGGCCTCTGCCGGTCGGCCGGACTGGACCGCCAGCACCCCAAGCCCGTTCAGGGGATCCGGGTCTCGCGGCGAAAGCTCGGCAGCGCGCCGGTAGGCCGCCTCGGCCTCCGCCGCGCGCCCGAGGTCGCGGAGCGCGTTCGCGCGGTTGTTCCACGCACGCGCGTCGTTCGGGTCGAGAGCGAGCGCGGCCTCGAAGCTGGCGAGCGCGTCGCCGGGGCGGCCCTGGCGCGCCGACAGGACCCCCAGGTGGTTGTGGGGATCGGGAAGAAGCGGGTCGAGCGCGATCGCCCGGCGATCGCTTTGCGCCGCTTCGGCGAGTCGCCCCGCTGCCGCCTGCGCCAGGGCACGCTCGTGCCAGGTGACGGCGTCGCCCGGATCGGCCTGGCCGAGCGCCGCCACCGCGTCGCCGCTGCGTCCGCGGCGGCGCAGCGCCGCCGCCAGCGCGCGACGGAAGGCCGGGTTGCCGGGCTCGCGCGCGACGAGCGTCCGCAGGCTCTCGAGCGCCCGGTCGCCCGCGCCGCGCGCGTCCGTCCACGTCGCGTCCTCGAAGGCGCGGTAGAGCTCGAGCCGGTCCTTCGGGTCGGGACGGTCGACGTCTTCGCTACCTGGCCCGGCTTCGGCTCCGCCGACGTAGCCGAGGGCGCGCAGCCGCTCCGCGGACGCCTCGTCCTGCGGCGCCGCCGCGGCCGTGCGCTCCCGGGAGCGGGAAGCTGCCAGCGCCTGCTGCAGCCGGGCGACCGCGTCGGGGCGGCCGGCCGCGAGGTTCGAGGCCTCGGCCGGGTCCGACTCCAGGTCGTAGAGCTCCGGCCGCGGCGCGTCGACCAGCTTCAGCGCGCCCATGCGGAACGAGCGCAGCGGGGCCCAGCCGAAGCTCTCGGGGTAGAGCGACTCGGCGTACGACTCGCGGGCGCTGCCCCGAACGAACAGGTCGACGCCGTCGAGGCCGGCCGGCGCTTCGATGGCGAGCCTGCCCAGCAGCGTGGGCACGAGGTCGGCGGTGCGGGCCGGGCCCGGCTCACGCCCTCCCGCGGGCACACCCGGTCCCGCGAGGACGAAGGG
>CAZMRX010000029.1:3947-25482 GCA_964568755.1 uncultured Acidobacteriota bacterium | reverse complement strand
GCGCACGCTGATCGTCGGGGCCGGCTCGGCGGGAGACCTGCTGCACCGCGACCTGCTGCGCTCGGAGGAGCACGCCTACGACGTCGTCGGCTTCGTGGACGACGACCGCCGCAAGTGGGGCCAGTGGATCGGCGGCCGTCCCGTGCTCGGGCCGATCGAGCGGTTGCCGGAGATCGCCAGGAGCCGCGACGTCGAGCAGCTGCTGTTCGCGATCCCGCGCATGCCGGCCGCACGCGTGCGCGAGATCCTCAGAGCCTGCGCCGACCTGAAGCTCAGCTACAAGATCCTGCCCGTGTCGTTCGCGTACCTGAACGACCGCGCGGACCTGAAGGCGCTCGCCGACCTTTCGCCCGACCACCTGCTGCCGAGGAACGAGATCCGCTTCGACGACGACGAGCTCGACCGGCTCGTGCGCGGCCGCCGCATCCTGGTGACGGGCGCCGCCGGCTCGATCGGCAGCGAGGCCTGCCGCCAGGTCGCGGCCCACGCGCCGGCCCTGCTGGTGCTGGCCGACATCGACGAGAACAACCTGTACTTCCTGTACCGGCACCTGCAGCACCTGCACCCGCAGCTCGCGGTCGAGGCGCAGGTGGTCGACATCCGCGACCAGGCGCGGGTCGAGCAGCTGCTGGGCGAGTACCGGCCGCAGGACCTGATCCACGCGGCCGCGCACAAGCACGTGCCGCTCATGGAGTACGCGCCCGAGGAAGCGGTCAAGAACAACGTGGTCGGCTGCCAGAACGTAATCGCCGCGGCCGACCGCCTGGGGGTCGAGCGCTTCGTGCTCGTCTCGACCGACAAGGCCGTCAACCCCGCGAGCGTGATGGGCGCGAGCAAGAGGATCTCCGAGCTTCTCGTCCAGCAGCGGGCGGCGCACTCGAAGACGCGTTTCAGCACGGTGCGCTTCGGGAACGTGCTCGGCAGCGCCGGCAGCGTCGTGCCGCTGTTCAAGGAGCAGATCGCGCGCGGCGGCCCCGTCACCGTCACGCACGCCGACTGCACCCGCTATCTGATGACGATCCCCGAGGCGGTGGGCCTGGTGCTGCTCGCCGGCCTCGGCGGCTACGGCGAGCTGCTGATCCTCGAGATGGGCGAGCCGATCCGGATCCTGGAGCTGGCGCGCCTGATGATCTCGCTCTCGGGACACGTGCCCGACCGGGACATCCAGATCGTGATCACCGGGCTGCGGCCGGGCGAGAAACTGGACGAGGAGCTGATGACCGCCGAGGAGGCGGCCCGCAGCCGGGAGGTCCGGCCCAAGGTGCGCGCGGTCCAGAGTCCGCCGCCTCCCGCCGACCTGCTGGAGCGAGTCGAGCGGCTCCAGGCCGTGGCGCAGCGCGGCGAGCGGGACGCGGTGCTTCAGGCGCTACGCGACGTGGTCCCGGAGTTCACGCCCGCGCTCGCGGACGCGGCGAGCAGCGTCACTCCCAGCGGATCGCGCTGACCGCGATCCCGAGCTCGCGCCGGTCCCCCGCGCCGGGCCGGAACGTCCGCGACACCGTCAGGCGCAGCGCGCCGGGCTCGCCGAACGCGAATCGCTGCTCCACGGCGCCGGGGCGCCGGAACACGATCTGCCCGGCATCGCGGCCCTCGAATCGGAGCGAGAGCACGACCGGCTCGCGCTCGAGGTCGGGATGCTCGCACGCGAACGAGAGCCGGAACGGGGCGCTTCGCCTGACGTTCACGATCGCGCGCTCGCGCATCCAGCGGTACTCGCCCGAGGCACCGGTCTCGGGCCGGTAGAAGCCCTCGTACTCGGCGGCCTCGTCGGGCAGGTAGGCCGTTACGCCAAAGCGCCGCTTCAAGCTCGCGAACCCGCTGTCGCTGGCGTAGCTCGCCGCCACGAGCGACCCGAGCAGCAGGAACGCGGGGAGCCACCACCGGCGACCGCGCCGCTCCGGAACGGGGTCGGGCCCGGGATCGAGCACGACCACGTGGCCCAGCATCAGCGGCAGCAGGAAAAAGGTCGCCGGGATGTAGGCCATGCCCTGGAATAGTCCGTAGAAATGGAACACGACCATTCCGACGAGCGCCGCGAGGGTCTCGGGCGAGCCGTCGTGCCGGAACGCGCGAGCCGCGGCCCGCAGCCCGGCGAACGCCAGGCCCAGCCACAGCGAAAGGCCGAGCGCACCGGTCCCGGTGAGAACCTGCAGGTAGGTGTTGTGGCTGTCGTCGAACACGGTCTCGCTCGCGTCCGCCGCGAGCGCCGTGTTCACGACGTTCGCGACACCGGAGCCGGGGATGGCGAGCTGCGCGCGCAGGTGGAGGTTGTAGCTCTCGTAGCCGAGGCCGCGGACAGGCGCGAGCCGGGCGAGCTCGAGCGCGTACGCGGCCGCCACGCGCCGCGGCGACGTGAGCCCGAGGCCGCGGTACTGCAGCTCCCGCGACAGTCCCTCGAGTCGTCCGGGAGGGCCGCTATCGGCTCCCGGAGCGATGGTGGTGGGAGTCAGAAGCGCCGTCACCACGAGCGCCGCCACCGTGGCGAGCGTCGAGCCGAGGGCCAGCCACGTGGGCCCGTCCGGTCTCGCGAGCGGACGCCCCCAGCGCCGCATGGCGAGGGCTGCGACGACGAGCGACGCGAGAACGACCAGCACGGCAAGCCACGCGGCCCGCGCTCCCGACAGGAAGAGGCTCGCGGCGCACAGGGGGAAGACGACCGCCAGCGCCCAGCGCCCCCGAGCCCGGGCGTGGTGGAACTCCAGCAGCAGGAACGGCAGCGCGCACGCGACGAAGCACGCGAACCAGCTCGGATTGCCGAACGTGGACTGCAGCCGCCGGTACTGGGCGCCGTAGAACAGGTTGGACAGGTTGTAGCGGTCGAGCGACAGCAGGCCTCCGAAGTCAGCCACGCCGAGGACGACCGCCGCGATCACGGCCCAGGCGATCCCACGGAAGAGCTTGCTGAAGAGCTCGCGGGCGTCGCGTTGTGCCGTGACGAGGACGGCGAAGAGCCCGAACAGCCACAACCGGTTGACCGAGGCGATCGGGTAGAGCGGGTCCTTCGGAAACGCGTCGAGGATGGCGCGGCCGACGTCGACGCCTTCCAGAAAGAATCGGTGCTCGAGCACGGCTGCGGGCAGCAGCAGCAGCGAGGTGTCCGCCACGAGGGCGTAGGCCACGGCGAGCAGCGGGACGCCAGTGCCTCGAACCACCGCCGGAGCCGCGGGACCCCGGACGAGCCGCACGAGCAGGACGAGCGCGAACGCGGTCACAGCCAGCTCGAAGACCTGGCTCTGCAGTCGGTACGAGTGGAAGCCGTAGAGGAAGAAGGATGCACCTAACAGCTGCAGGGCCGCAGCCGTGAGCGAGGGCCATGCCAGGCACACAGCGGTGACCAGCCCGACGACGGCCAGGACCAGGCCGGACGCGGCCCCGGGAGCCGCGTGAATCGCATGGGCCCGCGCGGTCAGGTTGACCAGGACAAAGACACCGGCGAGCACGAAGACGAGTCCGCGGGCGATGCGTTCAGGAGCTGAAGGGCGCGCCTCAGGCATCACGGGCAGGACGTCTGGCCTGGGTAGAGCGTGCGGTCCAGGGCGGAGATCGCACCCGAGTAGTCCAACCGATAGGCCCTCACGGTGCCGGAATAGGGGGCGGGAAGCCGGGCGCGCGCCGCGCGTGTCACTTGCATGCCGGGGATGTCCGGGTAGTTGCGGAGGAACTGGTAGAAGGGCAACACCGAGCTGTAGTCGGCGTCCCACGCCAGCACCCACGCCGGCTGAACGAACGCGAGCCCCATCGCGTAGCAGAGCGACTCCGCATTGACCCGCTCCAGTGTCTCGGCGCCCCAGACCTCGCGCACTCCGTCACGAAAGGCCGCGCTCCAGCGGCTCCTGAAGTACTTGGGCGCCGGATAGGCGATCACGTCGAACTTCCTGCGCAGGTGGAACCCGAAGGGCGACGGGGTGAACACGCGATCCCCGGGACGGGCGCCGGACTCCAGGAGGGCGTACGTGAGCGCTCCCTGCAGCCGCCCGAAGGGCGACACCTGGCCGGCGAGCCCGTCCCGGAATCGGGCCAGGGTTATCACCAGGAGCACAGCCAGTGTCGCCACCCCGGCCAGGCGCAGACCGCGAATCCAATGCGGCTTGACCCAACGCGCCAGCGCGCAGAGGAGGGCCTCGGCGAGCAGGGCCAGCGCCAGGTAGAGCGTCGCCTGGTAGATCACCCGGTACGACAGCACGAAGTGCTTCAGGCACAGGAAGTGCACCACGAAGAAGAGGCAGTAGACGGCCGCGAAGAAGCGCGCGCCTCGCGCGAGCGGGCTCGTCACGACTGCGGGCAGCGCCAGCGAGACGACGATGCCCAGCCACAGCGCCCCGGGCCGCCCGTGCCCTCGTGCGAACTCGGCGGCCAGACGCGCAAAGGCGCTCCAGTCGCCTTCCACGAGGGGCAGCAGCATCCGCCCGAGCATCACGTCCTGGCCGGAGGGGCCGAGCTGTCCCCGCAGGTTCATGAGGCCATCGGTCAGGATGAAGTAAGCGTAGAGCAGCGGGATGGCGAGAAAGGGGAGGATTCCAGCAGCCAGCTCGCGCGGATCCGCCTCGCGCAGCAGCGGGCCAGCGAACACCAGCGCCAGGGCCAGCGTGAAAAAGGCCAGCGACGTGTGCGAGAGCAATCCGGCGGTGAGCGCCGCGCCCAGGCCGAACAGCACCAGCGGCCGGTGACGCCCTTCCCCGCGCCAGATCCAGAGGAAGATCACCGCCAGCGTGAGGCAGCAGCCGGCCGTCATCTCCGGACGGCCGTGGCGTGCGGCGTCCACCATTCGCTCGTCGCTCACGAGGGCGAGCAGGAACACGACGAGGCCCAGGTACGCCTCGCGGCGAAGCAGGAAGAAGGCGCCGGCCGCAGCCAGCAACGCGAAATGAAACGTGTTCGCCAGCGGCACCGACTCCGGGCCGTCCCCGAAGACCCGGATCAGCAGCGCGTGGACGCTCGCGTAGTAGTAGACGATCAGGTTGTAGGTGCGGTTCTCGATGTTCAGGCCGGGGCCGAGCAGCGGCGAGCCGAAGTTGCCACGCTCGGCCATGCTGAACGACGGGTAGGTGTACTCGAAGTCGTCGTGCATCAGCGCCGGCTGGATGCCGAGCCGGAACGAGTAGACGGCGAAGAACAGGACGAAGACCGCGGGAGCGATGGCCCAGGCGAGCTTCTGCATCGGTCTCACGCATCCTCGCATATAGTCCGTCCGTGGGTGGAGCCGAGTCGTTGCGCGTGGCCGTGCTCGGGGCCGGGCGCGGCTCGGCCGAGCTGATCGACTTCCTGCGCGAGACCCATCCCGCAGCCTCGCTGTCGGTGCTCGACGACGCCTACCCCTCGGGGCCGCGTGAGACTGACGGGGTGCCCGTCGTGGGACGGCTCGAGGCCGTGAAGGCCCTCGCCGCCAGCGGCGCGCGCGCCGCGCTCGGCATCGCCAACTCGCGCCAGCTCGGTATCCGGAGCGAGATCGCCGCGCGCCTCGAGCTGCCGGACGACGCCTGGCTCACCTACGTGCATCCCACGGCCACCGTCTCCGCACGCGCTTCGCTCGGCGCGGGCTCGTTGGTCTACCCCGGCGCGCGCGTCGCCGCCAACGCGCGCCTGGGGCGCCTGGCGCTCGTCTACTACAACGCGGTGGTCCACCACGACGTCGTGCTGGGCGAGGGCTCGGTGCTGTGCGCGGGAGTGCTGCTGGCGGGGGGCGCCGTGGTCGAAGAAGGCGCCTACCTCGGCATCGGCTGCGTGGTGCGCGAGGGTGTCCGTGTCGGCCG
Source organism: uncultured Acidobacteriota bacterium (assembly GCA_964568755.1). Taxonomy (GTDB): domain Bacteria; phylum Acidobacteriota; class Vicinamibacteria; order Fen-336; family Fen-336; genus DATBSL01. The sequence continues at coordinate 19,732 of CAZMRX010000029.1, read as the reverse complement.
GCGCGCGCTCGTCGGGATGGGAGCCGTGGTCACGCGCGACGTCGAGGCGGGCGCGCGCGTGGCCGGCGTGCCCGCCCGCGCGCTCGAGCGCTGAGCGTTCAGCGGTCCGAGCGGGAGCGCAAGAGCGCCCGCGCCGGCACGCCGGCGACCACGGCCCCCGCGGCCACGTCCTTCGTGACGACGGCGCCCGCGCCGATCAAGGCGCCCTCGCCGATCGTCAGCCCGCACAGGATCACGGCGCCCGAGCCGATGCTCGCACGCCGTCCGACACGGGTCGGCTCGCACACCCAGTCCTCGCGGCCCTGGAGCGTACCGTCGGGGTTCACCGCGCTCGGGCGCCGGTCGTTGGTGAACAGGACGCCGTGGCCGACGAAGCACTCGTCCTCGATCGTGACGCCTTCGCAGATGAACGTGTGGCTCGAGATCTTGCAGCGCCGCCCGATGCGCGCGCCGCGCTGGACCTCGACGAACGCGCCGATCTGGCTGCCGTCCCCGACGCTGCAGCCGTACAGGTTGACGAACGAGAACAAGCGCACGCCTTCGCCCAGCTCCACGTCCGGCGCCACACGGATGAAGTTTTCGCGGTCCTGGGCCGCGTCCCGCTGCGGGTGGGTCATGGCTGCCTCCCGGCGCTGGCGTGAAGGTCCGCGAGCGCGGCCAGCACCTGCGCCTGCTCCTCCGCCGTCATGCCGTGGTAAAGCGGTAGGAGCACCGTCTCGTCGCGCAGGCGCTCGCTCGTCGCGAGCCGCCGGCACACCCCCGGCGCACAGCCGAGCGTGCAGCCCGAGGGTCCGCAGCTCCAGGCCCCTGTCGCGCGGTACGCCGGCTCCTGGTGGGCGTTGCCCACGCCCCGCTTGCACGCGACTCCCCGGTCGAGCAGGAACTGGAGCACCGCCGTCTGGCCGAGGGCTGCCCCTTTCCGCAATCGCGCCGGGTAGCTCTGCCAGTTGCTGCGCGCCGTGGGCCGCTCGCGCGGGGGACCGAGCACGCCGTTTCCCGCGAGCGCCTCGTGGTAGGCTGCGGCGAGCCGGCGCCGCTCCCCGACGATCGCGGACAGGCGAGCGATCTGCGGCCGCCCCACCGCCGCCTGCAGGTCCGTCATGCGGTAGTTGAACGCGGGCTCCAGGTACTCTTCGAACACCACCGTGTCGCTCGCGTGCCGCACGGTGTCCGGGATCGACATCGCGTGCTGCCGCAGCAGGCGAAAGCGCCGCGCCAGGCTCTCGTCGCGCGTCGTGAGCATGCCGCCGTCCCCCGTGGTCACGACCTTGCGCGGGTGGAGCGAGAAGCAGGCGACCGCCCCGCGCGGGCGCCCGATGCGCTCCCAGGCACCCTTCCACGAGAGCTCGCTGCCGAGAGCGCAGGCGGCGTCCTCGATCAGCGGCAGACCGCGCGCGTCGGCGAGCTCCAGGATGCGCTCGAGGTCGCAGGGAAGGCCGAGCTGGTGGACGCACAGCACGGCTCGGGTGCGTGGGGTGAGCGCCTGCTCGAGCCGTGCCGGGTCGAGGCCGAGCGTGTCCTCCTCGACATCCACGAACACGGGGCGCGCCCCCAGGGCCACGATGGCGTTCGCGGTCGCGATGAAGCTGTGGCTCACTGTCGCGACGTCGTCGCCCGGGCGCACACCGACGGCCGCCAGCGCGAGCTGCAGCGCGACCGTGCAGTTGGAGACCGCCACCGCGTGCGGCGCGCCCACCGCGGCGGCGAACTCCGCCTCGAACGCGGCGACCTCGGCGCCTTGCGTCAGCCAGCCCGAGCGGACCACGCGGGCAGCGGCCTCGGCCTCGGCGTCGCCGAGGTCCGGACGGACGAGAGGGACCCGCGCCAGCGCCCTACTCCCAGTTGCGGGCGCGCACCGCGGCCGCGAGTGCCGAGAGGCGCTCCGCGCCCAGCCGCCGCGTGCGCTCGACCAGGTCGCGCACGCCCGCCTCGAGGCTGACGCTCGAGCGGTGCCCGAGCGTCCGGACCGCTCGCGACGAGTCTGCGACGAGGCGCAGCACGTCCCCGGGCCGGGCCTCCACGTGCTCGATCGCGACGCGCTCGGCTCCGGCCAGGCGCCGCACCAGCTCGGCGAGCTGGTTGACGGAGTGCTCCTCGCCCGAGCCCACGTTCAGCGTCTGGCCCGCGACGCCGGGAGCGACCGCCGCGCGCGCGATGGCGCCCGCGGTGTCGTAGACGTGCGTCAGGTCGCGGGTCTGCTTCCCGTCGCCGAACACCGTCAGGCTCTGGCCCGCCAGCGCGCGGACGACGAAGCGCGGGATCACCTCGCCCGAGTCGCCCTCGTGGTGCGAGCGGGGCCCGTAGGCGTTGAACGGCCGCAGCACCACGGCGTCGAAGCCGTAGCATCGGTGGAAGGCGCGCGCGTAGCACTCGCCCGCCAGCTTGCTCGCGCCGTAGACGGTGTGCGGCTCGGTCGGGTGGTCCTCCGTCATCGGCGCCGTGCGCGCCGTGCCGTAGACCTCGGACGACGAGACGTGGACCAGGCGCTCGACCCCGGCCTGCCGCGCCTGGCCGAGGAGCACCAGGGCGCCGGTGGCGTTCACCTCGTGGTTCTCGCGCGGCGAGTGGATCGAGTGGCGGACGCCGAGACAGGCGAGGTTGAAGACGAAGCGCGCGCCGGGCAGGGTGCGCGCGAGCTTCTCCGCATCCCTGACGTCACCGTGCTCGAACGCCGGTGCACGCCCCGTCTCCTCGGCGCATCCCTCGAGGTTCGCCGTGGCCCCGGTCGCGAGGTTGTCGTACACGAGCACGTCGGCGCCTGCCAGCAGCAGAACGCGGGCGAGCGACGAGCCGATGAAGCCCGCCCCTCCCACCACGACGCAGAGGGCCCCCTCGAGGCCGGCCACCTGCGGCAGTCTTAGCTCGGCCGCGACGCTCATGCCCCCAGGCTCCGGCACGCGTCTCGGACCGCCCGCACCACGGCTTCCGCCTCGTCGTCCGTCAGCTCCGGGAACATGGGCAGCGAGAGCTCGCTGAGCGCGAGCCGTTCCGAGACGGGCAGCGCGCCCGGTCCGAGCCCGAGATGCGCGTAGGCGGGCTGCAGGTGGGCGGGCCGCGGGTAGTGGACGCCCGTCTGCACGCCTAACGCGTCGAGCGCCGTGCGCAGTGCGTCGCGCCGCTCGTGGTACACGGGGAAGATGTGCCAGATCGGCTCGGCCCAGGCCTGCGGCAAAGGCAGGCTCAGCCCCGGACAGCCGGCGAGACCCTCGAGGTAGCGGCGCGCGATCTCGCTCCGCCGCGCGTTCCAGCGGTCGAGGTGCGGCAGCTTCACCGAGAGCACGGCGCCCTGAAAGCCGTCCAGCCGCCAGTTGAAGCCCAGCTCGACGTGATTGTGGCGGCCGTCCTGCGCGTGGTCGCGCAACCGACGGGCGCGCGCGGCGATCGCGGCGTCGTCCGTCAGCACCGCGCCGCCCTCGCCAAAGGCGCCCAGGTTCTTGCCGGGATAGAAGCTCGTCGCGTTCACGCGGCCGAAGCTGCCCGTCATCCGCCCCTTGTAGCGCGCGCCGATCGACTGCGCGCAGTCCTCGATCACCGGGATGCCGTGGCGGGCGCCTATCGCCACGATCGGGTCGAGGTCGACCGGGTGCCCGTAGAGGTGGACCGGCAGGATCGCGCGCGTGCGCGGGCCCAGGGCCCGCTCGACCAGGCTCGGGTCGAGGCCGCAAGTGCGGGGATCCACGTCCACCAGCACCGGCTTCGCCCCGACGTAGCTGATCGCCCACAGCGTCGAGATCCAGGTGTGGGCGACGGTGATCACCTCGTCGCCCGGCCCGACCCCCGCGCAGACGAGCGCGGCGTGCAGAGCGCTCGTGCCGCTGTTGACCGCGACCACCTCACGCACCCCGAGGTAGCGGGCGAGCTCCTGCTCGAAAGCCGCCACCGCCGGGCCGTTCGCGAAGCCCTGGCCGTCGACGACCGCGGCGAGTGCCTGGTCCAGCTCGGCGCGCAGGCCCGCCACCTGGCGTCCGAGCGTCAGGAAGGGAATCGTCATGATGCCTCGAGGTTGACCTCGTCCTCGACCAGGAAGCGCGGGCGGCCGCGCACCTCCTCGAGGGCCCGCCACAGGTACTCGCCGAAGATGCCGAGCACGATCATGATCGACCCTGACGAAACCAGCAGCACCACCATCAGCGCCGACCACCCCCCGAAGGCCACGGCGCCGAACAGTATCCCGTCCGAGAGCCGGTTGGCCACCAGCAGCGAGGCGTACACGAACCCGCCCGCCGCGTAGGCGAACCCGAGCCCGGTGGCGAGCCGCAGCGGCAGCGTCGAGAAGCCGACCACCGAGTCGAGGAGCAATCTCAGCTTGCGCCGCAGCGTCCACTTCGACCCGCCGGAGAGCCGCGACTGCTTGGTGTACCGGATCTCCGCCTGGCGGAAGCCGAGCGAGACGACGAGCGCGAAGATCGAGACGTTGTGCTCGGGGATCGCGAGCAGCGCGCCCAGCACGCGCCGGTCGAGCAGGAAGAAGTCGGCCCCGGTCGGCGGCAGCCTGACCGAGGTGAAGCGGTTCATCAGCTGATAGTAGAGCCGCGACGCGAGCCGCGCGACGAGCGACGCGTCCTGGCGGCCCTCGCGCACGGCCCACACCACCTGCGCGCCGTCGCCCCACGCGTCGAGCAGCTGCGCGGCGACCTCCGGGGGGTCCTGCCCGTCGGCCGCGAGCACGATCAGGGCCTCGCCGGTGGCCGCCTTGAGCCCGCACAGGATCGCCATGTGGCTGCCCGCGTTGCGCGCCAACCGCAGGCCGCGGATGCGGGCGTCGCGAGCGGCCCACTCGCGCACCACCGCGAACGTGTCGTCCGGGCTGTGGTCGTCGACCACTACCACCTCGATCTCGGAGGCGAGCGGGGCCTGCGCCAGCAGCCGCGGGAAGAGCTGCTCGAGGTTCCGGGCCTCGGCGAAGGCGGGCAGCACAAAGCTCAGCCGCGACGGCCGGCGCCCGGAACGGGAGGCGTGTGACGGCGGCATCGCTCTCAGCGCAGCTCCACCGGCCGACCGCGCTCGTGAAGCGAGCGCGAGGCGGCCTCGAGCACCTCCACCACGCGCAGACCGGCAAGAGCGTCCGTCGAAGGCGGCGCCCCGGTCTCGATCGAGCGCACGAACTCGTCGGCCTCCACCCGCAGCGCCTCGGCGGTCTCGAGCCGGGGCGCCCACATGTCGCCGGTGCGGTAGCCGACCAGCTGCTGGTAGACACCCTCCGGCTGCTGGCTGAGCGTCACGCCCTTGTCGTAGAGCTTCACCTTCTCGCTCGGCTCGAGATCGTCGTAGACGATCATCTTCTCGCTGCCCCCGATCAGCGTGCGGCGGACCTTGACCGGCGCCAGCCAGTTCACGTGGATGTGTGCCATGCGCCGCTCGGGGAAGAAGAGGGTCAGGTAGGCCAGGTTCTCGGGCTGGCCCGGCACGTGGCTGATCCCCGTGGCGGACACGGCCTCGGCGCGGTCGCCCAGGACGTAGTCGAGGATCGCGAGATCGTGCACGGCCAGGTCCCACAGCACGCTCACGTCGTGCTGGAACAGGCCCAGGTTCACTCGCACGGAGTCGTAGTAGTAGATCTGGCCGAGAGCGCCGTCGCGCACCAGCTCCCGGATCCGCCGCACCGCGCCGGTGTAGGCGAAGGTGTGGTCGACCATCAGCCGCAGGCCGCGCTTCTCGGCCGCCTCGATCAGCCGGCGTGCCTCGTCGGCGGTCGCGGTGAGCGGCTTCTCGAGCAGGACGTGCTTGCCGGCCTCGAGCGCCCGGCGCGCGAGGTCGAAGTGGCTGCCGACGGGCGTCGCGACCACCACCGCGTCGACGTCGGGGGCGGCGACGAGCTCGGCGGCTTCGGCGAGCGCCCGGGCCGAGGGGTGCCGCGCGCGCGCCAGCGCGAGGCGCTCCGGGCGCAGGTCGCAGACGGCGCGCAGCTCGGCGCCGCGCGTCTCGGCGAAGTTGCGGGCGAGGTTGGGACCCCAGTAGCCGTAGCCGATCAATCCGATTCCGATCACGTTGCCGTCTCCCGCGGCACGGCTGCCCGCGCCGGCTGTGGCGCAGCTTATCAGGCCGCGAGGATCGGGGCACCGCGGCGCCGTGTGGTAGGCTGCTCGTCCGACCGCGCGCATGTCCCGCTTCGAAACGGCATCGGCCCTCGTTGTCTCTCCCACACCCGCGGCGCCGGAAACGCGGCTCTTCTTCCGTTCGCGCTTCGGTCCGGGGGTCGCGTTCTCCGACCTGGCCGCGCTCCGCCGCGCCGGACTCGGCGCGCTGCGGCGATGGCGCACGCCCGTGGTGGTCGTCACGGCGCCCACCGGCGAGCTGCGCCTGTTCGAAGACTACCTCGTGCTCCTGGCATTCCTGATCCCGCGCGCGAGGCGTGAGCGACAGATCGCGGGTGGGGAGCCCTCGTCCCTGGGATGGTTGCGGCTGCCACTCGCCGCGCTTCGCGTGGTGGCCAACCTGGTCGGAGGCCTGACGGCGCTCGTCGCGAACTGGGCGCGGGCCGGGCGCCTGGGCCGGCAACTCCCGGCACCGCATCGCCTCGCAGGCACTGCCCGCTGCCTGTACCTGAAGCCGACGCTCAGCTTCGGGGCGAGCGTGGGCGGGTCGGTGGCCCATGTGGCCGGCGTCGCGAACGCACTGGCGCGGGCGGGCGTCGCCGTCCGGCTGCTGGGTGCGCAGGAGCAGCCGCTCGTGGCGCCTCCCTGCAGCCAGCGCGTGGTGCCGCTACAATCCCTCGCCTTCCCGTTCGAGCTGAACGCCCACCGCTACCAGGCCGGTTTCGTACGGGCCGCCCGCGAGGAGGCGCGCGCTCAGCCTCCAGACTTCATCTACCAGCGTTACGCGCTCAACGACCTTTCCGGGGTCCTGCTGCGCGATCGGCTGAAGCTGCCGCTGGTGCTCGAGTTCAACGGCTCCGAGGTGTGGGCTCAACGGCACTGGGGCGAGCCGCTCCGCTTCGAGGGCGTGGCGAGCGCCGTCGAGCGCGCCAGCCTGCGCCATGCCGACCTGGTCGTCGTCGTCTCGCAGCCGCTCGTCGAGCAGGCGGTGGCGCTCGGCGCGCCGCGCGAGCGCGTGCTCTTCTACCCCAACGGGATCGATCCGCTGGCCTTCGATCCGGCGCGCTTTGCGGATGAGGAGCGGCGCAGCGCCCGGGAAGCCCTGGGGGTCCCGATCGCCGCGGACCTGCTCACGTTCGTGGGTACCTTCGGCACCTGGCACGGCACCGACGTCCTCGCCAGCGCGATCCGGCGGTTGATCGACGAGGATCGGCCCTGGCTCGAGCGTCACCGGCTCCACTTCCTCTACGTGGGCGACGGCGCACTGGCTGCGCGGGTGCGAGCCATCCTGGGAGAGGGAACCGGGGCCCCGTTCGTCACGCTGTCGGGGACGCGGCCGCAGGCGGAGACCCCGCGCACGCTCGCCGCCTCGGACATCCTGCTCTCCCCGCACGTCCCCAACCCGGACGGCACGCCATTCTTTGGAAGCCCGACCAAGCTGTTCGAGTACATGGCGATGGCGAAGCCGATCGTGGCCTCCGACCTCGACCAGATCGGCTGGGTGCTCAAGGGCTGGCGCCCGGGGCAGCTGCCTCCGCCCGCTGGCGCGTCCGACACGGCGGGCGCGGTGCTGGTCGAGCCGGGGAGCGTAGAGGCGCTGGTGGCGGGGATCCGGCGGGCGGTCGAGCTGCCCCGCGCCGAGCGGGAGGCGATGGGCCGGGAAGCGCGCCGGCTGGTGCTCGAATGCTTCACCTGGGACCGCAACGTCGCGGCCGTGCTGGAACGCCTGCGAGCGGCAGCATGACGCCGAGGCGCGAGATCGCGCGGGCGACGGCCCTCGCGCTCGCCGTCGCAGGCCTGTGGTGTGTGGTCTACGGCCGCACCGGCGGCGCGGCCTGGCGGACGCCGATCGATTACCACGGCGACGCCTGGCCGACGCTGGCGCTGCTGAAGGCCGCCCACGACGGCCACATGTCCCCCTTCGGCTTCGTCTCCGTGCCCGAGCTCGGCGCACCGTACGGCGCCGACTGGAACGCCTACCTGCGCCAGCACAAGCTGCAGTACTGGCTCGCCGGGGGCGCCGCGCGTGTGATCGGACTGTTCCCTGCCGCCAACCTGCTGTTGCTGCTCGCGGCCGTACTCGCCGCCGTCAGCTTCTACGCCGTGAGCCGCTACTTCCGCGCCCGCCCGGAGTGGGCGCTCGCCGGCGCCGCGGCATTCGCGCTGTCCCCCTATTTCTTCTACCGCTCGCTCAACCACCTCACGCTCAGCTTCTATTGGCCGCTCCCGCTCGCGATCCTGGTGGTGAGCTGGGCCTTCGGCCATCGCGGGCTGCCCTGGCGCTCGAAGCGATTCGCGGCCGCGGCAGCCATCGTCGTGACGACGGGCCTGCACAACATCTACTACGCGGGTCTGCTGGCGCAGTTCCTGGGCCTCGCCGCCCTCGCCCACGCGTTGCGCCCGCGAAACGGCAACCTCGCTCGCACGCTGCCGTCGCTCGCGCTGCTGCTGCTGCTGCTCGGGACCGTGCTGGCCGACAACGCCAACGTGGTCGCCGCTGCGTGGCGCGGCGACGCGAGGGAGGCCATCGCGCGGCCCTACGGCAACCTCGAGCGATACGCGCTCAAGCCCATCGAGCTGCTGTTGCCCGTCTCCCACCCCGGACTCGCCCCCTGGGCGCCCCTCGGAGCGACGTACCTGCGCAGCGCACTCTATCGGGGCGAGATGGGTGCGGCGTATCTGGGTGTCGTCGGAGTCGTGGCGCTCGTCTGGTTGTCCGCGGCCGCGACCGCGGCCTATCTGCGTCGACCGAAGGGTTTCGTGCCCGCCGCTTTCCTGGCGGTGGCCTGGATCCTGGCCGACTCCGTCGTGGGCGGGCTCAACGGCATCCTCGGAACGCTAGGGTTCGTCTGGTTTCGGGCCACGAGCCGCTACAGCATCTGGATCCTGGCGCTGGTGCTGCTGTGGGCCGTCGCTCAGCTGTCGCGCTCTCGCTTCTCGCAGCGACGCGGCGCAGTGCTCCTCGCGGTCGCGGCCGGCGGTCTCGCGCTCGCCGACCAGCTGCCGCCGCGACGGACGGCGGCCGACGTCGGCCGCACGGCGGGCGTGGTGGCCTCTGACGCGACGCTCGTGCGCACGCTCGAAGCCGCGCTGCCCCCGGCAGCGATGCTGTTCCAGCTTCCGGTCGTGGACTTCCCAGAGGGGCCCCGCATCCACCAGGCGACCGACTACGAGCACCTGCGGCCGTACCTGCACGCCTCGCGACTGCGCTTCAGCTACGGCTCGGACAAGGGCCGTCCGCGCGATGGCTGGCAGCGCCGCGCCGAGGCGCTCGAGCCGGAGGCGCTAGCGGACGCGCTCGAGCGGATCGGTTTCTCGGGCCTGCTGGTCAACCGCAAGGCCTACGAGGACGGGGCTTCGGCCCTGCGCGAGCGGCTGGCGGCGAGCGGCCGTCAGGAGGCGTGGCAGAGCCCCGACGGCGATTTCCTGTTCGTCAGGCTCACGCCGGCGGCGCAGCCCGCGCCGCCGGACGAGGTGATCCCGCAGGCGCCGGAGACGCCCGTCGCAGCGCCATGACCGGACTCGGAGCGGTGGGGCTGCTGGTCGCGATCGGCGCCACGGCCCTGCTCGCGGGACGGCTCTTCGTCGGCGCCTTCGGCGCGGGCCTCTTCCGCCGCTTCGACCCGGCCGGAGCCGCCGCCTCCCTGGCCCTCGGCACCGCCGAGCTGACGCTGCTCAGCGTGTCGCTCTCGCGTGTCGGCCTTCCGACGCGAGATTTGGTGGGGCTTGTGGCGGCGCTCCAGCTGGTGCCGCTGGCTCTCGCCTGGCGACGGCGACGCCTCGACGTCCTGCGGCCCCGGGGCGCCGCATCGGAGTGGGCACCGCTCGCCGTGCCGATGCTCGTGACGGGCGTGCTCGCGTTGCTGCCGGTGGTCCGCGCGGGCGGTTTCTCCTTCGGCAACGACACCTACACCTACGGGGCGTTCAGCGAGTGGCTGCAGCTCCACGGCTACTCGGAGGCGTGCCGCTGGGAGGCGCAATCGCCGGTCACCGGGATCCCGGCGCTCTACCAGAGCCAGCACTACGACCTCGGGATCGCACACTGGCTCGCGCTCGTGCAGGCGGCCGTCCGGCCGGTGAGCGTGCTGGAGGTCTACCCGTCCACGTCGGCCTGGGGCCTGGTCCTGCTGGTGGCGATGGTATGGCTCGCGTCGAGCCAGTTGCTGCGGCTCGGACGCACGGGGGCCGGCGCGGTCGCGCTCGTGTTCGCGCTCGTGCCGCACGCCCTCTACTGGGGCCACCACAACGGCTTCTTGCAGCAAGGCTACGCGCTGCCGCTGCTGCTCTTCGGCCTGGTGCTGCTCGCGCGGGCCAGCGCGCCAGCCCGCTGGCGGCCGGCCACGGCAGCCCTCCTGGCGCTGCCCTTCGCGTTCCTGGTCTCGGTCTACCTGCCGCTGCTACCCCTGCTCGGCTTCGCGGCCGCGGTGGCGTCGGTGCCGGTCGTCCAGCGGGCGCGTCGGTGCGGACGGCTGAGAGGGCTCGCGGCTTTCGCCTCCGGCCTCGCCGGCCTTGTCGTGGTCCTCGCGTTCCACGACGTGCTCGGAGCGCTGTCGCCGCTGCACCGCTTCGCCACCTCCCTGGCCGGCGGCCACGTCCCCTGGAGCGCGGCCGACTTCGTCCAGTTCGCGCTCGGGACGCGCGTGCTCGCGCCGGGCTGGGTCAACGTCGAAACGCCGCCCTGGAGCGCGCTCAACCGCTGGCTCACCCCGCTGTACTGCATCATGGTGGCGGCGGGCCTCTGGGGCGCGGCGCGTCGGCCACGAACCCGGCCGCTCGTCGCGGCGGCCGGCCTGGTCGTGCTCGCGACCGCCTACTTCGCGCTGGCCGTCGAGGATCCCTGGCGCGGAGGCCGCGGGCACACCTGGAACCTGTTCAAGCTCGCGCAGTGGGGCTGGCCGTTCGCGCTGCTGCTCGCGGCCGTGGCGGTGCGGCGTCTCGTGCCGCAGAGGCCGCCCTGGCGCCGCGCAGCTCTCGCTCTCGCCATGCTGCTTCCCGCGAGCCAGGCAGGCGTGCACTGGCCGTGGAGCCTGCGCTTCGCCGACGCGATGCGCGAGATCCTGCCGCGGACCACACTGCCGCAGATCCCGCTGCTGAAGAAGCGCATCCAGGACCTGCCGCCCGGGACGCTCCTGGTCGTCGGCCGTCCGGTCAACGCGCACCGCTGGCTCGGTACGGCCGTGTCGCTCTTTGCCTACCCGCGAGCGGTCGTCGGCGACTGGACGGACGGCGCCTCGATCTCGAACCACCCGGAGGGCGGCGACGCTCTCTACGCGCAGCTCCTGCAGCGCTGGGACGATCCGAACGTCGTCCCGATCGTGGCCGGGTTCGCCCCGTTCCAGACGCGAGGGGTCGAGGAGATCGGGGGCGGCTTCGCGCGACTGCTGAAGCTGCGGGACCCGGTGCTCGTCCACGTCGTCAACCCGTCGGGACTCGGCAAGGACGACGCCACGGGCCGGCCGCTCTTCAGCGTGGGGACGGGACGGACGAAGCTCGTCGTCTTCTCGCCGGACGGCGGTCCCGCCGTGCTCGGCCTCACGCTGCGGCCCTACCCGGGCCTCCCGGGCTCGCGGCTCGTGGTATTCGTGGCCGGAGGCGACTACAGCCATCGCAGCGTGCGGCTGGCCTCGGAGGGTCCGCCCGTAGCCGTGATCCCCCTGGCAGGCGAGACCCGGCTGCGCCTTCCGCTCGTGCTGCCGCGCGGCTTGAGCACGGTCGTCCTGGTCGTGGACGAGGGCCGCGGCACGCTCGACGCCCGCGTGCCCGTCACGGTTCACGAGCTCTCGCTCGAGCCGAGCGCCCTGGAGGCGGAGGGCAGCCCCTAGGACGTCCTCGGCCCTTGGTCGCTTCCGCGCCCGGAAGGTAGACTGCAACTCGAATGACGACAAACGTCCCGATGGTCGACCTGCGCGCCCAGTACCTGCGGATCCAGCCGGAGATCGACGCGGCCACAGCCCGCGTCGTGGCCAGCACGCACTTCATCGGCGGCGAGGAGTGCCGGCTCTTCGAGTCCGAGTTCGCGGCCTGGTGCGGGGCACGCCATGCCGTCGGCGTCGCGAACGGCACCGACGCACTGGCGATTGCCCTGCGCGCCTACGGTGTCGGTCCGGGCGACGAGGTGGTGACCGTCGCCAACACCTTCATTGCCACCGGCGAGGCGATCCTGCTGAACGGGGCGAAGCCGGTCTTCGTCGACGTCGACGAGGCCTCCTTCACAATGGACCCGGCGACGCTCGAGCGCGCGATCACGCCCCGCACGAAGGTGATCCTTCCGGTCCACCTCTACGGCCACCCGGCGAACATGAACGCGATCCTGGCAGTGGCCGAGCGCCACGAGCTCCCGGTGCTCGAGGACTCAGCCCAGGCTCACGGCGCCGAAGTGGGCGGGCGGCGGGCCGGCAGCCTGGGCCACGCCGCCTGCTTCAGCTTCTATCCCGGCAAGAACCTGGGCGCCTACGGGGACGCGGGCGCGGTCACGACGAACGACCCCGACTTCGCCGCCCGCGTGAGGCAGATCGCCAACCACGGCGGCGGGGCCACGAAGTACGACAACGTCGTGCTCGGCACCAACAGCCGCCTCGACGCGCTGCAGGCCGCCGTGCTGCGCGCGAAGCTGCCCCGGCTCGAGCAGTGGACCGCGGAGCGCCTGGAGCGGGCGCTCGCCTACACGCGGCTCCTGGAGGGCACCCCGGGCCTTGTGCTCCCGCGCGAGCAGGCCTGGGGGCGCTCCGCCTGGCACCTCTACACGCTCCGCACGACGAGCCGCGACGGCCTCCAGGCCCACCTGACCGCGCGCGGGATCTCGACCGCGGTCCACTACCCGCGGCCGATCCACCTCCAGCCCGCGATGGCCGCAGCGGGTGGCAAGGCGGGCGACCTGCCGGTCTCCGAGCGACTCTCGCGCGAGGTGCTCCAGGTTCCGCTCTACCCCGAGCTGCCGCTCGAGACCGTCGAGCGCGTGGCGCAGGAGATCCGGAGCTTCTGCGGGGGGCGCTGAGCCCCGGCGCGGGCTCTACTGGCCCGCGACCTCGAAGCCGAACACCACGCGCTCGCCGGCGCGCCCGCGCAGCCGGAACACGACCGCGTCGGCCGTCAGCTGGACCGCCTCGCCGGCCACGATCCGGAGCGAGCCGGGAGCGAGCCGCAGCGACGACAGGTCGAAGCGCCAGGTGCCTCCGGCGCGCCGGCCGGCGCCGCCCTCGTCCACCAGCGTCGCCTCGAATCGGTGCGGCCCGGGGCCGAGCGGCGTCGTAAACGACTCGCTCCCCGCCGCCGGGAACACCGCCTGGGACCCGTCCACGACGACCTGCCCGCGCGCGCCTGCGGCCTGGAGGTCGCTGAGCCACGCGCCGGTCTCGGTCGAAGCGGCGGCGGCGCGGAAGCAGCCGCGACCCACCGAGCGCACGTCCACCGGGGCGACATCGCTGACGTTGCCGCAGTTGTCGACGGCGCGCGCCAGGATCCTGAACCGGTCTTCGGGAGCCACGGCGCAGCTGGGCTGATTCGCCCACGTGATCGTGTACGGCGAGGGGCCCGTGTTGTCGACGCCGATCGGGACCTCGGCGCCGCATGCCCCGCCGGGGCAGTACTGGTAGGTGAAGCGGACCTCCCGGAGCCCCGAGCTGGGCGCGGGGTCGGTGGCCGTGGCCACCACGTTGACCGGGTTGGGGATCGGGCCGGTCGGCGGGCTGGTGATGTTCGCAGACGGGCGCTGGTTGGGTGACTCGCACGGCATCGTGGTCGTGGTGGTGGTCGTCGTCGTAGTAGTCGTGGGCAAGGTGGTGGTGGTCGTCGTCGTGGACGTGGTCGAAGTCGTCGTCGTGGTGGTCGAGGTGGTCGTGGTGCTGGTCGTGGTGGTGGGCGGCGGGTCGTCGCCCCCCACGAGGATCGCCGCGGCGCCACCGCCGACCACGGCCACTCCCCCGGCGATCAGGATCGGGGAGAGGGCCCCCCCCGTGACGAAGCCGACCGGGGCGGCTCCGGTCGCCGAGCCGATCACCACGCTGCCCGACTCGGCGATCGGGGCGAGCGGGCCCGCGGCGCAGCTCCCGTCCTCCGTGACGAGCAGCTTGGCGTCCCGCGAGCGCGACTCCGAAGAGCGCCGGTCCGTCGCGGAGATGTAGTACTCGATGCTGCCGATGTCCTTCTTCGGCCGCGGCAGCAGCGCCCGGTGGCAGGGCGCGTTCGGCGCCATCTCGACGTAGAACCAGTCCGTCGTCCCGCCCTTGCGGAAGTAGACGCGCGCGCGCCCGAGGGCGCTCGCGGGACGGAAGCACGCGTCGAGGCGGGCGTACTTGCCGGCTTTGACGCAGGCCGGCGCCTGGTGGTCGATCTCGATCGCGCCCTGGGCCTGGTTCGCCGGCACGGCGGCCGGGGCCTGGCTCGCCGCCCACGAGGGCGGTTGCCCCTGGGCCGCCGCCAGAATGCCCAGCAGGCCGGCCAGCGAGCCGGCCCGGAGTCTGCGACGCGGGAGGGAGGCCTTCATCACGGGCGGATCACTTCGAGGCGAACGGCGCCCATTCTCTCAGAGAATGCCGGCCCTTCGGAAGCGGAACCTTGGAGCCCGCGTGCGGCTGCCGTTGCGCTCGTGCCGGACGGGCCCTAGAATCGTGGCCGGGAGGCCTCGCGAATGAAGAGCGGTGTCGGGACGGCTGTTCGCCTGAGCGCCGCGGGAGCCCTCGTCATCGCACTCGCGGGCTGCGGCGGTGACGACACGACGCGGCCGCCCGTGGTGGTGGTGACGCCGGAGCCGGTGCGGGCGATCCTGGCCCAGACGGCGTTCTCGGGCTTCCAGTCGGACATCTGGGTCTCGCTCGAGCTGATCCTGTCGCAGCGCGGCGTCCTCGACATCACCGTGGACTGGACCTTCCCGGACACGTACATGTCCGTCTACTTCGGCAACACCAGCTGCACCTACGCCCAGCTCTCGAGCCGCACGTGCCCGTTCCTGCTCTCCTCCGAGACCAAGAACCCCAAGCCCCGCGTGCTCTTCACCGAGTCGCTCGCCCCGGGGACGTACTACCTCGTGCTCTACAACGTGCCCCGCGACTCGGTGGCCGGCACGGGCAGCGACAACACGGAGTCGGTGTCGGTCCAGATCGGCCTCACCGTGTACCCGGGAGACCAGCGCGTCCCCGGCGGCGTCACGATCGGGCGCACGCAGGTCCATAACCCCCAGCAGTAGTCCGAAACGGCGCCCGCCGCATCGCCGACCAGGTGCTGGTCGGCCGGAAACGGACACAGAGGCCAGCGGCACGGCAAGGACCCTCGACTCCTCGCCCAGCTAAAGGAGTGGGCCGGGCGAGGACTCGAGGGGGGAAGGTGAGGCCCGTCACAGCCCAGTCGGCATAGACTGGGGGTCTCCTCACCCTTCAAGGAGGCGATCCGATGCCCCTCGCTGCCGCGCTGTTGCTCGTCGTGATGACCCCGCAGGACGCGCCGCCGCCGCCGCCCCCGGCGGCCGCCACGGAGATGAAGGCCGACGGACCGGCCGCGTCCGCGATCGCCGCGGGCCAGGCGGCGTTCCGCAAGCGCCGCTTCCGCGCCGCCCAGGCCGACTTCGAGAAGGCCGTCGCGGCCGACCCGGGAAGCGCCGCGGCCGCCTACTACCTCGGCTACACGTACTACAAGCTGGGCGAGCCGTCGCGCCGCATGAACGAGAACAAGGAAAAAGCCCGCGAGCTCTTCGCCAAGGCCTACACCCTCGACCCGGCGTTCGCCCCCGACTGGGGCCGACCCGCGCCCCCAAAGTAG
>CAZMRX010000029.1:0-3847 GCA_964568755.1 uncultured Acidobacteriota bacterium | reverse complement strand
CTAGTGCAGCAGCCGCTGCACGAACGACATCTTGCTGATGTCCGAGTAGAGCACGAGGCCGATCAGCAGGAAGATCACCGCCGCGCCGGCGTTCATGATCCAGCCCTTGACCATCGGGCTCAGGTCGCGCCGCGCCACGCCCTCGACGGCGAGGATCGCCAGGTGCCCGCCGTCGAGCGGCGCCAGCGGGAAGAGGTTCAGGATCCCGACCTGCAGGCTGATCACGGCCACGAGGAACACGAACGAGCTCAGGCCCTGCTCGGCAGCGTCGCCCGCCGCCTGCGCGATCCCGAGCGGACCCATCATCGTCTTCGGCGAGATGCGCGCGGTCACCAGGCGTCCGATGACGTCGAAGGTCTGGGTGGTCATGCCCCAGGTCCAGCGCACCGCTTCGGCCACGGCTCCGGCAGGGCCGAACTTCTTGAGCACGGTCTTGGGCCCGATCCCGACGCGCGCGCCCGCGCCGCTGTCCTTCGGCGTGATCCGGAGCTCGAGCGGCTGGCCGTCCCGCAGCAGCTTGAACACCAGCTCGCGCCCGGCGGCGCCGCCCACGATTGGCGGGATCTCGGAGAAGGACTTCAGCGGCTGGCCGTCGATCGACAGGATGGCATCGTCGCTCCTGAGCCCCGCCGCGGCGGCCGGCTGCCCCTCGAGCACCTCGCCCACCCGCACGAGCGGGTGGACGCCGATCGAGCCGATCCGCTCGGCCGTCGTCGCTTCCGACCGCAGCGTCACCGCGCGCTCGCCGGCGGGGCCGCGCACCTGCAGCTTCAGCTCGGCCTCGGGGCGCAGCAGGATGTGGTACTGCGCGTCCTCCCAGGAGGGCAGCGGCTTGCCGTCGATCGACAGGATCTCGTCGCCCGGGACGAGGCCTCCCTTCTCGGCCGGCGAGCCCGCGTCGACGGCGCCGATGATCGGGCGGTCGAAGCGGCTGGCATCGACCCCGAAGCCCACCATGTAGAACCCGGTGAGCACGCTGATCGTCAGCACGGCGTTCATCGCCGGCCCGGCGAGGTAGACGAGGAAGCGCTGCCAGCGCGGGCGCGAGAGGAAGTCACGGCCGTCGCCGCGGCTCGCGGTGTCCTCGCTCAGGTTGTCGCCGGGCTCGCCCTCGAGCTTGACGTAGCCTCCGAGCGGGATCGCCGAGACGCGGCAGTCGGTGTCGCCCCACTGGAAGCCGAACAGGCGCTTGCCGAAGCCGAACGAGAAGATGAAGACGCGCATCCTGAACGCCTTCGCGGTGATCAGGTGCCCGAACTCGTGTACGAAGATGATGATGCCGAGCGCGACGATGAAGGCTACGAGCTTGAAGATCGGGTTCATGGGCTCCACTTCACACTAGGGGAGAGTCTGCGCCGGTTGCCGCCGCGCGAGCGCCAGGCGGGCGCGCTCCCTCGCCCGGCGGTCGGCTTCGAGCACGTCCTCGAGCGTCGCCGCGGGCGTGCGCGGCTCGGTCTCGAGCACTTCCTGGATCGTCTCTGGAATGGCGAGGAAGGCGGCGCGGCCGTCGAGGAAGGCGGCCACGGCCTCCTCGTTCGCGGCGTTGAGTGCCGCCGGCGCCGTGCCGCCCTGCTCGAGCGCCCGGTAGGCGAGCCCGAGGCACGGGAATCGCTCGCGGTCGGGCGGCGCGAACTCGAGCGCGAGCGGCTTGGTGAAGTCCATCCCGGGGATCGGCGCGGCCCACGTCTCGGGGTGGCTGAGCGCGTACTGGATCGGCATGCGCATGTCGGTGACCCCGAGCTGCGCCAGCACCGTGCCGTCGACGAGCTCCACCATCGAGTGCACCACGGACTGCGGGTGGATCAGCACGTCGATCTTCGCCGCCCCCACGTCGAACAGCCAGCGCGCCTCGATCACCTCGAGGCCCTTGTTCATGAGCGTGGCCGAGTCGATCGTGATCTTGGGGCCCATGCGCCAGGTGGGGTGCGCGAGCGCCTCCTCGCGCGTGATGTCCATGAAGCTCTCGCGCGGGCGGCTGCGGAACGGCCCGCCGGAGGCCGTCAGCAGCAGGCGCCGCACGTCCTCCGGCCGCCGCCCCTGCAGGCACTGGTGCAGCGCGCAGTGCTCGCTGTCGATCGGCAGCAGCCGGGCGCCGGTCTCGCGGGCGCGCGCGAGCATCAGCTCGCCGGCCATCACCAGCGTCTCCTTGTTGGCGAGCGCGACGTCCTTGCCCGCGTCGAGCGCGCGGTAGGTGGGCACGAGCCCGACCGCGCCCACCGCGGACGCCACCACCATCCGCGCCGCCTCGTGGGTCGCGACCTCGACCATGCCGGCCGGACCGCTCGTCGCGCGCACGCCGCGCAGGTCCACGAGGCCGGAGAGCCGCTCGAGCGCGGCCGTGTCCTTGACCGACACGAGCTTCGGCCGGTGCCGCGCCACCTGCGCGGCCAGCACCTCGACGTTCCCGCCTGCGGCGAGGGCGGCCACCTCGAAGCGGTCGGGAAAGGCCTCCACCACGCGCAGCACGTTCGTGCCGATCGAGCCGGTCGAGCCGAGGATCGCGAGGCTTTTCATGGGGGGTTTCGTGCGGCGCACGGTCACGCGGCGGCCGGGTGCAGGTGTGGGGGAGCGCTCAGCGCACGTACTCGAAATAATAGTACAGGACCGGCGCGCCGAACAGCAAGCTGTCGAGCCGGTCGAGCATCCCGCCGTGGCCGGGGAAGAGCTTCCCTGAGTCCTTCACGCCCGCCCAGCGCTTGAGCAGGCTCTCGTCGAGGTCGCCCACGATGCCCATCGCGGCCACCGCGGCGCCGAGGCCCACGGCGTGCAGCGCGGGCATGTCCGGCAGGCCGAGCTCGCGCACGGCGAGCGCCCCGACCACCCCGCCGACCAGTCCTCCCAGGGCGCCCTCGACGGACTTCCCGGGCGAGACGCTGGGCGCGAGGCGGCGACGGCCGAAGGCATGCCCGACGAAGAAAGCGAAGCTGTCCGCGAGCACGAGGATGCCGAGCAGCAGCACGACCCTGAAGCCCCCCGCCTCCACCGGGGCGATGATCCGCAGCGCCGCGATCGTCCCGCCGAGCGCGCCCAGGTAGACGGCGCCGAGCAGCGTCGCCGCCGCCGCGCTGACCGACTCGAAGTCGGTCCCGCGCGCGAGCGTCACCGTCAGCAGCAGCAGCGCGCCGAGCGGCGCGACCGGGACCGGCAGCCAGCCGGGCGCCACCACGTCGAGGAAGAACGCGAGCGCGAGCAGGACACCCACGAGCCGCATCGGCCGGATCCCGCGCGCGCGCAGCAGGGCGAAGAACTCCGCGAGCCCGACGCCGAGCGCGGCTCCCACGATCGCGAGCGCGAGCCAGGGCGGGCCCAGCAGCAGCGCGGCCAGGACCGCGGGCAGCGCCACGGCCGCCGTCGCCACGCGCCACGCCAGGTTGGCCGCGAAGCCGGGCGCGCCCATGCCGCGCTTCGGCAGCGGGTCAGGCCGGGCCGATTCCGCCGTAGCGTCGCTCACGCTTCTGGAAGTCCGCGATGGCCTGGAGCAGGTGGATCCGGCGGAAGTCGGGCCACAGCACGTCGGTGACCCAGATCTCCGAGTAGGCGATCTGCCACAACAGGAAGTTGCTGACGCGCAGCTCTCCGCTGGTGCGGATCAGCAGGTCGGGATCCGGCTGGCCGGCCGTGTAGAGGTAGCGCGCCAAAGTGGCTTCGTCGATGGTCGCCGGGTCGAGGCCGTTGGCCTGGACGTCGGCGGCCAGCCGGCGCACGCCGTCGGCCAGCTCGGTGCGGCCCCCGTAGTTGAGCGCCAGCTGGAACAGCAACCCCTGTGAGTGCCGCGTTCGTTCGGTCGCGCGCGCCAGCTCGTCCTGCACGTCGGCGGGGAGCGCCTCGGGGCGACCGATCACGCCGA
>CAZMRX010000028.1:0-25500 GCA_964568755.1 uncultured Acidobacteriota bacterium | reverse complement strand
CCGCCATCCGCGAGGCCCACATCGGGATCGCCATGGGCCGCGGGGGCACCGAGGTCACACGCGAGGCTTCGGACATGGTCCTCGCGGACGACAACTTCGCCACCATCGTCGCGGCCGTGGAGGAGGGCCGCGGCATCTACGACAACATCCGCAAGGCCCTCGTGTACCTCCTGACCGGCAACACCGCCGAACTGGCCTTGATGCTCGGCGCCTCGGTCCTGGGTCTGCCGCTGCCCCTCCTCCCGCTGCACCTGCTCTGGATCAACCTGGTGACGGACGGCCTTCCCGCGCTGGCGCTGGTGATGGACCCTCCGTTGCCGGGGGTGCTCCGCCGGCCCCCGCGCTCCCCCCGCGAGCGGATGCTGGGGTGGGTCCAATGGCGGCGCATCCTCTTCGTCGGAGCGCTCGAGGCCGGCCTCGTGCTCACGGTGTTTCTCGTGAAGCTCCAGGAGACCGACCTCGCCACGGCCCGAGGCGTCGCCTTCTCCACCCTCGTCTTCTGCGAGCTCTTCCGCGCCTTCTCGGCTCGGAGCCTCCGTCTCCTGTACTGGCAGGTCGGTGTCTTCACGAACGTCCCCTTGCTCGCGGTCGTCGCCCTTTCCGCGCTCGTGCAGATCGCGCTCAGTCACATCCCTTGGGGCCGGAGCTTCTTCCGGATCCCCGAGATGCCGGCGGCCGACATCGCTCTGTGCCTGGCCCTCGGCCTGGTGCCGGTCACGGTGCTGGAGCTGACGAAGCTGGTGCGTAAGGCCTTCACCCGGACGTAGCCGCGCGGTCCCGCCGGTTGGCGCCCGCGGGTTACCGCCGTCAGGCCGGCAGCTTGCGCCTCGACGTCCACCGGTCTGAGGATGACGCCTCAGAGTAAGAAGGTCGCCTTTCAGAATGTAGCGTTCCGGACTGCCCCATCCGCGTCCTCGACGATGCCAAGGCTGTCCTTAAGGCGAGCATGCCCTGATGCTTACGGCCTTGACGCGCCTTACGCGCGCGTCACGGCTCGATCCTTGCTCTCCTGCTGTGTGGAATCGGGCAGCGAGAGGTGGCGCTCGAAGAAGCGGCGGGGACTGGGGCGCCCGAAAGGAGGTGGTCGTGACAGTGAAAGACCTGATGAGCGCGCCGGTGACGACGGTTGCGCCGGACGACAGCCTGCGCGTTGCGGGCGGACTGATGAGCATGGTTCGCCTTGGCCATCTCCCCGTCGTCGACGGACGGGGGCTCGTCGGGATGCTGACGCAGCGAGACATCCTTGGCGCGCCCGGCTTGTTCGGCCCCGTGCTGGGTCCGGCGGTCGACACGAGGGAAGCGCTGAAGGCGCACACCGTCGGTGAGGCCATGTCGGGGCTCGTCACGATCGAGGCCGAGGCGTCGCTGCAGGAGGCCGCCGAGAAGCTGCTGAAGCACGGCGTGGACTGCCTGCCCGTCCTCGAGGATGGAGCGCTCGTCGGGATCGTCACCACATCCGATCTTCTGCGCGCCCTTGGCGGTCCTCCAAGCGGTATTCACCGAGGAGGATGCTCGGCGGTCAGCGCGACGGCATCCAGTGCAGCATGAGCACCAAGGTCGCCATCAACGGTCTGGGGCGAATCGGACGCGCGATCCTGAAGGTGGTGGTCGACGAGCCAGCGCTCGAGCTGGTCGCCATCAACGACCTCGTCGACGCCGACAACCTCGCGTACCTGCTTCGCTTCGACACGGTGTACGGGCGCTACGCGAAGCCCGTGGCCGTCGAGGAAGGCGAACTGGTCGTCGCCGGTCGCAAGCTGCGGACGCTGCGGAGCCGTGACCCACTGGAGCTTCCCTGGAGGGAGCTGGGCGTCGAGCTCCTGTTCGAGTGCACAGGGGCGCTCGGACGGCGCGAGGATCTCGAAAAGCACATCCGCGCGGGCGCACGGATCGTCCTCCTGTCGGCCCCATCGAAAGATGGAGCGGTGGAGACGGTTGTTCACGGTGTGAACGCGCCGGGAGGCACCCCCACCATCATCTCCTGCGCGAGCTGCACCACGAACTGCATCACGCCGATCGTCGAGGTCGTCGGCCGCCGCATCGGGATCAAGAAGGCGGTGATGACGACCGTGCACGCCTATACCTCGTCCCAGTCGATCGTCGATGGCCCGAGCCGGGGCTTCCGTCGCGGCCGGGCCGCGGCGGCGAACCTCGTGCCCGCTACGACGGGCGCCGCGCTCGCCACGACCCGTGCGCTGCCGGAGTTCGCGGGCCTGTTCGACGGGATCGCGGTCCGGGCGCCGATTCCTGTCGGATCCATCGCGGACATCACGTTCGTCACCTCGCGGAACACCAGCGTCGACGAGGTGAACCAGGTCCTCGCCGAGGAGGCCGAAACGAAGCGCTACGCCGGGGTGCTCGGAGTGTCCCGTGATCCGCTCGTGTCGTCCGACATCGTCGGCGATCCGCGCGCATCCGTCGTCGATCTCGAGCTCACGAAGGTCATCGACGGTGACCTGGTTAAGGTCATGAGCTGGTACGACAACGAGTGGGGCTACGCGAACCAGATGCTTCGCGAGGCCCTGTCCGTGACCAACAGGCGCTGACTACGGCGCCGCGGAGGAGCGCACCAGGGTCATCCCACCGCGCCCTTTCGCGACTCGTCGCCCGCCGCGTGCGTCTTCGGCTGGTAAGTCCCCGGCACGGTGCGGAACGAGATGCCCAGCCGATTCCACCCGTTGATGGCGACGAGCGCGAGCGTGAGGTCCACGAGCTCTTTCTCCGAGAAGTGCCGTCGGGCCTCCTGGTAGAGGGCGTCGGAGACAGGCCCCTGGCTGACGAGCGTCACCGCGTCCGTCCAGGCGAGCGCGGCCCGTTCACGATCCGTGTAGAACGGGGTTTCGTGCCACGCGGACAGGGCGTAGAGCCGCTGCTCGGTCTCACCGGCCGCGCGCGCGTCCTTCGTGTGCATGTCGATGCAGTAGGCGCAGCGGTTGAGCTGGGAGGCACGGGTCTTGACGAGATCGAGGAGGCCCGGATCGAGTCCCGAGCTCCGCACATAAGCCTCGAGCGCGCCCAGCGCCCGGACTCCCTCGGACGCTACGTTGCTGTAGTCGAGACGCTGATTCATCGCATTCCCCTCGTTATTGGTAGGTGACTACTTGCCCCGCCTTCGGCCGGTGGCGGCAGGCGCGGCGATGCCGAGCGCGAGGTCGCGGAGACCCATCGCCTGACGCAGCTCGCCCAGGAAAGGGGTGGCGATGGCGCGCGCCTTGGCCGCGCCCTCCCGCAGCCGCTGCTCGATCCACGCGGGATCGGCCACGAACTCCTCGTAGCGCCTGCGCATCGGCGCTACGGTCGCGTCGATGCGCTCGAACACCGCCTGCTTGGCCTCGGCCCAGGAGATACCGCCGATGAACGCCGCACGCATCGCCGCCGTCTCTTGCGGGCTGGCAAAGGCCTGGTAGAGCTGGAACAGCGATGAGCCCCCGGTGTCCTTGGGCTCGCCCGGCGCACGCGAGTCGGTGACGACGGAGAAGATCAGCTTCCTTAGCTCGGCCGCCCCCACGAACAGCGGGATGGTGTTGTCGTAGCTCTTGCTCATCTTGCGGCCGTCGAGCCCGGGCAGGGTCGCCACGGATTGGTCGAGCGCCGCCTCGGGCAGCACGAAGTGGTCGCCGTAGAGGTGGTTGAAGCGCACGGCCATGTCACGCGCCATCTCGACATGCTGGATCTGATCGCGTCCGACCGGCACCGAATGCGCCTTGAACATCAGGATATCGGCCGCCATCAGGACCGGGTACAGGAACAGGCCCATGTTCACCCCTGCGTCCGGGTTCTGCCCCTCGGCAGTGTTCTTGCCCACCGCCGCCTTGTAGGCGTGGGCGCGGTTCAGCAGGCCCTTGCCGGCAACGCAGGCCAGCAGCCATGTGAGCGAGGGTATCTCGGGAATGTCCGACTGGCGGTAGAACCACGCCTTGTCGGGGTCGAGACCGGCGGCGAGCCAGGCGGCGGCGGTCTCCAGCGTGGAGCGCTGCAGGCGAGCCGGGTCGACGGTCGTGATCAGGGCGTGGTAGTCGGCGAGGAAGAGGAAGCTCTCGACGCCGGCCTGCCGGCTCGCGGCGATCGCCGGGCGGATCGCGCCGGCATAGTTGCCCAGATGCGGCATTCCCGAGGTGGTGATCCCGGTGAGCACGCGTCGGAGTGGCACGGGACGGGCGGGCACCGTCTCGGCTCGCTGCTTGCCCCCTCGGATCACGCGCGGCCCGCCCGCTGTCTCGAGGTGGGCCGGTGCCCCGCACCCATCCCGCGTCGGCGACGCCCGGCCCGTCGCTTCACCAGAGAGTCGCGCAAGACCACGACGTCGTTGTCGAGGACGTCATGGGCGCCGTATGTCAGCCCTGCGTCGTCGGATCGGGGATGTCCTGCTGGGCGCGCTTGCGATCGCGTCTATCGAGCAGTTCGTGGGTGGTACGCAGCTCGCCGCTGTCGATCTCCTGCACGCCGAGGGCACGGCCGAAGTCGTCCACGCGATCCTGGTCGGGGGTCATGACGCTGCCACCTGGGGCCTCGTCGCCCACGACCGCGTTGTCCACGGCGTTCGTTTCGACGTCGCCCGTTTGCAGCCTGCTGTCGCCGCGGTTCTTGTTGTCCGAGGTGTGCCCGGTGGCCAGCGGCACCACACCGGTCTGCAGGGCCTCGGCGGCGACGGCGGTACCCGAGGGAGCGGACCAGGGCTCCGCCGCGATCTCGGCGGCGATGTCCGACACGTCACCACGAGCGCCCTGCGACTTCCGCTTCTTCCTCGTCATGAGTGCCCTCCTCGCCCGTGCGGCCTCACCTTCCGTGCGTGAGCCATAGACCTGTCATGGATCATCCTAGGGAGTATTGAGGTCTACAACCACTAGAAAATGCAGATGAGGCGATTAGGAGAATGCGAAGTGGCGCGCGGCACTCAGCGGTGCAGCGCCCTGAGGGCGTCGGCCACCACCGACGAGAGTGGCGTGGTGGGACGGCCGATGAGCCTCGAAAGCTGTCGCCCGTCGTCGAAGAGCGCGCCCTGCGATGCGCAGACGTCCCATCCGGCGATGGCCTTTGCCAAGCCCTCGGGCAGGCCGAGGCCAGCCAGCGTCGCGGCGTAGTCGGTCTCGGCCACGTTCCTGTAGGGAATCGCCTTGCCGGTCTGGCGGGAGATCTCGGCGGCCAGCTCGCCGAGCGTATACGCGTCGTCGCCGGCGAGCTCGTAGGTCTTCCCGACGTGACCCTCACCGGTCAGCGTCACGACCGCCGCCTCCGCGTAGTCGGCTCGCGGCGCGCAAGAGACCTTGCCAGCGCCCGCGCTGCCGAGGAACGCGCCGCCGGACAGCGCGGCGCCGATCCATGCCGTGTGGTTCTCCGTGTACCAGCCGTTGCGGAGAATCGTGAGCGGCAGGCCGGAGCCCTTCAGCTCCGTCTCCGTGGCGTGATGCTCGACGGCGAGGTCCAGCGGGGAGCTATCAGCGTGCAGCAGGCTCGTGTAGACGATCCGCTTCACACCAGCTTCCTTCGCCGCGGCGATGACGTTGTGGTGCTGGGCGGCGCGCTTGCCGATCTCGCTCGCCGAGATCAGCAGGAGCGTGGCGACACCGACCAGCGCCGATGCGAGCGTCTCGGGCTTGGTGTAGTCGGCTTCCCGCACCGAGACGCCGAGACCCGCGGCCTTTGCGGGGTTGCGTGCCAGCCCCAAAATGGTGTCAGCGGGCACTTGTTCGCCGAGCTTCTTGGCGACGAGGCGGCCGAGTTGGCCTGTGACGCCTGTGATAGCGATGATCTCGTTGGACATTGTCGTCATCCCTCCTCACTTACTCCTTTAGGTAACCCCGTCGGCGGCGCAGAGCCGGCGGCGAAGGGTGTCTTCTCAGTCCTGAGCCAGAGAAGGGTCGATTTGGCCGGGTCGTTCCTGCACCCCTCGAGAATCCAGCTCGTCCCTCCTTTCGCGGCGCGCATCACCGCCATCTCCTTCCGGAGGGCATTGGCGGCGATGCGGCCGCAAAGGCGCTACTGGACGCGCAACCTGCCCTTCATCGTGGGATGGAACGTACAGATGTAGGCGAAATCGCCGTTCTTTCGGACAGTGTAACTCCAGGATTCGGAGGCCATGATCGCGCTGGAATCGAAGCCACCGGCTTCGGAAGTTGCCGTGTGAGGAACCAGGTCCTTGTTGAGCCACACGATGGTGTCGCCGGGTGCGACGGCAAGCACCTCGGGCTGAAAGCGCATGTTCTCCATGATGATGGTGTGTGTCCTGGGTTGGTCAGCCAGCGAAGGGCCCATGGCCCCCAACATCAACCCCAGGGCGGCGGCGAAGCTCGCTTTCCGCAAGGTCAGCGTCCCTTGCTCATCGAGGACTGCATGTGCTTGGCGTGGTCGAGGTGCGCGACGAACGCCGGCCGGACCTTGATCAGCAGGGCCTTCAGTTCCGCGTTGGTAGCCCCGGGAATCAGGGTCTTGTCGAGCGCATCGATCACCTGCTGGTGATACGCGACTTCGTGATCGACGTACGCCTTGTCGAACGCATCGCCCTTGAGCGTCTTCAGGTTCGCGATGTTCTTCTCGCCTCCGGCCTTGAGGCTCTGGCTGGTGGGATTGTCCTCCGGCGTCACCTTGAGCCTGGTGACCAGGTCGGTCGCCGACTTGTTGACGCCGGTGTGGTCGGTGATCATCAGCTGGGCAAAGGTCTTCACTTCGCTGTTGGTCGCGCGCGCCTTGGCAAGCGTCCCCGCGTCGATGTCGACTTGATTGGCGGTCACGACGATCGACGCGATCTGCGCGTCAGTGACGCCCTGAGCGAACACAGTGGCGGCTGGGTACGACAGCAGACCGGCTACGACGATGGCTGCATACTTCATTGGCAACTCCTCCGTTAGTGAGTCGATTCCCATTCTCCGGAACAGAGGCTGGGTACTGTGCGGCCAACACCACCGCCACCATATCGGAGTGGCGAGGCATGAACGAAAGGTGAGAACTCATGTCAGCATGAGCGCCGCGCTCGTGTCGGCGATGCGCCCGAGCAGCGCCTTCCACGACTTCACGAACGCCTGTGCGCCGTCGCGCTGCAACTGGATCGCGAGCGCGTCGACGTCGATCCCGGCCTCGGCGAAGCGCGCCAGCACCGCTTCGGCGTCGCCCCCGTCGACGGCCATCGCGCCGCCGAGCTGGCCGTGCTCGGCGAAGGCGCGCAGGGTCTTCCCGGGTATCGTGGCGATGGTGTCGGGCGCCGCCAGGGCTTCGACGTACAGGGTGTCCGGCGCCTCGGGGTCCTTGGTCCCGGTACTGGCCCAGAGGAGCCGCTGCGGACGGGCGCCTGCGGCGGCGAGCCGACGCCAGCGCGGCGAGGCCAGCAGCTCGCGATAGGCCCGGTAGCTGCGCGCCGCGATCGCGATCCCGAGCCGGTTGCGCAGCTCGGCTCGCACCTTGTCACTCACCGCCTTGTCCCAGCGGCTGACGAAGACCGAAGCGACCGAGGCAACCGCCGGTTCGCGCCCGGCGGCGATGCGGCGCTCGATGCCGCGGAGATAGGCCTCGGCCGCGGCGAGATAGTGCTCGCGCGAGAAGAGCAGGGTCACGTTGATCGGCACCCCGGCGAAGACCGACTCCTCGATGGCCGGGATGCCCTCGGGCGTGCCGGGAATCTTGACGAAGAGGTTCGGCCGATCCGCCTGCCGGTGGATCCGCGCCGCCGCCTCGATGCTGCCCGAGGTGTCGCTGGCGAGCAGCGGCGACACCTCCATCGACACCCAGCCGTCGATGCCACCCGTGGCCTCGAAGATCGGCCGGAAGAGGTCCGCGGCGCGGCGCAGGTCCTCGAGCGCCAGCTCGACGAACAGGGCTTCGCCCGACTGCCCGGCGTTCGCCTTGTCGCGGATGCCTTCGTCGTAGGCGGCGGTGCTTCCGATGGCCTGGTCGAAGATGGTCGGGTTCGAGGTCAGACCGGTGATCGAGAGCTCGTCGATGTAGCGGCGCAGCGTGCCGTTGTCGAGGATCTCGCGCGTGATGTTGTCCAGCCACAGGCTCTGACCAAGGTCGTGGAGCCGCCTGGTCCTGTTCATACGTGCCTCCAGTGCGCCGCGGGGCGCGGCGGTGTGACGCTGAGAAACGGCGAGAGGTCGCAATCCATCAGGTCGCCGATGCGTTCGAGACTCAGGTCGGGCGGGGGAAGGGTCGCGCCGCCGGCCGACTCTGCCGCGTAATGGCCCTGACGCACGAAGACCGTGGTGAGCTTCTCGCCGAGCGAGCGCTTCATCGCCGCCAGCAGCCGCGGCTTGTCGCCGACCATCACGTAGTGCGATGCCGGGCAGCGCCGCTGCACCCCCTCGAGCCTGCGCTCCTTGTGCGGGTAGATCAGCACGCGTCCCTCGACGGCGGCCCAGATGCCGGACCTTTGGATCTTGCGAGGCTGGAACACCACGTCGCCGTCGGAGAGCACCGCCGGAGCCCCCATCGTGCGCAGATGGGCGATCACCTCGAGGGCGTGCGGGTACAGGCGTTCCTCGAATGGATACTCCAGCAGGAACGCGGACATCTGCAGCAGCTGCGGATCGTCCTCCAGCCCGACGCGGAATCTCTGCAGGCTCGCGAGGTAATCGGCGTAGCCGAACGCGTCGCGCAGCTCGCCGTAGATCCTCCAGTAGCGGTCGCGCTCGGCCGTACCGAAGGCCTGGTCCAGACGCGCGCCGAGATCGGCCGCGAATCGGTCGTTGTCGAGCAGTGTGTTGTCGACATCGAGCAGGAACGCCACGTCGCGTGCGACTACCACGACTCGGTCTCCAGTCCGTGCGTCACTTGGCGGCGAGCCTGGCCTCGAGCGTGATCTCGGTGCCCGCCAGCGCTTGAGATACCGGGCAGCTCGCCTTGGCCGTCTCGGCGTGCCGCATGAAGGCCGCCTGGTCGATGCCGGGCACCTTGGCCTCGCAGACGAGGTGACTCTTGGTGATCTTGAAGCCTCCGTCTTGCGGCAAGACGGTGACGTGGGCGGTCGCATCGACGTACTCGGGCTTGAAGCCCGCCTGGCCCAGTACGAGCGACAGGGCCATCGCGAAGCAGCCCGCGTGGGCCGCCCCCAGCAGCTCCTCGGGATTGGTGCCCGGCCCCTCCTCGAAGCGAGAGGCGAATGAGTACGCTCCCTTGAAGGCCCCGCTTCCGACGTCAACCTGGCCCCTGCCTTCCTTGAGGCTCCCTTCCCAGCGTGCGTGTGCTTTGCGTGTCGGCATGACGGCTCCTTTCCAGAAAACGAGATCCCGTTCATCGGATGGACAAGGGCGCTACCTGGGTCCCCCCCGTGGTCTTTGCGCGGGTCGGCTTCGAGGTGGGCCGATGCCCGTCGCGCTTCCCGCGGCGGCGGCGGCCGGCCCGCCGTTTCATCAGGAAGTCGCGCAGGACCACGGCGCCGTTGTGAAGGACGTCGTGGGCGCTGTAGAGCAGGGTCAGCGTGCCGCGTCCGCTGGCGTCGAGGAGGGACGCCCACGCGGTGGGGTTCGCGGCGAGTTCCCTCCGGTATCGGCGCCGAAACTCGTCCCAGCGCTCCACCCGATGGTCGAACCACTTCCGGAGCTCCGTGCTGGGTGCGACCTCCTTGATCCACGCATCTGCCGCCACCGCCTCCTTCTTCAGGCCTCGCAGGATCCGCCGGCCGTCTCCGCGCGCGGGAGAGTCGTACGTGCGCTTGATCCGGATCATGGCGTTGCCTCCCCGCGAACGCCCCGGCCGAGCAGCTGTTCGAGCACATAGGGCAGGATTCCGCCCGCCGAGAAGTAAGCGGCTTCGATCGGCGTGTCGATTCGGACGACGAGCGTCACCGATTCGCGCCGGCCGTCCCGACGCTCGATGTGCAGAAGCGCGGGCTGGCGGGGGCGCAGAGGCCCGGCCAGCTCCAGGTCGAATCGCTCCGTGCCGTCGAGCCCGAGCGTCTCCGCGCTCACCCCTTCGGGGAGCTGGCAGGGGAAAACGCCCATGCCGATGAGATTGGACCGGTGGATCCGCTCGAACCCACGAGCGATCACCGCGCGCACGCCGAGCAGGCGCGTGCCCTTGGCCGCCCAGTCGCGCGAGCTGCCCGCTCCGTAGTCCTGTCCGGCAACCACGATCAGGGGCACGCCCTCGTCGCGGTAGCGCTCGGCCGCCTCGTAGATGCCCATGCGCTCGCCGTCGGGCTGGTGCCGAGTGACGCCGCCCTCGACGCCGGGCAGCATCAGGTTCCGGATGCGGACGTTGGCGAACGTCCCGCGGACCATCACCTCGTGGTTGCCTCGACGCGCGCCGTAGCTGTTGAACTCCTGGGCGGAAACAGCCCGGTCCTGGAGGTATGCGCCGGCCGGCGAGGCCGGTTGGATCGCGCCCGCCGGGCTGATGTGGTCCGTCGTGACCGAATCGCCGAAAATGGCGAGCGCCCGCGCGCCGGAGATCTCGGAGGACGGGGCGGCCGCCATCGAGGGCTCGAAGTACGGCGGCTCGCGGATGTAGAGCGACGCCGGGTCCCATTCGTAGAGGTGCCCCGTCCCCGCGGGGATCTGGTTCCACAGCGGGTTCTGGCGGGCGAAGTCGGCGTAGACCCGCCGGTACTCGGCCGGATCGAAGGCGCTCCCGAGGAGCGCATCGACCTCCTCCATCGACGGCCACAGCTCGCGCAGGTAGACCTCACGCCCGTCGACGATCGCGAGCGGCTCGCGCGTGAGGTCAACGTCGATCCGGCCGGCAATGGCAAAAGCCACGACCAGCGGCGGGCTCATCAGGAAGTTCGCCTTCAGGCTCTGGTGGATGCGCGCCTCGAAGTTGCGGTTCCCGGACAGCACGCTCGCGGCGATGAGGTCGTTCCTGGTGAGCGCCTCTTCGAGCCCGCGATCGAGCGGCCCCGAATTGCCGATGCAGGTCGTGCATCCGAATCCGACGAGGTTGAAGCCCAATCGGTCGAGGAACGGCTGCAGCCCCGTCTTCTTCAGGTACTCGCTGACTACGCGCGAGCCGGGGGCGAGCGAGGTCTTCACCCACGGCTTGACGCTGAGCCCCCGCTCGACGGCCTTTTTCGCCAGCAGGCCCGCGGCCAGCATGACCGTCGGGTTCGAGGTGTTGGTGCACGAGGTGATGGCCGCGATGACCACGTCGCCGTGTGCCAGCTCGGAGGTCGACGGGCGTGCAGGCGGTGAGCTTTCCTGCGCGAGCCGGTTGGGCGTCGGCCGGTTGTTCATCATCTCGATCTCGGTGAGCGTGTTCGTGTTCTGCGCACCACCGTTCGGAACGGTCCCATCCGACTGCTCGCCGCCTCCCGGGCGGGGTGCGGCGGCGTCCCCGAGCCGCACCTCCACCTGTCGCGCGGCCTCGGCGGCCGACTTGCCGTAACCGTCGGCACTCGTCAGCAGCGAGAGGAATCGCTCTTTGAGCTGGCCGAGTGGGATCCGGTCCTGCGGCCGCTTGGGGCCGGCCACGGACGGCTCGACGTCGCCGAGATCGAGGTCGAGCACGCTCGTGTAGTCGCACTGCCCTCGCTGCGGCATCCCGAACAGCCCCTGGGCCTGGAAGTAGCGGCGCACCGTCTCAACGTGCTCGTCGCTCCGGCCCGTCGCCTGGAGA
This sequence comes from uncultured Acidobacteriota bacterium, assembly GCA_964568755.1. Classification (GTDB taxonomy): domain Bacteria; phylum Acidobacteriota; class Vicinamibacteria; order Fen-336; family Fen-336; genus DATBSL01. Next base: position 13,959 of record CAZMRX010000028.1, on the reverse strand, counting down.
TAGCGGCAGGACTGTTCGTCGACGGGGAAGAAGCCGATCGTCGCGCCGTACTCGGGGGCCATGTTCCCGAGGGTCGCGCGGTCCGGAACGGACAAACTGGCGGCGCCCGCGCCGTGGAACTCGACGAACTTGCCGACGACACCCGCCTGCCGCAAGAGCTCGGTGATGCGCAGGACCAGATCGGTCGCGGTCACGCCGTCACGAAGCCGGCCCTGGAGATGCACGCCGACCACGTCGGGCAGGAGGAGATAGACCGGCTGGCCGAGCATCGCCGCCTCGGCTTCGATGCCGCCGACTCCCCAGCCCACGACCCCGAGGCCGCCAACCATCGTCGTGTGCGAGTCGGTGCCGACCAGGGTGTCGGGGTACAGCACGCCGTCCTTCTCGAGGACGCCGCGCGCCAGGAACTCGAGGTTCACCTGGTGGCAGATGCCGAAGCCCGGCGGCACGATCCGCAGCCCGTCGAAGGCCTGCGCCCCCCACTTGAGGAAGCGGTATCGCTCGCCGTTTCTGTGGAACTCCATCTCCATGTTGAGCGGGAGCGCCTCCTCCCGGCCGAAGTAGTCCACCTGGACCGAGTGGTCGATCACGAGATCGACGGGAACCAGCGGCTGCACCCGCTCGACGTCTCCGCCGCGTCGCGCCACCGCGGAGCGCATCGCCGCGAGATCGACGAGGAGCGGCACGCCCGTGAAGTCCTGCAGCAGCACGCGACCGACGACGAAGGGCACTTCCGCCGTACGCGCGGCGCGCGGCTGCCAGCGCGCGAGCTCTTCGACGTCCTCGTCGCGGATCCGAAGGCCGTCGAGATTGCGGAGCACCGACTCGAGGAGGATGCGGAGGCTCACCGGCAGCCGCGAGATGTCCGCAACCCCTCTCTTCTGGAGCTCGGGGAGCGAGTAGTAGGCGGCGGAAGCTCCGGAGGGGAGCGGCAAACGCTGGCGCACGTCAATCATGGTTTTCTCTCGACGGTGCCCTCGCCGGTGGGGTGTTCGATCGCGCCGACGGCGTGGGCCTGCCCACTTCCTTCGCTCTGGACGTTCGCGATCGTATCCAGCGCCAAAGCCGAATGTGCGTAGGCGCCACCCGCACGCATCTCGGCGGCGACCCAAATGGCTTCCATGATCTCTTCGGCCGTCGCCCCCTGCTTGAGGGCGGCGCGGGTGTGGCCGCGGATGCAGTACGGGCACTGCGTCACGTGCGCCACGGCCACGGCGATCAACTGCTTGGTCCGGGCGGGGACCCTTCCCTCGGCGAAGACGCTCTGGCTGAAAGCCCGAAAGGCCGTCGCGGGACCGGGGGCCAGGCGCTTGCGCTGCTCCGCCAGTTCTCGACTTGCCTGCGGGTAAAGCTGATCCTGTGCGGACATGGATGGCTCCTCCATCACCGCTGACTCTAGGCGATATGGATAATTAGGACGAGTAGAAAATACGGACGAGACGATTAGTGAAAGGCGAAGTGTGTGGCGGCGTAGCGAGGCCGGCGGAGAGGCCCTGGCTCGAAAGGCCGGGTCCTCCGACTGAAGCGCGGCCGACGACCACGTCACGTGTGGTCCGGTCGCGGCCAGTGTTCCCCGTCGACTACGAGGAGAACAGTGACCGGCGGGCGGCTTCGCAGATGGCAGCTACGGCGGGGTGACGCACCTTCTTCTCGACGGAGATGGCGTAGAAGCGGCCTTTGACACCCTTCGCCAGCCCGATGCGCTGGAGGCCGTAGCGCCGCTTCAGCTCCTTCTCGAGGATCTGGAACGTCGGGTAGACCCCCGTTCCGTGGCGGCCGAACACGCGGAGGAGCGCGAAGTCCTCGAACTCGCCCACGACGACCGGCCGGATACCCTGGGCTGCGCACCACTGATCGATGTCGCGCCTGATCGCGGTGTCGTCCGTTGGGAGCAGCATCGGCGCGCCGTCCAGGGATCGCGGGAAGCCGCGCCGATAGGCCTTGGCGAGGGCCGGCGTTCCCATCCAGATGACCTCGCTGTCCCCGAGAGCGTGGTTGTAGGCCCGAATGTTGAGATTGGGGGTAACGGGCGCATCGGAGAGCACGACATCCAACTCGTGCAGGGCCAGCTCGGCCACAAGGCGCTCGAGGCCGGCTTCGCGGCAGAGGATCCGGACCTTTTCCGGCAGGCGGAGTGCCGGCTCGATGAGCGCGTGTGCGATCTCCTTGGGAAGCACGTCGTCCATGCCGATGGCCAGTCTCAAGGGCTTCCCGGTCGGCCGCTGTTTCACGGCATCCATCAGCTCCAGGCCGAGGCCGAAGATGTCTTCGGCATACCGGAACACGACACGACCCATCTCGGTGGGGACCAGGGACCGGCCCGACCGGACGAGCAGCTTCTCGCCCATCTGGTCCTCCAGGCTTCGGAGCTGGGCGCTGATGGTGGGTGGGGCCAGGCGCAGCTCCTCGCAGGCCCGCGTGATGCTGCCCGCGCGGACGACCTTCCAGAAGTAGAAGAGGTGGTGGTAGTTGAGCCATTCCATGGACGGAGTTCTACGGTAGAGCATGACGAAGAGTCAAGCTTCGATTTTCTACTGGTCCTAATCGAGGGCTCGGGCTACAACCTCGGGCATGGGACGCGCCCTGAGCGTGAGCAGTTGAGGACGAAGAGGAGGGGAGGAGGATGGATGGAACAACGTGTCTGGCATCGGTCCTATGACCAGGGCGTCCTGCCGAGCGTCGCCTTCGAGGACCTCACCATCTCGAGCTTCCTCGAGCGGTCGGCTGCCCGGTACGGCGATGCCACCGCGCTCATCTTCATGAACTCCCGCCTGACCTTCCGCCAGCTCAAGGAAGAGGTGGACCGGTTCGCCACGGCGATAGCGGCTCTCGGTGTCGGAAAAGGCACCAGGGTGGCGATCCAGCTCCCCAATCTGCCTCAGACGGTGATCGCCTATTACGCCACGCTGTCCGTCGGCGGCCAGGCCGTGATGACGAACCCGCTGTACGTCGAGCGCGAGATCGAGCACCAATGGAACGATGCCGGATGCTCCCTCGCAGTGACTACGGATTTCCTGTTCGAGAGACGCATCAAGGGCATTCGCGGCGCGCTGCCGGTCAAGAACTATGTCATCGCGTCGATCCCGGAATACCTGCGCTTCCCGCTCAACCTGCTCGCGCCCGTCAAGCTCAAGAGAGCGCACCCGCCGCTCTTGGCGAAGGTGGAGCCCGGCGAGGGCATCCACTTCATGAGGAAGCTCATTCGAGGGACCCCGCCGAACCCCCCGAAGCTGGAGATCGCGATGGACGACATCGCCGCGCTCCAATACACGGGCGGCACGACCGGGGTGTCCAAGGGAGCGATGCTCACGCACCGCAATCTCTCGTACAACGTCCAGCAGCTGAGCGCATGGTTCGCCGATGCCCGGCCCGGCGAAGAGGTGATGCTGGGGGTCCTGCCCTACTTCCATGTCTTCGGCATGACGGTCGCGATGAACTATTCGATGCACATGGCCGCCGCGACGGTGCTCATGCCCAATCCGCGCGACATCGCGCAGATGGTGAAGAACATCGCCAAGCACCGGGTGACGCTCTTCCCGGCGGTGCCCGCGATGTTCAACGGCATCAACAACGCTCCCAGGGTCGAGGGCATCGATCTGACGAGCGTCAAGTTCTGTTTTTCGGGTGGCGCCCCGCTGCCGATCGATGTCGGCGCCAAGTTCGAGAGCATGACGGGGGCCACGATTGCCGAAGGCTTCGGGCTCACGGAGGCCTCGCCGGTCACCCACGTCAATCCCCTGAAGGGCGAACGCAAACCGGGCAGCATCGGCATTCCTGTCGGCGCAACCGAGGCCAAGGTCGTCGACATGGAGGACGGTGCCACCGAGCAGCCGACGGGGAGCGAGGGCGAGCTCGTCGTCAAGGGCCCGCAGGTCATGAAGGGGTATTGGAAGGGGCCGGATGCGACCAACGAGGCGATCAAGGACGGGTGGCTCCACACCGGGGACATCGCGAGGACGGACGCCGATGGGTACTTCTTCATCGTCGGCCGCAAGAAGGACATGATCCTCGCCAGCGGCTACAACGTCTATCCGGACGAGGTGGACGGTGTCCTGATGGCCCATCCCGCCGTCTTCGAAGCGGCGACCATCGGGATTCCTGACGAGAGACGGGGTGAGACGGTCAAGTCGTTCATCGTCCTGGCGGAGGGACGCACGGCCACCGCCGACGAGTTGATCGAGTACTGCAGGAAGGAGCTCGCGGCCTACAAGATCCCCCGGCAGATCGAGTTCCGCGACGAGCTGCCGAAGAGCGCGATGCTCAAGGTCTTGCGTCGCGAGCTGCGTGACCAGGAACTGGCGAAGCTCGCGGCCAAGTCGGAGAGGTCTGCGTGACAGGGAAGCTGATCGCCTTGTGGGCAAGCACCCTGCTCGTCGGGCCGGGCTCGGGCCTGCAGCAACCGGAGCAGGTCGTCGAACCGAGGAGCGGGAGGGCTTTTCCGATCACTCTCCGGGTGCCGGGGGGTGACGACCTTCACACGCTGGTGGGGACCGGGATTCGAACGAAGACCTTCCTGAAGGTCCAGGTCTACGCCTTCGGGTTGTACGTGGACGCGCCCACGGCCACCTCCGCGCTGCAGGCGTGGGCAGGGCGTTCGGCGCGCGATCTGGAGCAGGACCAGTCCTTTTACCGTGAGCTGCTCGAGGGTCGTTTCGGGATGACTCTCCGGCTCGTGATGACCCGGGACGTGAGCGGCGACGACATGGCCGAAGCCTTCGACGACGCGCTCCGTCCGCGAGTCGCGCGGGCCGCCGCGGAGCTGGACATGCCGGGCGGCGAGGCGGCCCTGACACGGTTCCGCGGCTACTTCGACGTGGAAGCGTTGACCGAAGGAACCGAGTTGCTCTTCTCCTGGCTTCCCGACGGCACGCTCGTGAGCTCGGTCCGGGGCCAGGTGAAGGGAGAAATCCCCTCCGCGGCCCTTGGCTGGGCCCTGTTCGACGTGTACCTGGGAGCGCAGCCGATTTCGGAGGACGGGAAGAAGAGCCTGGTCTCGCGCTTTCCCGAGCTCCTGGCCGGCACGCAGGGGAAGACCCCCGCGGGGAGGACCTCCCAGCAGGGCGTTGATAGCAAGGACGCATGCTTCGCACACGGCTCGATGGCCGCGGCGTCGCACGCACTCGATTCTGGAGAACTCAGATGCAACGACTATGTACCACACTGGCGCTGAGCGCTGTCGTCATTGCCGCCGCGGCCAGCCCAGCCAGCGCGCAAGGCTTCGGTGTGTTCGAACACGGCACCTGTGCCATGGCACGGGCCGGGGCCGGATCCGCGGCGCCCTGCCAGGACGGCTCGGCAATCTTCTTCAACCCGGCAGGGCTCGCCGGCATGCGGGGCTGGACCGTGAGCGTGGGAGCCACAGGGATCTCGGCGCTCGGGTCGTTCATTGACGACCTGTCGGGCGGGGAAACCGACATGGACAACGACCCCATCCCGGTTCCTCACCTCTACGCGGCCTACGGCATCACCGATCGGCTGACCGCCGGCATCGGGACTTTTGCGCCCTACGGCCTCGCAACCAAGTGGCCCGACACGTTCGTGGGTCGCTTCAACGGCTTCGACAACGAGCTGCGGTCCATCTACATCCAGCCCACCGTCGCGTACCAGCTTAACGACCGGATCTCCATAGGCGCAGGTTTCGCCTTCGTCATCGGATCGGTCGAAATCAACCAGCGGTTGGATCTCTCGGCGCAGGCGGCGCCGGCGCCTTTCCCCCCGGGCACGACGCTACGGCAGCTCGGCATTCCGTTCCACACGGATTTCGCCCAGGCACGGCTACGGGGCACGGGGGCCACGGGCGTGGGGGGGAACTTCGGGCTTCGCGTCGATGCGACCGACCGAGTCAGCTTCGGAGCACGCTACTTGACGAGTGTCAGGCTCGACTACGACGGAACGGCGGCCTTCGAGGCGGTCTCGACCGGCATCACCCTTCCTGCCGCCAATCCCTTTGGTGTGCCCGGCGGCACGCCGCTCGACGCGGTGATTGCCCGGCTCGGTCTGTTCTCCGCGGGCGCCCCGTTGACCGATCAGGGCCTGACCACGACCATCACGATGCCCGGCCAACTCCTGACCGGCGTCGCCTTTCAGGTCACGCCGCGGCTCTTGCTGCTCGCCGACTACCAATGGGTGAACTGGTCGAAGTTCGGCCAGGTCGAGCTGGACTTCGCCAACCCCAGAACACCCGATCAGACGCTCCAGGAGAACTACCGTGACACGAGCGGCGTGCGCCTGGGTGTCGATTGGACGGCAAGCAAGAGGTGGACGCTCCGCGGCGGCTACGTGTACCACGAGGCGGCCGCGCCAGACGAGACGGTAACGCCGCTCCTGCCCGAGGGCTCGCGAAACGAGTTCACCGCGGGCGTTGGATTCCAGGTTTCGAACAAGGTCCGAGTCGACGTCGCTTACCAGTTCGTGAAGCAGGGCGACCGGCCGGGCCGGGTTCGTGAGATTCGTCCCGGCGAGACGGCAGCCGAGGTCAACACCGGGCTGTACAAGTCCCGGGCCCACCTGTTCGGCACGACCATCACGCTGCACTGAACCGAATGGAGAAGAGGGAAGTGAAGCTCGATATCAGGAAGACGGTCGTGCTCGGGGCGGGGACGATGGGGGCGCAGGTGGCGGCCCACCTGGCCGCGGCGGGGATCGACGTGGTCCTGCTGGACGTCGTCTCCACGAGCGGCCCGGATCGCAGCGCGCTGGCGAAGAAAGCCCTCGAAGGGCTGCGGAAGCTGAAGCCGAGCCCGCTCCAGCTCCCCGAGGACGCGTCCCGCATCCGGCCCGGGAACTTCGAAGACGACTGGGAGGAGCTCGAGGACGCCGACTGGATCTTCGAGGCCGTGGTGGAGGACCTCGAGGTCAAGCGCCAGCTCTTTGCGAAGGTGGCGCCCGTCGCGATGAAGACCGCCCTCATCACCACGAACACCTCCGGCCTCGGGATCGGCGCCATGTCCAGCCACCTCTCGCCGGAGTTCCGTAAGCGCTTCCTCGGGACCCACTTCTTCAACCCGCCCCGCTACCTCAGGCTGCTCGAGACCATCCCCGGTCCCGACACCGACCCCGAGGTCCTCGCCGCCATGGAGTCCTTCTGCGACCTCGTCGTGGGGAAGGGTGTCGTGCGCTGCAAGGACACGCCGAACTTCATCGGCAACCGCATCGGCGCCTACGGGCTCGGCGTCGTCTTGCGAGCCATGACGGACCTCGACCTGACCCTCGAGGAGGTGGACACGCTCACGGGCTCCGCCATCGGCCGCGCACGCAGCGCGACCTTCCGAACCTGCGACATCGCCGGCGTCGACGTGTGCGTGAAGGTCGCCTCGAACCTCTACGACGCCGTGCCGAACGACCCCGAACGCGAGTCCTTCAGAGTCCCCGACTTCATGAAGGCCATGATCGAGAAGCAGTGGCTCGGGGACAAGACCGGCGGCGGCTTCTACCGCAAGGAGAGGTCGGAGATCCGGACCCTCGACTGGAAGACCCTCGAGTATCGCCAGCGCCGCAAGGCGAAGTTCGCGTCGGTGGAGGCGGCGCAGTCCGAAGCGGACATCGGGGCCCGCATCAACCAGATCATGGCCGGCAAGGACAAGGCCGCGCAGTTCCTGTGGCGCGTCCTGTCCGCGACCAGCTTCTACGCGGCATCGCTGGTCCCCGAGGTCTCCGACGACGTGGTCTCCATCGACCGCGCCATGGAGTGGGGCTACGGCTGGGGCCTGGGCCCCTTCCGCCTGATGGACGCCCTTGGCGTCGCGGCGGTGGCGGAGCGGGCGAAGGCCGAGGGACGCAAGGTCCCACCCCTCGTCGAGTCGCTGCTGGCGTCGGGCCGCAAGCGCTTCTACGAGGCCGAGAACGGCCGCGGCACGATGTTCGGGCCGAAGGGCGTGACCCCGGTTCCTGAACGGCCCGGCGTCCTCGACGTCGCGGTCCTCAAGCAGCGTGGGGGACTCAGGAAGAAGAACCCCGGCGCCTCTCTCGTGGACCTGGGCGACGGCTGCGCCCTGGTGGAGTTCCACTCCAAGATGAACGCCCTCGGCGCCGACGCCATCGGCATGCTCCAGACGGCGGTGCACGACGCTCGGACGAGCTTCGACGCGCTGGTGGTCGGGACCCAGGGCGAGAACTTCAGCGTCGGAGCGGACCTCATGCTCGTCCTGCGGGCGGTGCAGGAGGAGAAGTGGGACGAGCTTGACCTCATGCTCCGGCAGTTCCAGGGCGCCAACATGGCCCTGAAGTACGCCGAGGTGCCGGTGGTGGTGGCGCCGTTCGGCCTCACCCTGGGCGGAGGCTGCGAGATCAGCCTCCATGGCGCGCGGGTCCGGGCCTCGGCGGAGACTTACATGGGCCTGGTGGAGGCGGGCATCGGCCTCGTCCCCGCGGGCGGCGGCACCAAGGAAATGGCGCTGCGCGCTCTCGACCGCTGCGCGGGCGTCGAGGGAGCCGACCCGTTCCCGTTCGTGAAGCGCGCCTTCGAAACCATCGCCTTCGCGACGGTCACGACCTCGGGGGCCGAGGCCCTGCGGCAGTTCCTCACCCCGGCCGACTCGATCTCGCGCAACCCGGACCGGCTCCTTCACGATGCGAAGCAGGTAGCCCTCGGTCTAGCCTGGTCCGGCTACCGTCCGGGCCGTCCGCGCACAGACGTCCGCGCCCTGGGCCGCACGCCGCTGGCTTCGTTCAAGGCGGGCATCCACAACGCCCTGCGCGGCGGCCACATCAGTGACCACGACGCGCTGGTCGCGACCAAGGTGGCCACGATCCTCTGCGGCGGCGATCGCGAGGCCGGAACCATGAGCGAGCAGGGCCTCCTGGACCTGGAGCGCGAGGCGTTCCTCTCCCTCCTCGGCACCAGGAAGACGCAGGAACGCATCCAACACATGCTCAAGGAAGGCAAACCCCTGCGGAACTGAAATGGAGAAGGCAGCCACGGAGACGCGGAAAAGGGAAGAGGGGACGGAAGCTCGAGGTAACCGATGCGAGAAGCAGTGATCGTGAGCAGTGTGCGGACGGCGGTAGGGAAGGCGGGCAAGGGCACGCTGCGGCAGGTGCGACCTGACGACATGGCGGCCGCAGTGATCAGGGCTGCCCTGGCCCGCGTCCCGGCGGTGAAGCCCGAGATGGTGGACGACGTCGTCGTCGGCTGCGCCATGCCCGAGGCCGAGCAGGGCATGAACGTCGCGCGGATCGCGAGCCTGCTGGCGGGCGTGCCCGCGAGCGCCGCGGCCATGACCGTGAACCGGTTCTGCTCGTCGGGCCTCCAGGCCATCGCCCTCGCCGCCGACGCGGTGACGGTCGGCCGCGCCGAGGTGGCCGTGGGCGGCGGCACCGAGTCCATGAGCCTCATCCCGATGGGCGGACACAGGTTCGCCCCCAACCCGTCCCTGCTCGAACGCTATCCCGACAGCTACCTCGGCATGGGGATGACCGCCGAGCTGGTGGCGAGAAAGTACGGCATCGACCGCGAGAAGTCCGACGCCTTCTCCCTCGCGTCCCATCGGAAGGCGGTTGCGGCCATCGAGGCCGGCCGCTTCAGGAACGAAATCGTGCCGCTCCCGGTGAACGGGACGAGCTTCGACACGGACGAGGGGCCGCGGAAGGACACCGACGCCGCCGCCCTCGCGAAGCTGAAGCCGGCTTTCGCCGCCGACGGCATCGTCACCGCGGGCAACTCCTCGCAGATGTCCGACGGCGCGGCGGCGAGCGTCGTGATGTCCCTCGCCAAGGCCAGGGAGTTGGGCCTCACGCCGCTGGCCCGCTTCGTCACCTTCGCGGTTGCGGGCGTCCCCCCGGAGATCATGGGGATCGGCCCCGTCGAGGCGGTCCCCAAGGCGCTCAAGCAAGCGGGCCTCACGCTGGCCGACATCGACCTCATCGAGCTGAACGAGGCCTTCGCGTGCCAGGCCCTGGCCGTGATCCAGGCCCTGGACCTCGACCCGCTCAAGCTCAACGTCAACGGCGGCGCCGTGGCCCTGGGTCATCCCCTGGGGTGCACCGGCGCGAAGCTCACGGCCCAGATGCTGGCCGAGATGCATCGCCGCAAGGCCCGCTACGGCCTCGTCACGATGTGCGTGGGCGGCGGCATGGGCGCCGCCGGCATCTTCGAGAGGATGTGATGTCAATGAACGGCCCGGTGCTGGTCGCAACCGACCTGAGCGAAGGCGCTGACGAAGCGGTGCGCCAAGCGGATGCCCTGGCTCGCCATGCCGGCGGCCGGCTGCACGTGTGTCATGTGCTGCCCGAGATCCTCCACGTTCGAATGCTGTTCCCGCAGCTCCAGCAGCAGGACGCCAACGACATGCAGGCCCTGGAGCGGAAGGTCACGAACGTCGTGACCGAACGGGTCCAGGAGCTCACCAGGCGTTCCGCCGCCGACTACGCGGTGGAGGTCGACGCGGGATCGCCTCATGCGGGCATCCTGCGGGCCGCCGAGAAGCTCGGGGCCGGAGTCCTGGTGGTCGGGCCTGGCCGCGTCGCCGAGCGCGTCGCCCGTTCCGCCTCCTGCCACGTGCTGGTCGCCCGGCCATCGCCTTCAGGCAAGGTCCTCGGCGCGACGGACTTTTCGGACGCCTCCCTTCCCGCGGTGGAAGCCGCGGTCATGGAGGCGTCGCGGCGGCACGTGCCGCTGTGCCTCCTCCACAGCGTGGACCTCAGGCCCATCGAATGGGCTGGCATGCCGATGGCCTTCCCCGTGCCCACGGTGTCCCAACACGTCGCTGACGAACTACGAGCGGACCTGCTGACCCGGTTGCAGGCCTCTCTCGAGCGCTTTCGCGCCGAAGGTGAGTGCCTCGTGGTCGACGGGCCCGCCGCCCACGCGATCGTCAAGGCCGCGCGCGATCTGCCCGCCGAGCTCGTGGTGGTCGGGACCCGGGGACGCACCGGGCTCTCCCGGCTGACCCTCGGGAGCGTCGCGGAAGCGGTGCTGTCGAGCGCCCCTTGCTCGGTGCTTGTTGTGCGGCTCGACCGGGGCTGACCTCCCTCGGCCTACATAACCCGTCGCATCCTCGATGCCGAAACCCTTGCCTACCTGTTCCTTTCGGCACCGATCCTCGTCGGGGATCCAGCGCCGCCGCGTCCCGCGGAGGCGCGTTCGTTTGACTCCCGCGATGACCGCCGCCTGGTGCATGAAGGGTCGAGAAGCACGAAGGTCGTGGCGTGAAGAGCCCGGCCGCGCCGATCGGGCATCGTCGCGGCCGGTCCGGACGGAGCCGTCCTACAGAGACTTCAGGAATTCGGAGAGGTCGCGCTTCTCGAGAGGCGAAAGACCAAGGGCGAACAACCCGTCGTAGTGATCGATGACGGGCTCCAGAGTGGGGAAGCAGCCGTCGTGATAGAAGCCGCCCTTGGTGTGGCTCCAGAGAACCGGGAGCGGTGTCGTGCGGTAGCGGCGATCCGGCGAACGGTCGGCTTGGAAGGAGTCGATTCCAATCTCCTCAGGCCTGTGCAGGTTCCACCCGGGCTCGGTGTGAAGCGGCGGCACGTGGCAGCGTGCGCAGTCCGCCTTGCCCGCGAAGAGGGCCTTGCCGCGAACGGCCGCCTTCTTGTCGAACGAGCCTCGGGGCGGCTCTGGAACGGGCAGCGCGATCTGGTAGAAATGGAGAGCCGCGAGCTCTCCACGTCTTCTCTCACGCGAGCGACAAGGGACTCGGCGGATCCCCATCAGCCACCTGGCGGGCGGATGCCTCTGCGTCATTCCCGCTGTGACGAGTGGATCGACGCGCCGCTGCCTCCGGCTGATAAAGCACCTGCTCGACCCGCAACCGCCTCGGGCCCCAGGGCACTCGGCACTCGATCGTGTCGCCTTCGCGGCAACCGAGCAGCGCCGCTCCCACCGGAGAAAGCACGGAAATCGCCCCAGCCGCCGCCGACGCGTAGGCAGGCGTGACCAGGAGATACGTCGTGTCCATTCCCGTGTCGAGATCCTTGACGCGAACACACGACTGCAGAGTGATGACGTTCCGGGGGATTCCCTCGCTGCTCACCAACTCGGCGTCTGCGAGCTTGTGGCCCAGCGCGCGCAAGAGTTCCCGGTCCAGCCCCGGCCAGCGGCGTTCCCGGTCGAGAAGGTCGGCAAGCCTGGTCAGGTCCGGCTCGGTGATCTGAATCGTCTCCGTCGCGCTCATGCTTCTCCTCCCCGGCATCCGCGCCCCGCGGGGCGGCGGAGCGGACGAGTCCTGTTCGTTGGGGTGCCCACGCCCGCAATCCGTCGTGTTAGCCGGCCAGTGGCCACAGGCTCTCCCTCATCCCGGGCTAGGCTAAGGGGGTTCGTTCTTTAGAACCAGTAGAAAATAAGACTACAAAGATTAGATAGGTACGAATCTAACGACTGAGGTCCCAGGCAACCCGAAGCGGTAGGCCACGGGCCTTGCCGGCGAAGGCGCCGTTCGCGGAGAGCCTCGGCGACGCGACCGCGCGCTTCTATCGCAAGGCGGCTAAGCCTCTACCGGGTCAAGGGCTGCGCACTCCTCGGGCACGCGGTCGTGCTCGACAGCCGCCCTCCACGCGGGGTCCTTCTCCGCCGCGGCAATGTTGATGTACGGTGAGCGGACGTAGACGTCCTCGTACAGCGACTCGGGCGTGGGGGCGGGGCTCGCTTCGGCGAAAGCAGCCGCTTCCTCGACTCGGGCCCGGACCTCGCTGTCCACGGCGTCGAGCTCGGCCTGGCTGTAGCGGTGGTGATCGATCAGCGACCGCCCGAACTGGACGATCGGGTCGTGTCGCATCATCTCGTCGACCTCGTCTTTCGTGCGGTACTTGCCGGGGTCGGACATCGAATGGCCCCGGTAGCGGTATGTCTTGGCCTCGACGAGGCTCGGCCGCTTCAACTTGCGAGCGCGGTCGATCTCCTCGGCGAGGACCTCCCGGACCGCCATGACGTCCATGCCGTTCACGTCCCGGCCTGGCATGCTGTACGCGGAAGCCCGCTGGTGAAGCGCCTTCACCGAAGACGCGCGGTCGAGAGCAGTGCCCATCCCGTAGTGGTTGTTCTCGATGACGTAGACGACCGGCAGGTCCCAGAGAGCGCTGACGTTGAGCGCTTCGTGGAACGCCCCCTGGTTCACGGCACCGTCGCCGAAGAAGCAGAGGCAGACTTGGTCGGTCTTTCGGAGGCGAATGGCATAGCCGATCCCCGCGGCAATGGGCAGATGCCCTCCCACGATCCCGTCGCCCCCGAAGTTACCCTTCGGGACGTCGAAGAAGTGCATGCTGCCGCCCTTTCCGCGGCTGATGCCCGTCGCCTTGCCGAACAGCTCGGCCATGAGCAGCCGCGGGTCGGTGCCGCGTGCCAAGGCGTGGCCGTGGTCGCGGTAGGAGGTGATGAAGTAGTCGTCGGAGCGAAGCAGGCTCATCGCGCCCACCGCCACGGCCTCTTGGCCGATGTAGAGATGAAGGAAGCCACCGATCTTGCCTTCGACATAGAACTGAGCGGCGCGTTCCTCGAAGCGCCGGATGAGCAGCATCTGCCGATAGAGCGCGAGAGCCTCTTCTCGAGTCATGAATCAGCTCCTTTGAGGATGGGAGCTGGCGCTGGCGGGAGGCCCAGGCTCGGCAGTTCGGCCGCAGGCGGTCGCCAGGAGAACCTGATGATCCAGTCCCCTCGCTCTTCATCCTGGCGCGCCGCGGCCAGGCACGCGCCCTGGTCCCACGGGTCGGGGCTCCAGATCGTTTCCGCGGGGAGGCTGCCGCCGATGGAGAGGAGCCCGTAACGCGCACAGACGTCTTCCGACGAAAGCCCGCGCACCACGCCGAAGCGCTCACTCATTGCTCTCTCCTCGCCTCGGCTGGGCCAGCTTCGTCCTGTCGGCCGATTCGCACCGACAGTACCGACCCCTCGCTCCGGAGGCGGCGTCCCCGCTGTGCCCCCCGCTGGACAGATCGGCGCGCCCGGGCGAGGGCGCGGCCGACGGCCGTAAGCAGATCGGAGCTCGTCGCCTCCGCCCGCACCGAGCCGCGCGGGATCAAGTCGAC
>CAZMRX010000027.1:0-25763 GCA_964568755.1 uncultured Acidobacteriota bacterium | reverse complement strand
CCGCCAGGACTGTGCGAACGAAAGCCGGCGCGGCGCGCGCCACGGGCTTACGAAGGCGCGTGAGCGTCGTGACCACGGACTCGCTCATGCCCATCTGCCATCAAGGACCGCACCCTCATCGCGCGATCCTAGCACTGGCAGGTCCAGTGCCTGCGGACTGCCGTGTGCTTTCGAGCGAGGTATTCGATCGGGAGTCCGGGCGGGGTAGGATCGGCGCTCGATCGCGGTACTGGTTGAGCAGCGAGGTGGCGCGCATGAGGAGACAGAGGCTGGCCCTGATCGCCGCGGGTGGGATCTGTCTCGTCGCTACGCAGGCGCAGGCCGCGGGTCCCGCGGCTCCCGCGGGCGGCGCACCGGACGACTCGACGGGGCCCGTCCTCTTCTATCGCCAGCCGGCGCAGAAGTGGGACGAGGCGCTGCCGATCGGCAACGGCCGCCTAGGCGGCATGGTGTTCGGGGGTGTGCCCGCGGAGCGCATCCAGTTCAACGAGGACACGTTCTGGTCCGGCGGGCCCTACGATCCGATCCACGAGGAGGCCTTCGCGTACCTGCCACAGGTGCGGCAGCTCCTGTGGCAGGGTCGCTACAAGGAGGCCCAGGACCTGGCGGACCAGAAGCTCATGGGCCGCCCGCGCAACCTGCAGGCCTATCAGCCGCTCGGCGACCTGCGGCTCGTCCTCGAGGGCCACGACCGGCCGACCGACTACCGGCGCGAGCTGGACCTCGACGGCGCCGTCGTCCGCGTCCGCTACCGCATCGGCGAGACGACCTTCACACGAGAAGTGTTCTCGAGCGCTCCCGATCAGGTCATCGTCGTGCGCTTGACGGCCGACGGACCGGAGAAGCTCAGGCTCCTCGTCGCACTCGACAGCAAGCACCCGTTTGCGTTGCGGCCGACGGCGCCTCGCGGCCTGCTCATGACCGGCCGCTGGCTCGGCGACCTCACGCGACCCGAGGACCACCTGAAGCTCTCGCGCGGCCTGCAGGCGCGCTGGTACGGAGAGGGGCTCGAGTTCGCGGTTCGGGTCGAGGCCGAGCCGAGCGGCGGCCGGGTAGAGGTGGACGAGAAGGGGCTGCGCGTCGTGGACGCCGAGGCCGTGACCCTGCGGCTCGCCGCGGCCACGAGCTTCAGGGGGCGGAGTCCCGAGGCGGCCAGCGCAGATGCGCTCCGTCAGGGGCGGCCCTACGGCGAGCTGCTCGCCAGGCACGTCGCCGACCACCGCTCGCTCTTCCGGCGCGTTCGCCTCGACCTCGGCTCACCGGAACGGAGCGCGCTGCCCACGGACGAGCGCCTCGCGGCCGTGCGCGAGGGGGCGGCCGACCCGGGCCTGGCCGCGACCTACTTCCAGTACGGGCGCTACCTGTTGATCGCCAGCTCGCGGCCGGGCACCCAGCCGGCGAACCTGCAGGGCCTGTGGAACGACGACGTGAACCCCGCCTGGGGCAGCAAGTACACGATCAACATCAACACCGAGATGAACTACTGGCCCGCCGAGGTCGCGAACCTCGCCGAGTGCCACGAGCCGCTCTTCGACCTGATCGAGGAGCTGCGCGAGCCGGGCCGGCGCACCGCGCGGGCGCACTACGGGGCGCGCGGCTTCGTCGCCCACCACAACACCGACCTGTGGCGCGTGGCGACGCCCGTCGACGGCGCCCGCTGGGGTCTCTGGCCGATGGGCGCCGCCTGGCTCGCGACGCACCTCTACGAGCACTACGCCTTCGGCGGCGACGTCGCCTTCCTGCGCAAGGCCTATCCCACGCTGCGGGAGGCAGCGGAGTTCGTCCTCGACTTCCTGGTGGAGGACGCGCAGGGCCGGCTGGTGACGAACCCCTCGCACTCGCCCGAAAACGCGTTCATCGACGAGCAGGGCAACGAGGGCGTGCTGTGCGTGGGCGCCACGATGGACTTCGGGATCATCCGCGAGCTCTTCGACGACTGCCTGCGGGCCGCGGAGGTCCTCGGCGAGGACGCGGAGTTCCGGGGGCGGCTCGCGCGCGCGCTCGGCCGGCTGCCGCCGTATCAGATCGGCAAGCACGGGCAGCTGCAGGAGTGGCTCCGTGACTTCGACGAGGCCGAGCCCGGCCACCGT
Source organism: uncultured Acidobacteriota bacterium (assembly GCA_964568755.1). GTDB lineage: Bacteria > Acidobacteriota > Vicinamibacteria > Fen-336 > Fen-336 > DATBSL01. Next base: position 23,673 of record CAZMRX010000027.1, on the reverse strand, counting down.
CACGTCTCGCACCTGTTCGCGCTGCACCCCGGCCGCTCGATCACGCTGCGGGGCACGCCGGAGCTGGCGCGTGCGGCCCGCGTCTCGCTCGAGCGCCGGCTGGCGCACGGCGGCGGCGGAACGGGCTGGAGCCGCGCCTGGATCGTCAACTTCTTCGCGCGGCTCAGCGACGGTGACCAGGCGCACGCGAACCTCCAGGCGCTCTTCGCCCGCTCCACGCTGCCGAACCTGTTCGACAACCACCCGCCGTTCCAGATCGACGGTAACTTCGGCGGCACGGCCGGCATCGCGGAGATGCTGCTGCAGAGCCATGCGGGTGAGCTGTCGCTGCTGCCGGCGCTGCCGCGCGCCTGGCCGGACGGCAGCGTCACAGGCCTGCGCGCGCGCGGGGGTTTCGAGGTCGACATCGCCTGGAAGCGCGGCGCGCTCGAGCGCGCCGTGGTCCGCTCGAAGCACGGCGGGCGCTGCCCGGTGCGGTACGGCGAGAGGGCCGTCACGCACGACACGCACGCGGGAAGCACGATCACGCTCGACGGCGGGCTGCAGGCGCGCTGACGCGAGGGCAGGAGGCACGAGCGCACGCGCGCACGGGGGCACTCGGGCCGAGGGCACGAGGTGACGGGTTGACGAGGGGTTGATGGGTTGAGCTCGAGGGCTCGAGGATCATTGAGGAAGGAATCCGATGATGAAGAAGACCACACTGATCGGCCCGATTGCGCTCGCGATGACCGTCGCGGTGGGCCCCAGACTCGCGGCGCAGGTCCAGACGGAGCAGCCGCCGGTGGTTCAAGGCGCGAAGCCCGTCACGATCGAAAGGATCAAGGTCCACGGCCCGGCCCTGGCAGGCAACCTGGAGGGAAACGCCGCCGACCGCGACGTGATCGTGTTCCTGCCGCCCAGCTATTCCAGGGACCCGTCCCGCCGCTACCCGGTCGTCTACGCCCTGCACGGCTACTCGATCGGGGCCGAACAGTGGTCGAAGGAGATCCACGCGCCGCAGACGATCGAAGGCGCCTTCGCGCAGGGCGCGGCCGAGATGATCGTGGTGCTGCCGGACTCGAAGACGGTGCACAACGGCTCCATGTACTCGAGCTCGGTCACGACCGGGGACTTCGAGCGCTTCGTCGCGCACGACCTGGTGGCCTTCACCGACGCCCGCTACCGGACGATTCCCGACCGAGCGAGCCGCGGCCTGGTGGGCCACTCGATGGGAGGCTATGGCGCCACGCGCATCGGGATGAAGCACGCCGACGCGTTCGGCGCGCTGTACATCATGAGCCCGTGCTGCCTGTCTCCGCGGCCAGCGGGACCCGCGAACCCGGAGCTCGAGAAAGCTCTCGAAGCCGTGAAGACGCCGGCCGACTCAGCGGGCCTTCCGTTCTTCCCGCGCGCTCAGCTGGCGAGCGCGGCCGCCTGGTCACCCAACCCCGGGAACCCTCCGCTCTACCTGGACCTCCCGACGAAGGGCGGGATACCACAGCCGGAGGTGCTCGCAAAGTGGACGGCCAACGCCCCGCTTTCGTTCCTGGATCAGTACGTCGGGAACCTGCGTCGCTATCGCGCCATCGCGATCGACGTGGGCGACGAGGACCGGCTGCGGGCAGACGCCGGCAAGCTCCACGACGCGCTCGACCGCTACGGAATCGCCAACAGCTTCGAGGTCTACCCCGGGACCCACACGAGCCGGATCGCCTTCCGCTTCCAGGACCAGGTGATGAAGTTCTTCAGCCAGAGTCTCGTTTCTCCGGGAGCGTCCCGATAGGCCCTCGCTCGATCCGAGCTTGATCAAGACGGACTCAACTCGGGGCGCCCCGAGTTCGAAGTTGCCGAGACGATCAACGCGGCTCCGCTCGACCAGCCCGTGCGACGAGGCGGCTTGCTCTCAGCGGACTTGCCACCGGAAGCGAACGCCGTCCTGGCCGTCTGGGCGAGGTCCCGGACTGTCGGCCACGAGCCGGCCGCCCGGGTCGACCCGCAGGTAGCGTTTCGTCGCGAGGCTCATCAGGATCAGGTCGCCGTCGAAGGTCTCCATCCATTGGAACGTCTCCGCTTCGCCTGAGGCGCCGCGGCGGAGCGACGCGGCCTGGTCGCGACCGACCGACACATAGAGGCCGTCGGACTCGAGCACAACGCGTCCGAGCCCAAGGTCCTCCACGCGGAACGTGCGCGCCGTCTCGAGGACGAGGGGAGCCGTTCCACCCCGCACCGTGAGCTCGATGCGCTTCCCGTGCGGAATCGGAGACCTCGGCTGCTCCGTCACCTCGATGGCGTCGAAGTCCGCGTGGCCGCCCCCGGCGCCGGGCCGGGTGTTGAAGGCGAAGAGGGAGTTGCGCACGCCCTGGAAGGTCACGAGGCCGTAGGCCATGACGTGAGGCTCACCGATGGCCGCGTAGGTCGCACCATCCCCGCTGTAGTGGAACTGGGCGGTGTTCGTCACGAAATCGCAGTCGGCGCGAAGCCAGACCCGCGGGTTTCTCAGGGGCGCCCGGCTGGTGGTGCCGGTGACCTCGTCGAACTGGGCGAGCGCCAGGCCGTCGTCGCTCCGCTCGACGCCGAGCCACGCGTACGGCCTGTTGAAGAGCGCCAGCCCGGCCACGTCTCCCGGCTTGAGTCCGGAGGCGTCCAGGGTCACGGTCACCGTGGACCGCGGGCCGATGGCGCGCTGCCCGAGCGTGTTGCGCGCGTGCCAGAGATCGGAGGCCTGGAGCGCGTGGAGTCTCAGGAACCCGGGCCGCTCTGTGAGCGACCAGCGGTCGTCGACCGGGACGTGGTTCCACTGCCAGACCGGCTGCAGCCGATCGGCTGTGAAGTCGTCGCTGCGCTCGTAGGGCGCACGAGGCGGCTCCGTGGCGCCCGTGTTTGGCTTGACCCAGGTTCGCGGCGAGCGGCCGAGGTTGCCGGGCAGGCCGAAGTAGGGCCAGCCGTCGTGCCACGTCACCGGCGACAGCGCCGTCAGGCGCCCGACCGCGTTGGCGTCCATCATCGAGAAGCCCCACCACTCTCCCGTGGGTGTGTCGACGATGCCTCCCTGGTGGATGGCATTGCGGCCGGGCTTCGAGGCGTCGGGCGGGTTGATCCGGAGCGGCGGCTGCCGTGAGGCGAGGCGATAGCTCACCGCGAGGCCGAAGTCCTCGCCCCGGCTCACCTCCTGGTTCACCTCCCAGGGTCCCGAGAGCCGCTCCGCCCGCGCGACGGGCATCCGCATCTCGTCCAGGTACCAGGCGCTGGTGATGAAGTAGCGGCCGTCGATCTTGTAGAAGTGGAGGCCCTCGCCCATGCCGGCCTCGGGTGCGATCAGCTCCCGCTCCGTCCCCGGCACGAGGTCCGTCAGGTCCGGCGTGAGCTGCGCGATGCGGATGCCCCGGTATCCCCACACCACGTGGATCAAGCCATCGTCGTCGAACAGCACCGAAAGGTCGTGGAGCGAGCGCTTCATCGGCGTCCGCGTCCAGGGCCCTTCGGGGCTCCGGGCGCGGAAGAGCTGCGTCGTCTGCCCGTTCACGTTGGAGAAGATGTAGTAGGTGCCGTCGTGGAAGCGGAAGCACGGCGCCCAGATCCCACGCCCGTACTCGTTTCGGCCGTCCTCGAGCCGGAAGGACGGCCCCAGGTCGAGCCGGTCGAGCGCGTAGCTCACGAACGTCCAGTTGACGAGGTCGCGCGACCGCAGCACCGGCAACCCAGGCATGCTGTGCATGGTGGTGCCCGTCAGGTAGTAGTCGCTCCCGACCCGGATCAGGTCGGGATCGGAGAACTCGTCGAAGAACAGCGGGTTCGTGAACGTCCCGTTGCCGTTGTCGGCCAGCCACGTCTGCGCGAGCGCGGGAGACGAAAGCAGAAGCGCCGCCCAGCCGACCATCGTGGCGAATCGTCGCGTACTCATAGGTGGCTCCATTTGACCACCGATCGTGGAAGCGCATAGAGTCCGGCGAGTTCGGATCGAGTAGAAGGCCGCGCTCGCTGACGCCACTCGGCAGGAGATCAGACTGATGAAGACCCGAACCCCTGCATGGGTCACGCTCGCGACCGTCGTCGCCCTACTCAACCTGACGGCAGCCAGCCAGGCTCAGGCGCCCGCGACCGGCACCGCGAGCGCTGTGCTGCGGGCCGACCAGCCGGGAGCGGTCGTCAACCGGAACATCTACGGCCACTTCGCCGAGCACCTCGGCCGCGGCATCTACGAGGGCATCTGGGTGGGCCCCGAGTCGCCCATCCCGAACACGCGCGGGATCCGCAACGACGTGGTCGCCGCGCTGAAGCAGCTCGACATCCCCGTGCTGCGTTGGCCGGGCGGCTGCTTCGCCGACGAGTACCACTGGAAGGACGGGATCGGACCGCGCGACAAGCGCCCGTCGATGATCAACACGCACTGGGGCGGTGTGGTCGAGGACAACAGCTTCGGCACCCACGAGTTCATGGACCTGGTGGAGCAGCTCGGCACGGACGCCTACGTCACCGGCAACGTCGGCAGCGGCACCCCGCAGGAGATGATGGAGTGGGTCGAGTACATGACCTCCGACGCCGTCTCGCCGATGGCCAACGAGCGGCGCAAGAACGGCCGTGAGAAGCCGTGGCGGCTGCCGTACTTCGGGATCGCGAACGAGCCCTGGGGCTGCGGCGGCAACATGCGCCCCGAGTTCTACGCCGACCTCTACCGGCAGTACAACACCTTCGTCAAGAACTACGACCGCAGCAAGCCCATCTACCGCATCGCGGCCGGCGCCAACTCCGACGAGTACCGCTGGACCGAGGTGATGATGGACGTGGCCGGGCGGCGGATGGACGGCCTGTCGCTCCACTACTACACGCTGCCGACGGGGAACTGGGGCACCAAGGGCAAAGCCACCGGCTTCGGCGACGACCAGTGGTTCTCGACCTTGAAGCGGACGCTGCGCATGGACGAGCTGATCACGAAGCACGCCGCGATCATGGACAAGGCCGAGGCCGCGATGCCGCCCTCGCGCCGGCCGGGCGGAGACAAGAAGATCGGCCTGGTCGTCGACGAGTGGGGGACCTGGTACGACCCGGAGCCCGGCTCGAAGCCCGGCTTCCTCTACCAGCAGAACTCGCTGCGCGACGCGCTCGTCGCGGCGCTCAACTTCCACGTCTTCCACAAGCACGCCGGCCGCGTCGTGATGGCGAACATCGCGCAGACGGTGAACGTGCTGCAGGCGATGATCCTGACCGACAAGGAGAAGATGCTGCGCACGCCGACCTACTGGGTGTTCGAGATGTTCAAGGTCCACCAGGGTGGCACCTTTCTGCCGGTCGAGCTGCACTCGCCCGACTACGCGTTCGGGGACGAGAAGATCCCGATGCTGAGCGCCTCCGCCACGCGCGCGGCCGCGGGCTCGGCCGTCCACCTGTCGCTCGCCAACACGAGCCCGGCGCAAGCCGTGACGCTGACCGTGAAGCTCGCCGGCCTCGCGCCGAAGTCAGTCGCTGGGCGAGTCCTGACGGCGGCGGCGATCGACGCACACAACACGTTCGCGGCCATGGACGCGGTGCAGCCGACGGCCTTCCAGGGCGCCACGCTCCAGGGCGACACGCTGGAGGTCAAGCTGCCCGCCAAGTCGGTGGTCGTGCTGGCCCTGAACTAACCCGCGACGTGGCGGCACCGCGGGACCGGATCGAGGAGAGGTGAGATGAAGCAGCTCGGATTGGCACTACTGTTCGTGGCGAGCGTTGGCTCCGCGCAGGAGCCGGCCGGCTTCCAACCCGCGACGACCAACGTCTGGGGCGCCGAGTATCCGCGCGTCGACGACGCCGGGAGGGTCGAGGTCCGGATCAAGGCGCCCGAAGCCACGAAGATCCGGCTCAACTTCTGGAGCGGGCCGAAGGTGGACATGGTGAAGCAGGCGGACGGCTTCTGGAGCTTCACGACGGAGCCGCTCGTCCCCGGCCTGCACTACTACACGCTGGTGATCGACGGTGCCGAGGTGAGCGATCCCGGCAGCCACGCGTTCTTCGGCGGCGGCAAGCACGCGAGCGCCGTCGAGGTCCCGGAGCCGGGCGCCGACTACTACGCGATCCAGGACGTGCCCCGCGGCCAGGTGCGTGAGATCTGGTACCACTCGAAGGTCACCGGCACCTGGCGTCACGCGCTCGTTTACCTCCCGCCAGGCTACGACGCGGAGACGAAGACGCGCTACCCGGTGCTCTACCTCCAGCACGGCGGCGGCGAGGACGAGACCGGGTGGATCCGGCAGGGGCGCGCGAACTTCATCCTCGACAACCTGATCGCGGCGGGGACCGCGAAGCCGATGATCGTCGTGATGGCCTACGGGTACGCGCGGCGTGCCGGCCAGCCCGTTCCCGATCTCACCGGCAAGCCCCCCGGCTCTCCGGAGCGGGCGGCCGCGATGCGCGAGATGGCCTCGGCCTTCGAGGACGACGTGACGCAGGCGCTCATCCCGTACGTGGACTCGACTCTCCGGACGATCCCCGACCGCGACCATCGCGCGATGGCGGGCCTGTCGATGGGGGGGTTCCAGACCTTCCAGGTGACGCTCAACCACCTCGATCTCTTCTCGCACATCGGCGGGTTCAGCGGAGCCGCCGGGCTCGGCGGTCAGCCGCTCGACGTCAAGACGGCCTACAACGGCGTCTTCGCCGATCCCGCGGCGTTCGCCAAGAAGGTGCGACTGCTGTGGGTGGGCATCGGGACGAAAGAGCCGGAGCGGATGCTCGCGGGGATCCGTGGGCTGCACACCTCGCTGACCGAGGCGGGCATCCAGCACGTCTACTACGAGTCGCCCGGCACGGACCACGAGTGGCAGACCTGGCGCCGGTCCCTGAAGGAGTTCGCACCCAGGCTGTTCCGCTAAGCGATCCGGACGGGTCATGAGGATGAGGACGCTCACGCTCTCCCTCGCCGTCGTCGCCGCGTGCTCGGCCGTGTGGCCTGGCGTTCCGCCGGCATCGGGGGCGGGTGCTCAGCAGCGCTCGGAGGTGCGCATCCGCGACCCCTTCGTCCTGGCCGACCCCGTCACGAAGACCTACTACGTCTACAGCTCCACGACACACGGTATCGACTCCCGGGAGCCCCTCAAGCAGGTGGTCGTCTACGCCAGCAAGGACCTCGAGACGTGGGACGCGCCCAGGACGGTGCTCGAGCTGCCGCCGGGCCACTGGGGGCGCGAGACGGTCTGGGCCCCGGAAGTTCACCGCTACAAGGGCCGGTACTACTTGTTCGTGACCCTGACGTCGACGGACACCCTGCCGACACCGGAGGGACGGCCGCAGAACCTGAAGCGCGGGACCGAGATCTTCGTGGCGGACCGAGCTGAGGGACCCTTCCGCCCGCTCGGCAACGGACCCCAGACGCCGCCCGACTGGATGGCACTCGACGGCACGCTGTGGGTCGAAGACGGCGTGCCCTACATGATCTTTGCCCACGAGTGGATCCAGATCACGGACGGCAGCATGGACCTCGTGCGGCTCGCCGACGACCTCTCCAGGCCGGTCGGGGCGCCGCGCAAGCTCTTCCATGCCTCGGAGGCCGACTGGGTGCGCTGCCGCGGCGACCTCGGCGAGCTGTTCCAGGGCAAGCGCTACCACGCGTACATCACCGACGGCGCCTGGCTGCACCGTACGCAGACGGGGAAGCTCGTGATGCTGTGGTCGAGCTACGGTCCCCGAAAGTACGCGACGGGCGTCGCGACTTCGGCGAGCGGCACGCTCGCGGGCCCCTGGATCCAGCAGAAGCAGCCGCTCTTCGACGACGACGGCGGGCACCCGATGCTGTTCCGGGCCTTCGACGGACGGCTGCTGATGGCGATCCACCAGCCCAACCGCCGGGTCGAGCGCGCGCGCTTCTTCGAGATGGACGATTCTGGCGACAGCGTCCGACTGGTGCGGGAAGTAACGGGCGTCCAGCCCTCTCCTTAGCTGTCGCGCACCCGCCGTTCCTTCATAGAAGGAGGTTTCGCCATGCCGGCCACTGGTCGACGCTCATTCCTGGGAAGGGCCGCCGCTACCGCCGCCGCCCTCGGAGCCGACTCCTGGCTCGCCCGGGTGGCGCGGGCGCAGACGGTCGCCTCGCCCCGCGCCCGCCTTCTTGTCGATCCCGCCCGCACGATCGCCTCGCTGGACCGGAACCTGTTCGGGTCGTTCCTCGAGCACCTCGGCCGCGCCATCTACGGCGGCGTCTACGATCCTGGGTCGAAGCTCGCCGACGCGAGCGGCTTCCGCCGCGACGTGCTCGAGGAGGTGCGGCGTCTCGGCGTGCCGATCGTGCGCTATCCCGGCGGCAACTTCGTCTCCGGCTACGACTGGCGGGACGGAGTCGGGCCGAAGAGCGCGCGCCCGCGGGTGCTGGACCGGGCCTGGAATTCGCTGGAGACGAACCAGTTCGGGACCAACGAGTTCGTCGCCTGGTGCCGGGAGGTGGGAGCCGAGCCCCTGCTCGCCACCAACTTCGGCACCGCGGGCGCCGAGATGTCGGCGGCGCTCGTGGAGTACTGCAACGTGGAGAAGGGAACGCGCTGGAGCGAGCTGCGGCGCGCGCACGGGATCGAGAAGCCGCACGGGGTGAAGTACTGGTGCCTCGGCAACGAGATGGACGGCACCTGGCAGATCGGGCACATGACCGCGAGCGAGTACGGGATGAAGGCGGCCGACGCCGCGCGCCAGATGCGCACCGTGGACCCCGGCCTGAAGCTCGTGGCCTGCGGCTCGAGCGCGACCAGCATGCCCACCTACCTCGAGTGGGACCGGCAGACCCTCGAGGCCTGCTACGAGTGGGTGGACGCCATCTCACTGCACCGGTACTTCGGGCTCGGCGACGCCCTGGTCCAGGACGACGCGCGCTTCCTCGGCCTGAACCTGGAGATGGACCGGCAGATCGAGGAGGTGGCGGCGGTCTGCGACCTGGTTCGGGGTCGCAAGAAGTCGGCCAAGCGGCTCTGGCTGAGCTTCGACGAGTGGAACGTCTGGTACCGCGCGACGAACGGCGACGGCAAGCGGCAGGAAGCCCCGCTCCTGCTGGAGGAGGTGTACGACCTGCGCGACGCGCTCCTCGTCGGCGGGTCGGTCAACACGCTGCTCCGTCACGCGGATCGCGTGCGCCTCGGCTGCCTGGCCCAGCTGGTGAACGTCATCGCACCCCTCGTCACGAGCCCGGACGGGCTGCTGCGCCAGACCACCTACCATCCTTACGCGTGGGGCCTGGCTCACGCCAGGGGTCACGTCCTGGACCTGCGGGTCGAGACCGACGGCTACGAGGTGAAAGGCCTGAGCCACGTGCCCTACCTGGACGTCGCGGGGACATTCGACGCGCAGAAGGGCGAGTCGTGCCTGCTCGTGCTGAACCGCGACCTCGCGAAGGCGCGCGAGCTCGAGCTCGTCTTCCGGGAGTCAGCACCCGCGCGCGTGGTGCGGGCGGAGGTGCTGACGGGCGACGACCTGCGGGCGGCCAACACCTTCGCGCAGCCGCAGCGCGTCTCTCCGCGGCCGCTGGAGACCGCGAAGCCTGGGGCGAAGATGGTGGTTGAGCTGCCTCCGCGCTCCTACAGCGTGCTGGTTCTGGCCGCGAGCTGAGCCGGGTACTCTTGCGGCAGCTCTTCACGTAGGATCGCGCCATGGTCATCCTGCGCAACCTCCTCGCCTTCGTCGTAGGCGCCGTGGTCGGCGGTGTGGTCAACATGTCGCTGGTCATGCTGGGGCCGAACGTGTTCCCGCCGCCGGCCGGGGTCGACGTCACGAATCCCGAGAGCTTCGCGGCGTCGATCCACCTGTTCGAGCCGCGGCACTTCGTGTTCCCGTTCCTCGCGCACGCGCTCGGGACGCTCGCCGGTGCGTTCGCGGCGCATCGACTGGCCGCGAGCCGCGGCCGGGCGCTCGCCTGGGGAGTCGGCGCGCTCTTCCTCGCCGGGGGGATCGCGGCGGCCCGGATGATCCCCGCGCCGACCTGGTTCGTCGTGCTCGACCTGGTAGGCGCTTACCTGCCGATGGCGTGGCTCGGCGGGACGCTGGCGGCGCGTCTTCGCGGCGCAGGCGCCGGCCAGGGCCGCGCGTCGGGCTGACGCAAGCTTCGAGTGCGCGAGGGCAATCCTTGAGGGAATCATGGCGAAGGCAACAGGCGGAGCCAGGCGGCTGACGGCGGCGGAGCGCGACGCGCTGCTCGCGACGCTGAAGGCGCGCTTCGAGGGCCACTCGGGGCGACATCGGGGCCTCACGTGGGCAGCCGTGGAGAAGCGACTCGAGGCGAACCCCGCGAAGCTGTGGTCGCTGGCCGAGATGGAGAGGACGGGAGGCGAGCCCGACGTCATCGGCCACGACGCGAAGAGCGGCGAGATCGTGTTCTGCGACTGCGCGGAGGAAAGCCCCAAGGGCCGGCGCAGCGTCTGCTACGACGGAGAGGCGCTCCGGTCGCGCAAGAAGTTCAAGCCGAAGACGAGCGCCCTCGAGCTGGCGGCCGCGATGGGCATCGAGCTGCTCGACGAGGAAGGCTACCGCGAGCTCCAGAAGCTCGGGCCCTTCGACACGAAGACTTCGAGCTGGCTCAAGACGCCGGCGCCGGTGCGCGACCTCGGTGGAGCGCTCTTCGGAGACCACCGCTTCGGGCGCGTCTTCACGTACCACAACGGGGCGGAGTCCTACTACGAGGCGCGGGGCTTCCGCGGCGTGCTGCGCGTCTGAAGCCCCGCGGGCGACGACCGCAGGTTCGAGCCGCTTGGCCGCAGGTGTCGCGCCCCGGGACTGCGGCAGCTTGGCGCAGGGGCGATGCCGCTCGAGGCCGGCGAATCGGAGCTCAGTCTCCGCCGCTGCGGGCCAAGGCGTACAGGAAGCGACGGCCGCGCAGGTAGAGGTCGCGGCCGACGATGACAGGACTGGCGTCGAAGCCGTCGTCGAGCTGGTTGGTGGCGAGTATCGAGAGCCGGGGCCCGGGCTCGAGCACGAGCGCCTTGCCCCCGCGGCCGACCAGGTAGATCCTCCCGGCCGCCGCCACCGGCGACGCGAAGACGTTGCCGAGGTCGGTGCGTTCGGTGAAGTGGGTCTTGCCCGTCGCGGCGTCCACCGAGGTCAGGAAGCTGCTGGTGTGCCTGAAGAAGTAGAGCTGGCCGCGGTAGAGGAGCGGCGTCGAGACGTAGGGCGTGTCGCGGTCCCGGGTCCAGAGCACCGCTCCCTTGGCGTCGAGGTCGCCCCGGGCGCCGCGCAGGTCGACGGCCTGCATTCTCGGACTGTCGCGCTTGCCGCTCGCGAGGTAGAGGATCCCCGCGTCGTAGGTCGGCGTGGGGATCACGTTCATGCCCAGGCCGGAGACGCTCCAGAGCAGCTCGCCGCTGCGGAGGTCGTAGCTTCGCGTGCGGCCGGCCGCGGCCACGATCGCCTGCGCCCGGCCCTCGTGCTCGAGAACGAGCGGCGTCGACCAGGACGTCAGCTCTGCGGGCCGCTTCTGGCGCCAGCGCTCGGCGCCGGTGCGCGCGTCGAGGGCGACCACGAAGGAGTCGCCCTCGTGGTCCCAGTTGACGACCAGCGTGTCGCCCCACAGCGCGGGCGAGCTGCCCTCGCCGTAGCCGAGGCGCGCGGTCATGTCGCCGAGATCGACCTTCCAGACCAGCTCGCCGTCGAGCGAATAGGCGAAGGTGCCGGCGGAGCCGAAGTGGGCATAGAGGCGCTCGCCGTCGGTCACCGGCGACGCGGTGGCCCAGCCGGATTCCAGGTGGCGGCTCTCGTGAGGCGTGCGCTCGACGGCCACCCGCTGCCAGGCTCGCGAGCCGTCGCGGCGGTCGTAGGCGGTGACCAGGTAGCGCTGCCGCGTGAGCGGCACGCCGGCCGCGTCGGTCGTGGGCTTGGCGTCCGGGCCGGACTCGAGGGAGACGGCCGACAGCACGTAGATGCGATCGCCCCACACGACGGGAGTGGCGAGACCGTCGCCGTCGAGCGCCACCTTGAAGCGGACGTTCTGCTTCTCGCTCCAGCGAAGCGGCGGATCGCCGTCCGGGCTCACGCCGTTGCCGAGGGGCCCGCGCCACCAGGGCCAGCCTCGCGCGGCGAGATCGGCGCCAGCCGCCGGGACGGGGGCGGTCAGGGCGAGCAGGAGGCAGGAGGCGCCCGCGAGCCACGGCTGCCGGCCTGGAAGGGGGAGCTTCAAGATCTGGATTGTACGGCGGGTTGCGCGGCGCGGTGATGCCGTCGCATGCTCAGCAGCGGCGTCAGGAGGCTCCAACATGAAACCCGACCGCTTCGTGATCGCACTGCTCTTGTCGACCGGCTCGGCGTCGTTCGGCCAGCCGCCGGGGACGGCGCCGTACCTGGATCCGAACCTGTCCCCGGAGCGCCGCGCCGCGGACCTCGTGTCGCGCATGACGCTCGAGGAGAAGGTGCTGCAGATGCAGAGCACGGCTCCGGCGATCGAGCGCCTCGGCGTTCCCGCCTACAACTGGTGGAACGAGGCGCTGCACGGCGTCGCCCAGGGCCGCGCCACCGTGTTCCCGCAGGCGATCGGGCTCGCCGCCACCTGGGACACCGACCTGATGCACAAGGTGGCCGACGTCATCTCCACCGAGGCGCGCGCCAAGTACAACGATGCCCAGACGCGTCCCGCCCCATCCGGCCCCGAGGCACTGATGACCCTGCCCGGGCGCACGGCCGGGCTCACGTACTGGTCGCCGAACATCAACATCTTCCGCGACCCTCGCTGGGGACGCGGCCAGGAGACCTACGGCGAGGATCCCTACCTGACGGGCCGCATGGGCGTCGCCTTCGTCAGGGGGATGCAGGGCGACGACCCCCGCTACCTGAAGGTGGTCTCGACACCGAAGCACTACGCGGTGCACAGCGGCCCGGAGCCGGAACGGCACGCCTTCGACGCCAGGGTGAGCGAGTCCGACATCGTGAACACGTACCTGCCGGCGTTTCGAGCGACCGTCGTCGAGGGCAAGGCCCACTCCATCATGTGCGTCTACAACGCCGTGAATGGAACCCCCGGCTGCGCCAGCGCGGACCTCATTCAGAAGCGGCTGCGCGAGGAGTGGGGCTTCGGGGGCTACGTGGTGAGCGACTGCGGCGCGGTGAACGACATTCACCAGAACCACAAGTACACGCCCACGCTCGGCGGTGCGGCCGTCGCGGCCGTCAAGGCGGGCACGGACCTGACGTGCGGCACCGAGTACAAGACGCTGGTCGACGAGGTGAAGGCCGGCCGCCTCACGCAGGCCGAGCTCGACCGCTCGCTCGAGCGGCTGATGGTCGCGAGATTCCGCCTCGGCATGTTCGATCCGAAGGAGCAGGTCCCGTACTCGACGATCGCGATCTCCGAGAACGACTCGAGCGCGCACCGAGAGCTGGCGCGGGAGGCGGAGCGGGCGGCGATCGTGCTCCTGAAGAACGAGGGCGGCGTCCTGCCGCTGCGCGCGTCGGTGGGCAGGATCGCGGTGATCGGCCCGTCGGCCGACGACCCCGTGGCGCTGCTCGGCAACTACAACGGCATCTCGTCCAGGCAGGTCACGCCGCTCGAAGGGCTCGCGAAGCAGTTCCCGGCCGCACAGGTGCGGCACGCCCTCGGCGCGACCTACACGGCGAGCACTCACGCGCTGGTTCCTGCGGAATTCCTGACGCCCGCGGGGGGCGACGGGCGCGGAGTGCGGGTCGAGTACTTCGACAATCCCGATCTCCAGGGCGAGCCGAAGCTCCGCCGTGTCGAGCCGCGCCCGTACTTCGACATGGGAATGGAGGACCCCGCCGTCGTCGCGGCGGCCGGCCGCGAGAAGTACTCGCTGCGCTGGACGGCCGTCCTGACGGCGCCGGCGACGGGTGAGTACGACCTGACGGTTCGTACCGGGATGTGGAACCGTACCGCGACGGCACGGCTGTTCCTCGACGAGAAGGAGCTGGACTTCGGCAGCGGTCCTTCCACCCGGCAGACCTCGACCCAGGCGGCCCCGGGACCTCGGCGGCCGCCGAACGTCAAGGTCCAGCTGGAGGGTGGCCGCAAGTACGCCTTGCGTGTCGAGTACCGGCAACCCGGCAGGGGCGGCACGGTTCAGCTCGGCTGGATTCCGCCCGCAGGCGCCGCTCTCGCCGAGGCCGTGACGCTCGCGAAGGAGTCCGACGTCGCGATCCTCTTCGTCGGGCTGAGCTCCGAGCTCGAAGGCGAAGAGATGCGGCGGGTGAACATCCCCGGCTTCAAGGGCGGAGACCGCACCAGCCTGGACCTGCCGGAGCCGCAGGAGAACCTGGTGCGGGCGGTCATCGCCACCGGCAAGCCGGTAGTCGTGGTTCTGACCAGCGGGAGCGCCATCGCGGCGAACTTCGCGGCGGAGCACGCCGCAGCGCTCGTCGCGGCGTGGTACGGCGGCGAGGAGACCGGCACGGCCATCGCGGAAACCCTGGCGGGAGTCAACAACCCGGCGGGCCGCCTCCCGGTGACGTTCTACAAGAGCGTGGAGCAGCTGCCCGCGTTCACGGACTACTCGATGCAGGGTCGCAGCTACCGGTACTTCAGGGGCGAGCCGCTCTTCCCGTTCGGCTTCGGACTGAGCTACTCGAGCTTCGCCTACTCGGGTCTCGTCGCGAGGCGGACGCCGAAGGGCGCGGAGGTGCGCGCGACGGTCAGGAACACCTCGACCCGCGACGGCGACGAGGTGGTTCAGCTCTACGTCGGCGGCGGCCGCGGGGTGGAAGCGCCGATACGGAGCCTCCGCGGCTTCCAGCGGATCCACCTGCGCGCCGGCGAGAGCCGCGAGGTGAGCTTCACGCTCGGGTCCGAGGACCTGCTCGAGTCAGCGGTCGAGGTCAGCGTCGGCGGCGGTCAGCCCGTGGCCGGCACGCCGCACGTGAAGGGCAGGCTGTAGGGGGCGGCCTGCGTCGAGGACGCCGAGGGGCTCGTAACACCCCTCAGGCTCGGAGCGTGCCCCCTGGTCACCGGCCGAGCAGCTCCTGCGCGGCGTGCGCGAGGAAGACGTAGCTCGCGCCGATGTCGATCACGTACTCGTTCTCGCCCCACAGGAAGGGCCAGTCGTCCATGTTCTCCGGGTAGTCGGGCTTCAGCACCAGCACGCCCGGCACGATGCCGCCCGCGATGAACGCGAAGTCGGCGCGGTTGCTGCCGTAGGCCAGGTGCTTGGAGCGGTTGCCGACGGCGGACACGAACGAGTAGTTGTGCGCCGGGTGCGTGCCGAACAGGTAGTCCAGGCCGCGGGTGACGAGCTCCGCGCCCACGAGGTCCGGGTAGGCCTTGCGCAGGTGGTAGTTCGTCGTCGCCCAGCCGATCACCTGGGAGTTTCCGGCCCAGCCGCGCGTGCCGATCGGCACGCCGTACGGGTTCTGCCGGAGCATGCCTTCGAGCTCGGCCTTGTGCTTCTCGACGTACGGCCGCAGCTTCGTCGCGTAGGCGGCGTCCATCAGCGGCACCGCCCGCGCGGCGAGCTGGAGCGTGATACCGGCGTTGCGGTCGAGCGCGGGCCACACGAGCTCGCTGAAGCGGTCGCGGTACTGGGGCTCGCCGGTCGCGGCCAGCAGCTGCATGGCAGCCGCGAGCTCGGCGAGCTGGCCGAACGCCGCCCCGAAGCCGGGCGCCGGCGCTGCCGGCGCCGGGCGGGCCCGCTCCTCGGCGTACGCCTTCCTCGCGAGCGCGAGGCACTCGCTCGCCAGCGGGTCGTTGAAGCCGCCGAGCGCCCGGCTGGCCGCGGCCAGCGCGCCGATTCCGGCGTAGTTCGCGCCCGGCGACGACTCGGTGAAGACCCAGCGGTCGTCGGGCGTGCCGCTGCGGCCTGCCTCGGTCTGGTACGGCTTCAGCGACGGGTCGTAGATCAGGTTGTCGGTTTGCGTCGAGGCGTCGCCGAGGTGGTGATAGCGGTGCAGCTCGCCGTCGACGATGCCGCGCGACAGGCGGCCGAGCGTGCGGTACTGGGCCGCGATCTGCAGCGCGCCGTGCTCGATCTGCTGCAGCAGGTCCGGCTTGCCGTCCGGGCGGTGGATGTCGACGAAGCGCAGCCGCTGATCGACGAGCGTCTGGTCGCGCTGCGGCCGGAACGTCTCCCACGTGGCCACGAGGCTCGAGACCGTCGCCGCGTGCGACCCGCCCTGGATGTCGAAGTCGCCCGCGTCGAACCAGCCGCCCACCGCCAGGCCCGGGATCCGCTCGCCCGGCCGGTACGGGGTGTTGGTCGCAGCACCCGTCCGATAGCCGTCGAAGTGCTGCCGGTCGAGCGGCGCCTGAATCGCGTCGTCGAGGTGAGCCGCCCCGTGCCAGACCCGGTAGCCTTCGTTGACGAACATGTGGTCCATCTGGACCGGGAAGAACACGTCGAGCGTCGGGTGCCAGACGCGCTCGTACACGTCGGGAGCGATCGGGAAGGCGCCGGTCCTGTGCGGCCCGTACTGGATGAGATAGAGGCCCGGGTCCGTGACGGACGAGAAGTCGGCCACCGCGTAGTCGTAGCGCAGGTAGCGGCCCCACGGCGCGACCCTGGCCTTCAGCTTCTCGACCTCCCGGCCGTCGGGCCGGATCTCGACGAGCGAGGCGGCCTCGAGCGGCGTGTCGTTGGGGTCCAGCTCGATCACGGCGCGCTTGGGCTGCGAGGGGTGGTAGCCCACCTGCGAGAAGCCGATCACGGGCGTCCGCGTCCAGCCCGGGATCGTGTGCGGCTCGACGGACCACTCGGCGACCTTGCCGGTACTCTTCGGCGCCAGCAGCGTGCGGACGACGTACCAGCCGTTCTGGGCGAGGTTGCGGCCGTCGAGGAGCTGCAGCTCGCCCGACTCGGACCGGATCGTCACGCGCCGCTCGGGGTCCTCCGGCGCCAACACGAGGGTCTTCCCCGCGGCCAGCGGGAGCGCCTCCACGTAGCCGTCGCGGCCGTGCAGGTCGAAGGTCGAGTACCCCTCGAACTGCGCGATCTTCTTCTCGGCCGGAAGGGAGGTGGTCGGGCCGGCCGGGTAGCGGGGGAAGATGCCCGGTCTGCCGTCCGCGAGGTACGTGCGCTCCCAGTACCGCGACGGTACGAACTCGAGGTTGAGCCCCGCGCGGCCCTCGAGCGCGGCCGGCACTGGCTTTTCGACGAACACCGCGACCTTGAAGCCGGCGCCGGCCGGCGTCACGACCACGCGAGAGTCGAAGTCGAACGCCTCGTAGCGAAGCGTGACCTCGATGGTGTTCGACTTCGGATCGACCTTCCGGCTCACGAGCTTCGGGATCTGGTCCCACTGCTCGGGCGTGGGGCTCAGACGGACGGCTCCTCCGGTGGCCGTCCGGACGCCGTGGTGGATGATCTCGATGCCGGCGGTCTTCTCGTCGAAGAACATGCCGTTGTACTCGTTCGTGAAGACGAGGACGTTGAGCCCCCGCTTCTCGAAGTACTCCTTCTCGCCAATCGCCAGCGTCTCGGCACTGGCGAGAGAGCCGCCGATGGAGAGGACGATCGCGAGAGCACACGCTCTGGTCATGCAGCTTCTCCGTTGGTGAACGACAGTCGGACGTCTCGATGGGTCCAGGGCACTCAGATGCGGCCGAAGAGCTCGATCGCCTTCTGGATCGACTTGTGCTCCCGGATGAACGGGAACATGCCGCGCTCGCGCTCGTCGATCTCCTGGGCCTTCTTCAGGATCTCGTGGGCCCGCTCCTGCGGGACGACCACCACCCCGTCCTCGTCGGCGACGATGATGTCGCCGGGGCGCACCGTCACCCCGGCGCACTCCACCTCCACGTTCCTCGCGACCGTGGCGTAGTGGCCGACCGCGGTCCTGGGGGTGGAGGAGCGGGCATAGACCGTCAGGCCCATGCGGCGGATGTCCCAGATGTCACGGATCGCCCCGTCCAGCACCATCCCGGCCATCCCCCGCACGACGGCCGCGGTGCCCATCAGGTTGCCCATGGCGGCGATGTCGAGCGTGCCTTCCATCACGATCACGCCGACCTCGCCCGGCTTGGCCGCGTCGATCATCTCGACCGAGTGCTTCGTCGCGAGCGCGGGAGTCGCGCCCGCGGGCGGCGCCGGCTTCGCGAGCGAGGTGACGGCGCGGCCGACCATCGCCTGGCCGGTCACCAGCTTCATGTCGTGCCGCATCGTGCCGCTCTTGCCGGTCACGAGCTCGACGGCGTCGGAGACCGAGGCGGGGTAGGTCGCCTTGAAGCCGGCGATGAGCGGGTCGTCCGTGGCTGCGGGCGCCACCTGGGCGACGGCCGCGGTCACGAGCACGGCGGCCACCGCGACCGCCGCGAACGTCAGCAGCAGCGCGCGACGAGGGATCGGCTGTGTCATGGCTTGCCCCTTCCTCTCCTGTTGGGACCGGCACGTCGAGCTCCGGACCGAGCGCACCTCACGTCCTCGGTTCGGCGCATCGTCGTCCTCCCGATGGTAAGCTCCCGCGCATCGGGAGCATACCCGACAGCGGAAGGAGCCGACCATGATCCCAGTGTTCCGCCACGCCCTGGCCGCCGCCCTGCTGATGCCGCTCGCCGCTCCCTGCCACGCGCAGCTGTTCAGGCTCACGCGCGAGCAGCTCGTCGAGATCACGGCCGACAACCCGTTCGAGCGGTTCCCCGACGGGCGGCCGAAGATTCCCGACCACCTGATCGAGCGAGCCAGGGGCCTCTCCGCGGAGGAGGTGTGGGCGGTGCTCCCCGGCAAGGGCTACAAGTACCAGTGGGCGGACGGCTTCAACATCCTTCACCCCGGCTTGAAGCTCGTGGGCCGCGCCTTCACCGTCCAGTTCATGCCCGCGCGCCCCGACATCATGGGCGCCCTCACCGCGAACGCCAGCAAGGCCGGCATCGCGCGCTACAACCACCAGTACGCGATCGACCAGCTCCAGCCCGGCGACGTCTTCGTGGCCGACATGTTCGGGAAGAAGGCGGATGGCCCGATCGTGGGCGACAACCTCTTCTACTACATCATGAAGGCGACGGGCTCCGCCGGCCTCGTCGTCGACGGCTCGGTGCGCGACCTCGAGGGCCTGGTGCAGTACAAGATGCCGGCCTACTTCCGCCACGCCCACCCGACGCCGATCCGCGACGTGATGGTCACGGGCATCAACGTGCCGATCCGCATCGGCGAGGCGACGGTCAACCCCGGCGACCTCGTCTTCGGCGACCGTGAGGGTGTCTACTTCGTCCCCCCGTCGCTGGTCGAGGCCATCCTCGACCAGGCCGACGTCACCCACATCCACGACGAGTGGACGAAGAAGAAGTTCGACGAGGGCCGGTACAAGTCGAGCGAGATCTACGGCTCCCCGGCCGACCCGGCGCTCAAGAAGGAGTACGAGGAGTACCTGGCCAGGCGCCTCGCTGAGATCAAGGCGAAACGCTAGCCCGCAGCGGCGCCGCAGTCGGCCTGCTCGACCCGCGCGGTCGTGAGCTCAGCGACCGAGCTTCCCGATCGCGCGACCCGTGTTCTGCACCAGTCGGCTCATGGCGGCGCGGGCGCGATGGGGCTGGTGGCGGCGGATGGCGTCGAGGATGGCCTGGTGCCGGGGAAGCGAGGCGCGCGCCAGGCCCGGGACCTGGATCGCCGCGTTGAAAGCGACGAGCAGCGTCGTGTTCACCATCGCTCCCATCTGCTCGAGGATCTCGTTCTCACAGGCCTGCACGATCGCGCGGTGGAAGCGCACGTCCGCCTCGTTGTAGGCCGCGTAGTCCGGGGGCAGCTGGTCGAGCGCGGCGCGCATGTCGTGCAAGGCAGCCTGCAGCGACGCCAGCTGGGCCGGCCCGGCGCGGCGCGCCGCCAGCTCCGCCGCCCCGGGCTCGATCAGCAGCCGCACCTCGGTGAGCTTGCCGAGGAACGGGCCGCGGGGCAGCGCTTCCTGCCGCCAGGCGAGCACGTCGGGATCGAGCAGGTTCCAGGACTCCGGCGGCCGGACGCGCGTTCCCGTCTTCGGGCGCGACACCACCAGGCCCTTGGCGGCGAGCACCTTGAACGCCTCGCGAACGACCCCCCGGCCGGCGCGCACGCGCGCCGGCGTCGGCAGCTGCTCGCCCGGCCGGATCTCGCCGGTCACGATCCGGCGACCGATCGAGTGGACGATGCGGCCGTGCAGGCCCGTTCGCGGGTAGCGGCGGCTCAAGGGCCCAACGGCGGCAGTGCGCGACATGGTGCTCGCCATTATGCGGGTCCGTGCTCGATCTTTGGTATTGACTGGAAAAGCGATTTGAGTATTCTACGCACCATTTGATTCATTAGTACGACTAATCAATCGAATGGCCCGACGAAATGGGGGTGCCCCTCGTCGAGCCCGCGGCACGGAACTGTTGGCAGCCAAGAGGGAGGAAGCCATGTCCATGCGTAGCAGCGTCGCGCGCGGCGTCGTGATCGCGCTCTCGCTTCTGGGCTCACTGCACAGCGTAACGACCGAGGCTCAGGTCACGACGGGCACGATCGTAGGGACCGTGAGGGACCAGCAGGGTGCGGCCGTCCCGGGCGCCACGGTGACGATCCGGGAGACGAACAAGGGCTCCCTGGGCACGCACACGACCGACTCCGGCGGCTCCTTCGTGGCGCCCTTCCTGATCCCGGGCACCTACGAGGTGGCCGTGGAGCTCGCCGGCTTCAAGAAGTACACGCACCGGGGCGTGGTGCTGCAGGTCAACCAGCGCGCGCGCGTCGACGCGACGCTGGAAGTCGGCGGCCTCACGGAAGCGACCGAGGTGATCGGGCTCGCGCCGCTGACGCGCACCGACTCCGCCGAGCTGGGTGAGGTGATCGAGGAGCGCGCGGTGCGCGAGCTGCCGCTCAACGGGCGCAACTTCGCGCAGCTCGTGTACCTGGTTCCGGGCATCACGGCCGGCCAGGTCGGCGAGAATCTCTCGGGCGCCTCCACCTTCAACCCGCGCGGAGCCTCGAACTTCAACGCGCTCGGCTCGCAGGCGAACACCAACGCCTGGCTGGTGGACGGCATCGACAACAACGAGTTCACCTTCAACACCGTGATCGTGCAGCCCACGGTCGAGTCGGTGCGCGAGTTCAAGGTGCTGACGGGCACCTTCTCGGCCGAGTTCGGACGCGGCGCCGGAGTCGTCTCGGTCTCGACCAAGTCCGGCAACAACGAGTGGCACGGCACCGCCTTCGAGTTCTGGCGCGACGAGCGCTTCGACGCCAAGAACTTCTTCGCGCTGCCGACCGCGCCCAAGGCGCCGCTCGACCGGCACCAGTTCGGCGCGGCGCTGTCGGGCCCGATCATCAAGAACAAGACGTTCTTCTTCGTGGACTACGCCGGCATCAAGGAGGATCGCGGCCAGGTGTTCGTAAACACCGTGCCGACCGCGGCGATGCAGCGCGGGGACTTCAGCGACTACCGCGACCGGAACGGCAACCTGATCGTGATCTACGACCCGCTCACCACGCGGCCGAACCCGAACGGGACGGGCGTGATTCGCGACCCGTTCCCGGGCAACGTGATCCCGGCGGATCGGCTCGACGCCGTCGGCCTGAACGTGGCGTCGATCTACCCGCTGCCGAACGGCGCGGGCGCCTTCGACAACTACACCTCGACCGTGAACCGCACGGTTCGCGACCACTCCTTCACCGGCCGCATCGACCATCGCGCGAGCGACCGCGACAGCTTCTTCGTGCGCTTCAGCTACGAGGAGTACAAGCTCGACGCGCCGCAGGGCCAGGCGGCCTGCTGCCTGCCGACGCCTCCCGAGGCGGCCTCTCGCTTCGACCTCGGACCCTTCGTGGCCGGGATCCAGAACACGCGGCTCACGACCCACGGCGCGGCCTTCAACTGGACGCACCTGTTCGGGCCGAGCGTCGTCAACGAGCTGCGCCTCGGCTACGCCAAGACCAACCCGGAGACCGTCCCTTCGGACTTCGGGCACGAGGCGGCCACCAGCCTCGGCATCCAGGGCATCAACGTCAGCGAGTTCACCTCCGGGCTGCCCAACCTCAACATCCAGGACGTGACGGGGATCTCGGGCGGGCCCGCGTTCCTGCCGGTGAACCCGAAGCAGATCCACTACCAGTTCGAGAACACGGTCTCCTGGATCACGGGGCGGCACTCGGTGAAGACCGGCTACCGCTTCATCCTCAGGAAGCCGTCACCGTTCACCAACACCAACACGCGCAGCAGCATCGCGATCAACCGCAACCTGACCAACAACCCACAGACGAACAGCCAGGGATCCGGCTTCGCCACGCTGCTGCTCGGCTACACGACCGGCGGCTCGCGCGGCTTCCTGCTCGACGTCTACGACTACACGAACTCGGAGCACTCGATCTTCGTGCAGGACGACTGGAGGGTGAGCCAGAACCTCACGCTCAACCTCGGCCTGCGCTACGAGGTCTACGTGCCGGACACCGAGAAGGAGGACCGGCTGCCGAACTACGACCCCGTGGGCATGCAGCTCGTGTACGCCGGCGAGAGCGCCAGCCGCCGCGCGAACAAGGAGACGCGCTGGGGCAACTTCGCCCCCCGCTTCGGGATCGCCTGGAACGTGACGGGAGACGCCAAGAACGTGATCCGTGCCGGCTACGGCCGCAGCTACTTCCCGGTGCCGCACGCCGCCGGCAACCTGCTCGAGCAGAACATCCCGAACTCGATCTCGCAGAACTACAGCGTGGAGACGAACCCGCTCGACTTCTCGCCGTCGCGCGTCCCGCGCCTGTCGAACCCGTTCCCGGCGATCGTGCCGGTGAAGCCGCAGGGGACGGCCGAGCTCAACGCGGCCAACCCGATCGTGTTCGGCCACGCGTTCTCCAACGAGACGCCGCACATGGACTCCTGGCAGGTGAGCTACGAGCGGCAGCTCACGAACACGCTGATGGCCGAGATCGCCTACGCGGGCAGCCACGGCTCGAACCTGATCTGGGCCGCCAACATCAACGAGGTGCAGCCGGGGCCCGGGTCGCAGGCCTCGCGCCGGCTGATCCAGCCGCTCTCGAACGTCACGCAGATCCTGTACTTCGATCCGTCGAACGAGTCGGACTACCACGGCCTGCACGTGAAGCTGAACCAGCGCTTCTCGCGCGGGCTGCAGTTCCTGGCGAGCTACAGCTTCGCCAAGGCGCTCGACTACGCGGGCGCGCCGGCCTCGGGCGGCGGCGCCGTGGGCGGGCCGCAGAGCGTGACGCTCTTCGACGAGAGCCGCGGGCCCTCGGGCTTCGACGTCAAGCACCGCTTCGTGCTGAGCTACGTGTGGGAGCTGCCGTTCGGGGAGGGCCGCGCGCTCGCCAGCTCCGGCATCCTGAAGCCGATCCTGGAGAACTGGCAGTTCGGCGGCATCGTCACGCTCTCGACCGGCCGGCCCTTCACGGTCTTCCTGAACACCGGCGTCAACAACGGCGCGCCGTCCTGGCCGAACCGCATCGGCGACGGCCGGCTGGACAACCCCACCGTCGACATGTGGTTCGACACCACCGCGTTCGTCGCCCCGCCGCCCAACACGTACGGCGACTCGGGCCGCGGCGTGCTCTACGCCCCCGGGACGCAGACCATCGACGTGTCGCTCTCGCGCACCTTCCCGATCGCGAAGCGCTTCCGCCTGCAGTTCCGGGCGGACGCGTTCAACCTGTTCAACACGCCGCAGTTCGGCTTCCCGAACGCGAACATCGGCTCGCCGACCGCGGGCCGCATCACCTCGACCATTGCCGACAACCGCTCGATGCAGTTCGCGCTCAAGCTGGACTTCTGAAGCTCGGCGTCAGCGGCCGGGGGCGCTTGCTGAGGCCTCCGGCCCCCGGCCCTCGTCTTTCCTACATCGCCGCGATCACCGCGTCGCCGAACTGGCTGCACTTC